>CATYIV010000005.1 GCA_958407465.1 uncultured Collinsella sp. | reverse complement strand
CCCCCACCCCGCCCCACTACTCCACCCACCATATATTGCAAAACACCCCCAAGCATATGTTCGAAAACACAATATGTTGTGTTTACAGCAACAGCGGGATGCCACCTGTAGAACCACGCCCGCGAACCTCAACCTTCAAGTTGACCTTGAGGCGATTTTTACGTCCCTTTACACGCCGTTCACATCGCCCCCAAACTCCCCCACCCAAGGCACGTGCGGCCCACCACCGCGACGACAAGTGGCGAAAAATGGGACGGGCCCCAGATTGCCCATGCGCGCGCAAAAGCACGCCGCAGCAATCTGGGGCCCGTCCCCAAATACCTATAAATATGCAGGCCAGCGATGTGTTAACGATGCGCCAGCGGATGCGCCGCCAGATAGACCTCGGTCAGTTGCGTGCGGTCGACATGCGTGTAGACCTGCGTGGTCGAAATATCGGCATGGCCCAAAATCTCCTGCAGCACACGCAGGTCGGCACCGCCCGCGAGCATGTGGGTGGCAAAGGAGTGGCGCAAGGTATGGGGATGGAGCCCCACCAGCCCCACCTGGCGCCCGTAGCGCTCACAGATGGCATGAATGCCCTGGCGCGACAGACGACGTCCGTTCTTATTTAAAAAGACCGCCGAGGTCTCGGTTCCGCGGGCATGGGCCGCCAAGCGAGAACGTCCCTCAGTTACATAGAGCATCAGAGCTCGCGCCGCGCTTCCCACCAGCGGGGACAGGCGTTCCTTTGAGCCCTTACCGCGAACGAGTACAAAGCCATCGTCAATATGGATATCGCCCACATCGAGCCCCACCAACTCGCTCACACGCAAACCGCATCCGTAGAGCACTTCCAAGATGGCATGGTCGCGCAAGCCCATCTCGCCCTCGGGGAAGTCTTGATCGAGCAGAGCCGAGACATCCTCCACCGATAGATACTCCGGCAAACGCTCAGCCTTTTTAGGCAGGCGCAACGCCGCCGTTGGATTTTGGGCTACAGCCCCATCGCGCACCAAAAAGGCATGCAGGCCCTTCACGGCCGCAAGCGCACGCTCCACCGAGGCATCGGAATAGCCCCCATCGCGACGGTCGGCAACAAAGCCCTCCACGACCTGACGGGTCACCTCTTCAAAAGACACAATACCCGCCCGCTCCAGATAGGCGCAGTACGTCGTCAGGTCACGACGATAGGCCGCAATCGTGTTGCGCGCCAAACCCCGCTCGACCGCGAGGTAATCGAGATACTCCCCCGCCGCCACGGCGAGCGACGAGGGAGTAGCTTCGGTATGTTCCTTATTCGCCGGCACCCTTAGTCCGTAGCGAGGTTCATGGGCGTCACCTGCAGACGGTCGACACCCTCGTGCTGGCCGATCGAAGCGCGCACGAACTCGCGGAACAGCGGCTGCGGGTTGGTCGGGCGGCTCTTGAACTCGGGATGAGCCTGGGTTGCCACATACCACGGATGCACGTCGCGCGGCAGCTCGACCATCTCGACCAGGCGCTCGTCGGGCGACAGACCCGAGATAACCAAACCGGCGTCCTCGAGCTGGTCACGGAAGGCGTTGTTGAACTCAAAGCGGTGACGGTGACGCTCGTAGACGAGCTCCTCGCCATATGCCTCGCGAGCAAGGGTATCGGCGGCGAGCTTGCACGGATAGGCGCCCAGGCGCATGGTGCCGCCCTTCTCGGTCACGTCCTCCTGCGAGCTCATCAGATCGATGACGCTAAACGGGCCGTCCGGATCGAACTCGGAGGAGCTGGCGCCGGCAAGGCCGACGACGTTGCGGGCGAACTCGCACACGGCCACCTGCATACCCAGGCAAATGCCCAGATACGGAATCTTGTGCTCACGGGCAAACTCGGCTGCGAGGATCTTGCCCTCCAGGGCGCGCTTGCCAAAGCCGCCGGGGACCAGGATGCCCGAGGCGTCGCCCAAAACCTCGGAGACATTCTGCTCGTCGAGGCTCTCGCCGTCGACCAGCTGGACGTCCACATGGCGATCGTAGAAGACGCCCGCATGGTGCAGGGCCTCGATAACCGACAGGTACGCATCGGGCAGCTGCGTGTACTTACCCACGACGGCGATCTTCACCTTGTCGGCGTGATGGTTGGCGTGATTCTGTTTGCGCAGGAACTCGTTCCACTCGCTCATGTCGCGCTCACGCGGATCCAGACCCAGGCGTTCGCAAATGCGCAGGTCAAAGTCCTGCTCGGCAAGCAGCTGCGGAACATCGTAAATGCTCGCGCAGTCCTCGTTGGTAAAGACGCAATCGGTGTCGACGTCGCAGAAGCTTGCGATCTTTCCGCGGATAGCGTCATCGATATGGTGGTCGGAGCGCAGCACGATGATATCGGGCTGGATGCCAAAGCTGCGGAGCTCCTTGACGGAATGCTGCGTGGGCTTGGTCTTGACCTCGTGGGCGGCGGCGATATAGGGAACGAGCGACACGTGGATGTAGCAGACGTTCTCGGGGCCGGCCTCCTTGCGGTACTGGCGGATGGCCTCGACAAACGGCTGCGACTCGATGTCGCCGATCGTGCCGCCCAGCTCGGTGATGACTACATCGGAGCCGGTCTGCTCCTCGATGCGGCGGAACTTGTCCTTAATGGCATTGGTGACGTGAGGAATCACCTGCACGGTACCGCCCAAAAAGTCGCCGCGACGCTCGCGGGCGATCAAGCTCTTATAGATGGCGCCGGTCGTAAAGTTGGAATCGCGGGTCAGGTTCTCATCAATAAAGCGCTCGTAATGACCCAGGTCCAGGTCGGACTCGTAACCATCCTCGGTAACGAAGACCTCACCATGCTGGAAGGGGCTCATGGTACCGGGGTCGACGTTCAGATACGGGTCGGCCTTCTGCATCGTTACTTTGTAGCCACGCGACTTGAGCAGACGGCCCAGCGAGGCCGCGGTGATACCCTTGCCCAGGGACGAAACCACGCCACCGGTTACGAACACATGCTTGGTCATATTGAGTTACCTGCGCTTCCCGTAGAAGTTGTTTATCCACATCTTACGGGTCTTCATTGTAATACTCGCGCCGCGGACCGTTCGCAATTTTTCTCGCGTGCGATTGCATTTCTCAATCTTGAAACAAAACGCCGCCCGGTTTCCCAGGCGGCGTCGCTGTGGCAAGGGTTACATGCTGCTATCGATCAGCAACCTCGTCCTCAAGCATTTCTTGAACGAGCATGCCGGTACGGACGCCCTCAAGATACCACTCGCCACGTTCGGTGAGGCAAATGCCATTTGCAAGCTGACCGCCGTCGTCGCTATAACGCGAGACGACATCAATCATGCCTTCGGAATCCAAGCGATCGATTGCGGCGCGGGCACGATACGGCGAAACCCCCACGCGCTCGGCAAGCGTTTTGCGCGAGAAACCATACGGCCCGCCATTGTCTTCGGTTTGCTGGTCGATCTCCATCAACACCAGCACCTCGACACGCTTCATATCGTTGACACTCGCACGACCCTTGCCCGCCATAGCAGCCTCCTCAAACCGAGCACGAGCATCTAACGCGCCGTGCGCGACCGACACACCTCACGATGGCAGGTAATATCCATCATGCGGCATCCCGCTAAGGATGAAACAGTTACGGTTATTGTATACCGCTCAAATTGTTTCTAGGCAGGTAAACAGCTATTTTTCGCCGAAATAGGCGCTTTATTGATCAAAAAGCCGTACCGGGCGCTAACCCGATACGGCCAAAATGCAATGCAATTACCGCGGTGCTTCAAACTTAGCGATGGAAGAAACCGCGGCGCTCAAACTTGGGCTCGCAGCACACGTTGATACCCAGTTTGCGCAGTACCGTCTCGTCCGTCGGCGAGATAATCACGCTAAAGAAGGCATCGCAACCGCGCAGCTGCTCCAGGCCCGAAAGGACGCGAGCGGCCGTCTCACTCGTGGCCGAGGTGATCGACAGCGCCATAAGCGTCTCGTCGGTGTGGAGGCGCGGGTTTTTGCTGCCCAGGAAATGCGTCTTGAGCTTGCTGATGGGCTCGATCGCTTCATCGCTAATGACCTCGAGCTCAAGGTCGACGCCCGAGACATGCTTAAGTGCATTCATGATGAGCGAGCTCGCGGCGCCCAGGCGCGTGGAAGTCTTGCCGGTCACCACGGAGCCATCGGGCATGACCATGGCACCCACGGGACCACCCGTCAGCTGCTCCCCGGTGAGGGCCGCCGAGCGCGCCGGTGAGTAGTTCTTATCGATGCCGGCTTTCTTCATAATAATCTTGAGACGGTCGACTTGCTCATCGCCCACGCCGGTACGGCGCACATTTTCGACCGCGGTAAAGTAGCGGCGGACGATCTCCATCTTGGAAGCGTCGCGGCAGGCATCGTCATCGGTGATGGCAAAGCCGACCATATTGACGCCCATGTCCGTAGGGCTCTGGTAGGGGCTCTTGCCCAGGATCTTTTCCATCAGGGCACGGACTACCGGGAAGGCCTCGACGTCGCGGTTGTAGTTGACCGTGGTCTTGTTGTAGGCCTCAAGGTGGAACGAATCGATGATATTGGCGTCGTCGAGGTCAGCCGTGGCGGCCTCGTAGGCAATATTGACCGGATGCGTCAGAGGAAGATTCCAGACAGGGAAGGTCTCGAACTTGGCATAGCCGGCGGCCGTGCCATGCTTGTGCTCGTGATAGAGCTGAGACAGGCAGGTGGCAAGCTTGCCCGAGCCCGGACCGGGGGCAGTGACCACGACGAGCGGTCGGGTGGTCTCGACAAACTCGTTCTTGCCGTAGCCATCGTCGGACACGATCAGATCGACATCGTGCGGATACCCCTCGATGGGATAGTGCAGCTTGGCGGGAATACCGAGCGCGTTCAGGCGGTTGCGGAACACATCGGCAGCGGGCTGGCCGGCATACTGGGTGATGACCACAGCCGCGACGGCAAAGCCGTTGCCGCGGAACAGGTCGACCAGGCGCAGCACATCCTCGTCATAGGTAATACCGAGGTCACCACGAGCCTTGTTTTTCTCGATGTGGTTCGCGTTGATCGCGATGATAACCTCGACATCGTCGGCGATGCTCTTGAGCATGCGGAACTTGCTGTCCGGTTCAAAACCCGGCAGCACTCGGCTCGCATGATAGTCATCGAACAGCTTACCGCCAAACTCCAAATAGAGCTTGCCACCAAACTGCGAGATGCGCTCCTTAATGTGAGCAGCCTGCAGCTCGATATACTTCGCGTTGTCGAAACCCTGGCGCATGTATGGCTCCCGTCCCGTTTCCAATTAATGTTCTAGGCGATTATAACGGAGCAGACCCTCCCCAACGCCCAAGCAATCAACTGGCACCAACCAAACACGCCATCGATAAGTTGCGGTGAAATAGTTCCCGTTTAACCCCTCAAGACGGCCAAACAGGAACTATTCCACCGCAACTTCCCCTTTTGGCGCAAAGTAATCTGACCTCTTTGCACCAACAGCAGAAACGTTGCGGGCAGAGAACGGACAGCGAACAGGCACCAGAGCGAGCAAGCTGTCCCCCTGCAGCAACAATGGCAGCGCCGCAGGTGGGGCAAAAGTCAGCGAAAGCCCGCCAGAGCGAGCAAGGTGACGTGAAAGAGGAGGGCATAGGCCTTTTGGCCATGCCCGACGATTGAACGTCACCTTGCTCGCTCTGGCGGGCTTGCAGCGTCGAGTGGTTCCGGCGTTTGGTAAAACGCCGGAACACAAGAGCGCCCCCTCCCGCGCACGGAACGGGAGGGGGCTAAAGGTAGGAGTCTACCGGTGGGTTTACCCCGCCGGACAGACGATGACCAGGTGATCCTCTACAGGATCGTCAAGGTTTCCGTGGGGTACCCGTTGGGTACTTAGATCAACACGCAGGCGACGGTCAGGATGATGGCGCAGACGACGGAGAGCGCGACGATGAGCTTAAGGGCAAACTTGAGCCAGGTCGTCCACTCGATCTTGGCCAGGGCGAGACCGCCCATGATGGCGCCGGAGGTCGGGGTGAATAGGTTCACGACACCGATGGCGGCGGAGAAGATCATGACCATGACCTCAGGCGAGAAGCCGAGCCTAACAGCCAGCGGTCCCATGATGGGCATGGAGACGGTGGCCATACCGGAGGTCGAGGGGATCAGGAAGGACAGGCCGAAGTAGACCAGGAAGCTCATGGGAGCGAAGATCACGCCGGACAGGCCAGCCAGGGCATTGGCGGCAGCGTCGAGGACGAAGACATCGAGGCCGGTGTTAGCCATGAGGACGGAGATACCACGGGCGAGGGCGATGACGAGAACAACGGACATCATGTCGGCAGCGCCGGTGATGAAGGTGTTAACGATCTGCTTCTCGGACAGGCCACCGATGATACCGATCAGGACGGCCATGAGGAAGAACCAGGTGGAAGCCTCGTCGAAGTACCACTGGCCAATGGGCAGGCCGGTGATCAGGGCAGACCAGCCCTGGACGACGGCGTTACCGTCGGCGTCGTAGACAGCGCCAGCGTCGAAGAAGTTGGCGACGCCCTCGTTGAGGTCGGCCAGCGGAATGAAGCCGACGATCATGACGACGAAGGTGAAGGCGAAGGCGATCAGAACACCCTTCTGACGACCGGTGAGCTTGACCTCCTTGTGGACCTCGGAAGCAGCCTTGCCGTGAGCCTCTTCGGCGTCCTTGAGCTCCTGCATCGACAGGATGGTGGAACCCTTGTCAGCCTTGACCTTCTTGGCATAGTTCATCACGAAGAAGATGGACATAGCGGTAGTGACAATCCACAGGACGGCACCGAGGCCGATGATGATGGACTGGTTGACCTCAATGCCAACGCCGGTCAGAGCGTCGACGGCAGCGCCGACGGCGAACGGGTTAACCGTGGAGCCCAGGCAGCCGCAGCCAGCGCCGAGCAGGACGGTAGCGGCACCGACCATGGGGTCGAAGCCAGCAGCCATCATGGTAGCGGCGAGCAGGGCGTAGAAGGGAACGGTCTCCTCGCACATACCATAGGTGGTACCACCGAGGGAGAAGATGAGCATCAGCACGGGAATGAGCATAATCTCGTTGCCCTTAAGCTTCTGCACCAGAACGGCGATGCCGTTGTCCAGGGCGCCGGTCTCGGTCATCATACCGAGGAAGCCGCCCAGGATCATAACGAAGAGGCAGACGGGCAGAGCGTCAGCGAAGCCCTTAATCGGGGCGGTGCAGAAATCGCTCAGACGGGCGGCAGTAACCGCGCCGCCGGACGTGCCGGAGACGATAACGGTAATCACTGCGACAATTGCCAGCAGAGCAAGAAGAATGGTGAACGATGAAGGCATACCGCGCTTTTTCTTAGCGGTCTCAGTCATAGTTCTCATCCCCCCTTCATAAATCATTTACTGATCTCGCCAGAAGCGGCTCTTCCGTGCCGTGCCTGCCGCTTGATGCGAGATTATTACCAGATAAAACTGCTCGGGGTGTGCAGCAATACACCCCGAGCGAGATGCTAGATGCTCTTACTTGAGCGTGGCGTACATGACAGCCTTGATGGTGTGCATGCGGTTCTCGGCCTCGTCGAAGACCTTGGAAGCGGGGCTCTCGAAGACCTCGTCGGTGACCTCCTGCTCGGTGATGCCGAACTGCTCGCACTTCTCGGCGCCAATGGTGGTGTTGGTGTCGTGGAAGCTGGGCAGGCAGTGCAGGAAGATGGCACCCGGGTTGGCCATAGCCATGACCTCGGAGGTGACACGATACGGGGTGAGCTGAGCGATGCGCTCGGCCCAGACCTCGTCGGGCTCGCCCATGGAGACCCACACGTCGGTGTAGATAACGTCGGCACCGGTGACGCCGTCCTTGACGTCGGTGGTCAGCTTGATGGTGCAACCGTTGGCCTCGGCGATGGGCTTGCAGGCCTCGATGACGTCGTCGGCGGGCATGCACTCCTCGGGGCCGCAGGCCACGAAGTTCATGCCGAGCTTGGAGCAGACGACCATGAGGGAGCGAGCGACGTTGTTCTTGCAGTCGCCCATGAAGACGAGGGTCTTGCCCTTGATGTCGTAGTTGAAGTTCTCCTGGACGGTCAGGATATCGGCGAGCATCTGGGTGGGATGCCACTCAGTGGTCAGGCCGTTCCACACGGGCACGCCGGACTTAGCAGCGAGCTCCTCGACGTCGTCCTGGGCAAAGCCACGGAACTCGATGCCGTCATACATGCGGCCGAGAACGCGGGCAGTGTCCTCGATGGACTCCTTCTTGCCCATCTGCGACGAACCCGGATCGAGGTAGGTCACGCCCATGCCCAGGTCCATGCCGCCGACCTCGAAGGCGCAGCGGGTACGAGTGGAGGTCTTCTGGAAGAGCAGAACGATGTTCTTGCCCTCGAGATAGCGATGCGGAACGCCAGCGCGCTTCATATCCTTGAAGTTCTTGGAGAGCTTGAGCAGGTACTCGATCTCCTCGGTGGTGAGGTCGAGAAGCTTGAGGAAGCTACGGCCGGAGAGGTTAACACCCATGGTTCGATTCCTTTCGAAGAAATGAATTACGTAAGTATCAGTGTTGCCCGTTTAACGGGCGAAGCCGGTGCGGTTGTAGGGGGACCGCACCGGAAACGGAAAGACTTAGAGGTCCTCGCGCCAGAAGGGCATGCTCATGCAGCGCGGGCCGCCGCGGCCGCGGGAGAGCTCGGCGGAGGGCACGACGAGAAGGTCCAGGCCCTCCTTGTACAGCACGTCGTTGGTGACGGTGTTGCGGGCGTAGACGCAGATCTTGCCGGGCTCGACGCACAGGGTGTTGGAGCCGTCGTTCCACTGCTCGCGGGAGGCCGCGATCGGGTCGCCGCCGCCGCAGGGGATCAGCTTGACCTGGTCGACGCCGGTGGCGTCCTCCAGGACGTGCTCGAGGGTGTCCTCGATCAGGCGGATGTTCACGTCGCCCGGGTTCTTGCCGGCGGTCAGCTCGTAGACGCGCAGGGTGCCCATGATGGCGGGGTGGATCGTGAACTTATCGACGTCGATCTGGGTGAAGACCGTGTCGAGGTGCATGAAGGCGCGCGAGACCGGGATGTCGAAGGCCAGGATGCGCTCGACCTTGGAGTCGGAGTTCCAGAAGATGTTCTGGGCCATGACGTCGATCGCGGCGGCCTGGGTGCGCTGGGAGATGCCGACGGCGAGGGTCTTCTCGTTGATGTTCAGCACGTCGCCGCCCTCGGTGTGGAACTGGCAGTCGCGGCGGAAGTACAGCGAGACGTCCTTGTAGTCGGGGTGGTACTTGAAGACGTACTTGCCGTACAGGGTCTCGCGGTTGCGGGTGACCGAGTACATGCGGTTGAGGTTGACGCCCTCGCCGATGACCGCGAACGGGTCGCGGGTGAAGTAGAGGTTGGGCATCGGGTCGATGATCAGGTCGGACTCGGACTCGGAGTTGACCAGGGAGTCGAGGGTCGTGGACGCCGTGAGGGGCATGTCGATCTCGGACTTGGTCATGCCGGCCATGGTCTTCTTGACGAACTCGAGGTTGTCCTCGATGGAGTCCAGCTTCTCGCGGACGATCTGCGGCATGTGCTGGCCGCGGATGCCGGCCTCGGCGATGTACTGGTCGGTGAACTCGGCGCGGGCGCCGGGGACCTGGTCGAACACCTCGGCGACGAGGTTCTCGAGGTAGAGGACCTCCACGCCCTGGTCCCTCAGGATCTGGGCGAAGGTGTCGTGCTCCTGCTGCGCGACCTCCAGGAACGGGACGTCGTCGAACAGGAGTCGCTCGAGCTCGTCGGGCGGCAGGTTGAGGAGCTCGTCGCCGGGACGGTGCAGGCAGACCTTCCTGAGCTTGCCGATCTCGGAAGGCACGTGCAGACCTTTCGTCATGGCCTCCTACCTTTCTTTCGGGCCCTTGTCAGGGCCGATTCGTTAGCGCCCCTCCGTGTGAGGCGTTATTGCTGACGACATATTTATATCCAAAATCAGCTCATACTTCCACCTTGCCCCCGAACGGTTTTTTATAGGGGGTGAACGGCATACACATATACTTCACGCATGGCACACTTCATCTTAATAAAGCGTATTTACGTGCTTAAACGCGTTTTCAATCCTAAAATCAAATGGAACTAAACTTTGCTAAACCACCCTCATATTGCATATTTCCAATAAAGCTATGAATAGAATTAGCGGTTCATACCGTGTCTCAACCATTTTCATTTTTATTCAGAAAAAAGTTTGTCCTATTCATTTCTGGTAAATAAATTACCGTTTACCAGACGCTTGATACCGTTCACCGGAAACTCAGTATAAGGCCCAGCGGATACCGACTCGCTTTACGGCTCCATTTGTAACAACTTGACTTCTCGGTATAGAAAAACGGACCCGCTTCACTAGGGAAACGGGTCCGTTTTCGATTATCTTCGGCTAATTTGGATAAGGCCCTCGAAGATCATCGGAATCCTAGCGATCGAACTCCGCCAGTGCCTCGCCCAAAAGCCTCAGGCCCTCGCGCAGAACGTCCTCGCTCGCGCAGTAGCCCAGGCGTGCGCCGCAGGGAAGCTCAAAGCGGCTGCCGGGTACCAGCAGCACTCCCCTCTCGGACAGCAGGCGCTTGCAGAACTCCTCGTCGTCCTCGGGAATATCAAGCTGGATAAACGAGGTGGACATGCCCTGCGGCGCCGTCCAGGAAACGCGGTGCTGCGTATCGATCCAAGCCTGCGCGATATCGCGGTTGCCAAACACGATCTTGCGATTGCGCTCAAGGATCTTGTCCTTGTGCTCAAGCACATAGGTCGCCAGGGCATCGTTGAACACGCCGCCGCAGATCATGGTGTAATCGCGATAGGTGCGGATGCGGCTGGATATCTCTTCGTCTGCCACGACCCAGCCCACGCGGGCCGCAGGCGTCGAATAGGTCTTGGACACCGAGTTGGTGACAATGGCATTCTCGTACACGTCAGCCATCGACATAAAGGCCTCGGTGTTCTCAAGCGGCAGATACACCTCGTCGCACAGCACGTAGGCGCCCACCGAACGGGCGATCTCGGCAATCTGGCCGAGCATATCGGCATCGAGCACCGTACCGATGGGGTTCGATGCGTTGTTGATGCAGATGAGTCTGGTGTTGGGGCGCACCAAGCGCTTGAGTTCCTCGATATCGGGCTTCCAGCCGAGTTCCTCGCGAAGCTCCCAATACTCGACCTCGGCGCCCAGCGTGCGCGGAATCTCGTAGAGCGGCGCGTAGGTGGGCCACTCGGCGATAACATGGTCGCCGGGCTCGACCACAGCCATGATGGCGTTGAGGTTAGCGCCCGTGCAGCCATTGGTCTGCAGAATGTGATCGGGATTGACCTCCCGACGATACAGCTTGGCAACCTCGGCCTTAAACTCCGGCGAGCCCTCGATCCAGCCGTAGTTCATCTTCTCGCGATCCAGGCGCTCGTAGAACGTGGCGCCGTCCTGCTCATCGAGCGCGCGCAGCTCGCCCATGGTGAGCGACGAGATCGTCGACTGGGCGATGTCCCACGTGGCACTCTTCTCCCAAACGTTGAGCCATTCCTCAACGCCAATCGTCTTGATGTCCATGGCCAAGCTCCTTACAAAAGCAGTCATCCAATCGTGTTGACGTTCCTCATACAAGATTGGGGCGGTGCGAAAACCCGCACCGCCCCAATGGGAGACATCTAATGGCAGCTAGATGTATGTATTAAGACCTGTACGGGTCCTAGAAGACCCTAGAGGTCCTCGCGCCAGAAGGGCATGCTCATGCAGCGCGGGCCGCCGCGGCCGCGGGAGAGCTCGGCGGAGGGCACGACGAGAAGGTCCAGGCCCTCCTTGTACAGCACGTCGTTGGTGACGGTGTTGCGGGCGTAGACGCAGATCTTGCCGGGCTCGACGCACAGGGTGTTGGAGCCGTCGTTCCACTGCTCGCGGGAGGCCGCGATCGGGTCGCCGCCGCCGCAGGGGATCAGCTTGACCTGGTCGACGCCGGTGGCGTCCTCCAGGACGTGCTCGAGGGTGTCCTCGATCAGGCGGATGTTCACGTCGCCCGGGTTCTTGCCGGCGGTCAGCTCGTAGACGCGCAGGGTGCCCATGATGGCGGGGTGGATCGTGAACTTATCGACGTCGATCTGGGTGAAGACCGTGTCGAGGTGCATGAAGGCGCGCGAGACCGGGATGTCGAAGGCCAGGATGCGCTCGACCTTGGAGTCGGAGTTCCAGAAGATGTTCTGGGCCATGACGTCGATCGCGGCGGCCTGGGTGCGCTGGGAGATGCCGACGGCGAGGGTCTTCTCGTTGATGTTCAGCACGTCGCCGCCCTCGGTGTGGAACTGGCAGTCGCGGCGGAAGTACAGCGAGACGTCCTTGTAGTCGGGGTGGTACTTGAAGACGTACTTGCCGTACAGGGTCTCGCGGTTGCGGGTGACCGAGTACATGCGGTTGAGGTTGACGCCCTCGCCGATGACCGCGAACGGGTCGCGGGTGAAGTAGAGGTTGGGCATCGGGTCGATGATCAGGTCGGACTCGGACTCGGAGTTGACCAGGGAGTCGAGGGTCGTGGACGCCGTGAGGGGCATGTCGATCTCGGACTTGGTCATGCCGGCCATGGTCTTCTTGACGAACTCGAGGTTGTCCTCGATGGAGTCCAGCTTCTCGCGGACGATCTGCGGCATGTGCTGGCCGCGGATGCCGGCCTCGGCGATGTACTGGTCGGTGAACTCGGCGCGGGCGCCGGGGACCTGGTCGAACACCTCGGCGACGAGGTTCTCGAGGTAGAGGACCTCCACGCCCTGGTCCCTCAGGATCTGGGCGAAGGTGTCGTGCTCCTGCTGCGCGACCTCCAGGAACGGGACGTCGTCGAACAGGAGTCGCTCGAGCTCGTCGGGCGGCAGGTTGAGGAGCTCGTCGCCGGGACGGTGCAGGCAGACCTTCCTGAGCTTGCCGATCTCGGAAGGCACGTGCAGACCTTTCGTCATGGCCTCCTACCTTTCTTTCGGGCCTTTCGGCCGAATCTCTCAGCGCCCTTCCATAGCGGACGCTGCTTGCTGACAGCTCTAGTTATATCCAAATTCCACCCGCAATTCCACCTCGCCCCCGAACGGTCAACAAAGTGCGATGAACGGTATATCGCATGTGATTCCCCCATGATGTACTTCGGCGTTCTAAAGTAACTTTTCTAAGGTAAACGCTCTTTTTTCCTAAAAACCATTTGCAATTGCATCTCTAAACTTTTGATTCAGAATTGCATAGCTAAATCGGTTTTATGTATATTAATGATGTTTGTTTACGTTTCCGCCTGCATTCAATGATATTCAGCTATCTATCATTCTTATTCACACTTACGTACCAGTTGAGTGTGGATATAGATCACTTGCAGACGAGCAGGGCGTCAGTCCTATGACTTGTCAGCGTAAGAAGTAGGTAAAGATACCGTTCACGCGATACGTCCGTGCCACAGGTCGACTAAATTGAGACAATAGTGAATAGTGTTAGGCTACCGTCCCCTGTGGGGACTGAACGGACAGATGCATATGCCGAGCAAAATCGAAAAGAAGCAAGCCGCCGCAAAGCTGCGCAAACCGCCGCGCGACTTCTCATACACGCAAAACCGAGAGCTCAGCTGGCTACGCTTTGACAACCGCGTGCTCGACGAAGCCTTCGACGAAACCGTTCCGTTATTCGAGCGACTAAAGTTCGTCTCGATCTTCGAGTCCAACCTCGACGAGTTCCTTATGGTGCGCGTGGGCGGCCTGTCCGATCTGGCGGAGCTCAAAAAACAACCTGTCGACAACAAGAGCAATATGACCGCCTCCGAACAGGTCGATGCTGTCATGGCCGAAATGCCCGGGCTCCTTACCCGTTGGGAGTCCATCTTTAAGAGCATCGAGGGCAAGCTCGACACCTTGGGCGTTCACCGCGCCCACATCGATTCGCTTACGCCCGAGGAGCGCACCTTTGTAACCCGCTACTTCCAGGCCTACGTGTCGCCGGTCATCTCGCCGCTGGTCATCGATCCTCGCCACCCCTTCCCCAACCTGCGCAACGGCGCGCTCTATCTGGCCTGTGGTCTGGACGGCGCCACCGACGAGGAGAGCCTACTGGGCCTTATCGAGATTCCCGCCTCGATGAACCGCGTGGTCGAGATCCCCTCGCCCACCGGCACCTACTCCTACATCTTGCTCGAGGACGTCATCCTCGCCTGCCTGGACAGCTGCTTTGGCTCCTATAAGCCGCTGGATCGTGCGCTGATCCGCGTCACCCGCAACGCCGACATCGATCCGGACGGCGAGGGCGTCGAAGAGGAAGAGGACTACCGCCAGCACATGAAGCGCATTCTCAAGAAGCGCCTGCGCCTGCAGCCGGTAGTGCTCGCGGTCTCGGGATCGCTCGAGAAGGCGACGCTCAAGACTATCCGCAAGGCGCTCGAGCTTTCGCGTCGCTCGGTCTTTACCTGCGATATCCCGCTCAACCTGGGCTACGTCTTTGGCATTGAGGGCAAGATTCCCGAGCACCTGCGCAACGAGCTGCTCTTTACGCCGTTTAAGCCGCAGCCCAATCCCACCATCGACATGACCCGCTCCATCCGCGAGCAGGTGCTGCAGCACGACAAGCTGCTCTTCTACCCTTACGAGGACATGAACCCGTTCTTGGACCTGGTGCACGAAGCAGCCTACGACCCCGAGTGCATCTCGTTGCGCATCACGCTCTACCGCGTGGCCAAGCAGAGCCGCCTATGCGAGTCGCTGATCGATGCTGCCGAGAACGGCAAAGAGGTCACGGTGCTCATGGAGCTCCGCGCACGCTTTGACGAGCAGAACAACATCGAGTGGGCCGAGCGCCTGGAAGAGGCCGGCTGCACCGTCATCTATGGTTCCGAGGGCTTTAAATGCCACTCAAAGATCTGCCAGCTCACCTATCGCGAGGGCATGGCGCTAACGCGCCTCACACTTTTGGGCACCGGCAACTTTAACGAGAAGACGGCCAAACTCTACAGCGACTTTATGCTCATGACAGCCCATCCCGGCATCGGCGAGGACGCCAACCTGTTCTTCCGCAACCTGTCGCTGGGCAACCTGCGCGGCGACTACCGCTTCCTGGGTGTGGCGCCCGTCGGACTGAAACCGCTCATCATGCGCGGGCTTGACCGCGAGATCCAGCGCGCCCTTGCCGGCGAGCCCGCCCGCGTGTTCTTTAAGCTCAACTCGCTGACCGACCGCGAGGTTATCGACAAGATCGCCGAGGCATCGTGTGCCGGCGTGCGCGTAGACATGATCATCCGAGGCATCTCGTGCCTCAAGCCCGGTGTTCCGGGCAAGACCGAGAACGTGCATGTCCGCTCCATCGTCGGACGCTTTTTGGAGCACGCGCGCGTCTATGCTTTCGGCGTGGACTCGGACATGATTTACCTGAGCTCGGCAGACATGATGACGCGCAACACCGAGCACCGCGTGGAGATTGCCTTCCCCGTGCTCGACCCCACCTGCCGCGCCCTGGTACACGAGTGCATGGGCATGCAGCTGCAGGACAACGTGAAGGCCCGCAGCCTCACGAGCGACGGCACCTGGGTCCCCGTGGAGTGTGCAGAGGGTGAGAAACCCTTCAACTCGCAGGAAGCTCTACTGGAGCGTGCCTATCGCAACGCCGAGGCCGCCGCGCAGCAGCGCGCACAGGAGAAGGAACGTGTGGCCGAAGAAGCTATTCAGGCCGAGGTTGAACACGGGGCAGCTGCCAAACCGGAAGCGGTTGCAGCTCCCCTGGTGAATGAGCCCGAGGCTGCCGCAGAGCCCGCCGTGGAGAAAGCGCCCGAGCCCGCTACTGCGACTCCGGAGCCCGCCGCCGAGGCAAAGCCCGCCCCTGCTCCTGAGCCGCAGCCGGCCACACCCAAGGTCCAAGAGGTCCAGGCGACCGTCATTGAGCCCGAGCCTGCACCTGCACCTCAGCCCGATCCGCAGGTCATCAAGCCCGCACCCGAGACGAGCGCCCGTCGCGATAAGCCCGCCGGCAAGACCAAGGCCATCGAGCGCCATCGCCCCGGCCGCGTGCGCATGGGCCTGGGTCTGATCGGCCTGGGTCTTAAGACGCTCATTACAGGCAAGACGAAATAGTCGTTTGTAAAAGCGCCCCGTATTTGAGGAATGCCCCAGATACGGGGCGCTTTTCCCTGCTACCATGGTTGCGAACAAAACCGCGAATGGCAGGCAGGAATATGAAGCTCACCATAGAATCGATGACGTACGGCACCGACGGTCTGGCACATGCCGACAACGGCAAGGCCGTCTTTGTGCAGGGCGCCGTGGCAGGCGACACCGTCGAAGCCGAGGTCGTGCAGGACGGCAAGTCGTTTATGCGCGCCCGCACGACCGAGATTCTGGAGCCGAGCCCCGATCGCATTCAGCCCCCCTGCCCCTTCGTGGGCATCTGCGGTGGTTGTTCGTGGGGCAATCTCTCACGCACGGCACAGCTCGCCGCCAAGGAGCAAAACCTGCGCTCCACGCTCGAGCGCATCGGCAAGTTCGCTCCTGAGCAGGTCGATGAGTTGGTACAGCCCATCTGCCACACCAAGGACGACTGGGGCTACCGCAATAAAATCGAGCTCGAACCGACCGTCGTCAACGGTCGCGTGCGCCTTGGCATGCACGGTGTCGACCCCAGCAAAATCGTGACCGTCGATATGTGTCCGCTGTTCGATAAGCGCTTCCCGAAGGCACTCAAATCGGTCGTCGGCGCACTTAACTATCTAAGCGGCAGCCATGACTTGGGGCTCGAACGCGTGGGCATTCGCGCATCGCGCCGCACCAAGGCACTCGAGGTCGCACTCTGGACGCCGACAGGCTCTTTTCCGCGCTCGCAGGTCTCCCGCGTGCTGGCGGACGCCGCTCATCCCACGAGCGTCGTGCGCGTGATGAGCAAGGGCGAAAAGAAGGCCCGCCGTGTCTCCAAGGTCGAAATGCTCGCCGGAGAGGGCTCATGGACCGAGAATATCGCCGAGGGTCAGATGCGCTTGTCTGCCCCGTCTTTTTTCCAGGTCAACACCAAGGGCGCCGAGATTTTGATCGAGCTCGTTATGGAGGCGCTCGATCCGCAGGAAGACGAGCTTGCCGTGGACCTGTACTGCGGTGCCGGCACCTTTACCTTGCCGCTCGCCCGCCGCTGCGACTTTGTCGCCGCCGTCGAGGCCTACGGCCCGGCCGTGCGCGACCTGCGTCGCAACCTGGAGATCAACAAGCTCGATAACGTCGACGTCATCGGCGGCGATGCCGTGCGCGAGTTCCCCGACCAGGACGCCGATGTCCTGGTGGTCGACCCACCACGCGCGGGCTTGGCGCCCGAGGCCATCGACCTCATCGCCAGCACGAGTGCGCGCGATGTCGCCTATGTGAGCTGCGACCCTGCCACCCTGGCGCGCGATCTCAAGCGCTTTGTCGAGGAAGGCACCTTCTCCCCCGTCAAGATCACACCGGTCGATCTGTTCCCGCAAACCTTCCACTGCGAAACCGTCGTCCGCCTCAAGCGCAACTAGACTGTTTGCCCAAGGCCACGCCCGATGATTTTTCTGGGACGGGGATTAAATAATCAATTTGCACCGAATGATTATTTAATCCCCGTCCCGAAATTGAACCGCCCCCTCATTTCTTGAACATTAAAAATGGGGGCTTCTTTATGGACGGGAGAGTCAGGCACGACGCCACGCTGAGGACTCTTGCAGCAGAGCTTTGCGACAGGGGGTACGGGCGCGCCGAAGGGTGCCCGTACCCGGCCGGGGCCGGCGGCGTGCGAGAGCAAGCTCATGCGACGGAGCTGCTGCCGGGGCGCCTGAAGGACGAATTCTACAGGAACCGGACGTGGCGGAGCTTCGAGGAGTTCAAGCGGGACCTCGAAGCCTATACCGTTCACTGGAACAAGAGGAGGAGGCGGGCTAAGCAAAAGGGGCTGACCCCGGAGGAGTTCCGGAATCAGTCCCCATGTGCGGCATAGGCCGCTAATTGACCCGTCCAAGTATCGGGGCGCAGTTCATTTCAGCGCCGCCCGAGAAAGCTAAACGCCTTCTGGCAGGTTGTCCCGGGCCGAGGGCGGCCACCTTGATCGCCCTCGGCCCTCACCCACCTCAACTGCTCCTCAATTACATGGAGCTGGTCGAGAAGAGGCGCAAGCTAGCGGGCGCCTTCCTCTTCGTCGTTGGGCCGGTAGGTGATGAACTCGATAACAAAGGCCAGGACGGCAGAGACGAGCGAGGCGATGATCGCGAAGATCATGTGAGAGATCCCGGCGCCACCAGGGGTCCCGTCGATGAAGTTGAGCAGGTTGAAGACGCCGAGGCCGCCCGAGATGTACATGAGGGCGCCCGTCATTCCCACGATGGCGCCGCCAACGGCGGAACTCAGGCATGCCACGACGAATGCGCGCTTGTTGGGCAGGGCGATGCCGTAGATGCCCGGCTCGGTGACGCCGAAGAAGAAGGCGGAGATCATCGCGGGAAGGGCGATGCCGCGGAAGCGCTCGTCCTTGTTTCTGAGGTACATGGCAAAGATGACCGCTCCGAGCGCGAACCCGTGGCCGATGGTGGCGGCGAGCACGCTGTCGTGGCCGAGGGTGTTTAGGTTCATGATGGAGATGGGGATGAGGCTCCAGTGGAAGCCAAAGATGACGAGGCACATCCACAGTCCGCCGACCAGGGCGCTGCCCAGGACGGAACCAACCACGGGAAGCTGGAAGATGAACGAGAACGCCGCGCTCAGCAGGTTGGTGATGAGGGTTGCCACCGGGCCGATGACGAGGTAGCCCAAGACGATGGAGACCGTCATCGTGGCGAGCGGTACGAGGAACATCTTGAGCGCAGTCGGCATCCAGCTCTTGAGCCAGCGCTCAAGGATAGAGCCGAACCACACCATGAGAAGGACGGGGATCACCGAGCTCACGTAGCCGGACACGGGCATGATGATGGGGACCCCGAGGGCGGTGGCGTACCACGAGAACGTGCCGGCCACGCCGAGGTCGATGCTGCCGAGCGCCTCGCCCGAGGTCAGGGCGACCATCGTCGGGTAGAGGAGCGCCACGCCGATTGCCACGCCAGTGAACTCGTTCATGCGGAACTTGCGCGCGGCACTGAACGCCAGGGCGACGGGAAGGAAGTAGAAGAAGCCGTCAGCCACGGTGTAGAGCAGCGTGTAGAGGCCGTCGTTTGCAAAGGCCGGGACGAAGTAGGTGATGAGGGCAAGCAGTCCCTTCATGATGCCTGCGGCGGCAAGCGGTCCCAGGATGGGCTGGAAGATGCCAGAGATGAGGTCGATGATGACGGAGGCAACGGTCTTATCGCCCTGGGGCTCGTCGTCGGCGCTTGCGCCGCCCGAGAAGTTGCCGGCCTCCATGACCGCGTCGTAGACGTCTTCGACGATGTTACCCACGACCACCTGGTACTGGCCGTTGGCCTGGATGACCTGGATGACGCCCTTGAGGGTCTCAATCTTGGCCGTGTTGGCGCGGGACTCGTCCTTGAGCTTGAAGCGCACGCGCGTGATGCAGTGCGCGACGCTGGCGACGTTCTCGGCGCCGCCTACGTTCTCGAGTATGGATCTGGCCAGGTCGTCGTATTTTTCTGCCATTATTATCTCCTTAGTGATATTGCCCGGGCGGCTAGCCCAGGTCGCCTCCGTTGGTGGCGATGGCCTGTTGATACCAGTAGAAGCTCTTCTTGCGCCTGCGCTCGAGCGTGCCGTTGCCCAGGTTGTCGCGGTCCACGTAGATGAAGCCGTAGCGCTTCTCCATCTCGCCGGAGCCCGCGCTCACGAGGTCGATCGGCCCCCAGGTGGTGTAGCCGAGCATCTCGACGCCGTCCTGCTCGATGGCGTCGCGCATGGCCTCGATGTGCTCGCGCAGGTAGGCGATGCGGTAGTCGTCCTCGATCGTGCCGTCGGGAAGCACCTCGTCATAGGCGCCGAGGCCGTTCTCCACCACAAAGAGCGGCTTCTGGTAGCGGTCCCAGAGGTCGTTGATCGTGATGCGGAATCCCAGCGGGTCGATGACCCAGCCCCAGTCGCTCGTGCGCACGTAGGGGTTCTCCACGCCGGCGAAGGCGTTGCCCTCGGCGACGCCGCCCACGGAGTCGGGGTCGCCCGCGGTGCAGCGCGAGGAGTAGTAGCTAAACGAGATGAAGTCGACGGTGTTCTCCGCAAGGATGCGCTCGTCCTCGGCGGTCATGCCCACGTCGATGCCCTCGCGCTCGAGCATCTTGAGCGCGTAGCCGGGGTAGCGACCGCGCGCCTGCACGTCCACGAAGAAGAGGTCCTCCTGGTTCTTGACCTGCGCCGCGCGAACGTCCTCGGGACGACAGGAGTAGGGGTAGTAGCTTCCCGCGGCGAGCATGCAGCCCACCCTGTTCTCCGGATCGACCTCGTGGGCGATCTTGGTGGCCCAGGCGCTCGCCACGAGCTCGTTGTGCGCGGCGCGGTACTCGGCCTCGCGGGCATTCTCCCCGGGCTCGAGGACGATGCCGGCACCCATGAAGGGACGGTGCAAGATCATGTTCATCTCGTTGAACGTGATCCACCAGCGCACGAGGCCGCGGTAGCGGTTGAAGAGCACCGTCACAAGCCGCTTGTAGAGCTCGATAAGGGTGCGGTTTCGCCAGGCGCCGTACTTCTTGACGAGGTGGATGGGGCAGTCGAAGTGCGTGATGGTCACGAGGGGCTCGATCCCGTGCTCGCGGCAGCAGCGGAACACGTCCTCGTAGAAGGCGAGCCCGGCCTCGTTGGGCTCCTCCTCGTCGCCATTGGGAAAGATGCGGCTCCAGGCGATGGAGAGGCGAAAGACCTTAAAGCCCATCTCCGCGAAGAGGGCTATGTCCTCGCGGTAGTGGTGGTAGAAGTCGATGCCCGTCTGGGCCGGGTAGTAGTACCCGGGCTCAAAGTCGAGCATGCGCCTCAGGCCGCGGCTTACGTCGTTGCGCTCCGGCCCGTGTGGGATGACGTCGACGTTGGCAAGGCCGCGGCCGCCCTCGTCATAACCTCCCTCGCATTGGTTGGCGGCGGTGGCTCCTCCCCAAAGGAACCCTTTTGGAAATGGCATGGTGCCTCCTTCTCTCTGGCGCCCCCATCTCTGCGGGGGACGCTTTATAACGTCCTTGCGGCCTCGCGCGCCGGGCCCGTGGCCCTTTCCCTGATGCGCGCGGGCCGCCTGTGAAGGGGTGACTAGCTGACGGCTTGTCCTGCGGCGGCGCGACGTGCCTCCCGGCCTCCAAGCAGGGAGGGGACTTGTGCCAGGCACACGCCGGCGAGGATGATGGCGACGCCCAGCCACTCGACGACGCCGAGCGGCTCGCCGAGGACGATCATGGCGATGAACAGGCCGGCGGGGAGTTCCGCGGCGGCCATGACAGTGGAGAGGCCCGCGGGCAGGTGCGGAGAGCCCATGCCGAAGAGCAGGACCGGGCAGAGCATGCCAAAGAAGCCGGCGATGACGGCAAAGGGCAGGATGCCCTGGGCGAGGACGCCCGAGACGACGTAGTCCGGGCACACCGTGAGCGACATGACCACGGAACCCGCGCATACGATGACGCCACGCTGCTCGGACGAGCAGGGGGCCTCGACCTTGCCGGAGAGGGTGACAAAGAGGGAGCAGGACACGGCCGCCCCCAGCGCGCAGAGCAGGGCCACGGGGTCGTACCCGGTGATGCCGGTCTTGTAGACGCCGCTGGCGAACACCGTTCCGAAGACGATGACCAGGGCGGAGACCACTTGGAGGAGCCTCGGCGGCCGGCGCGTCATGACGGTCTGCCACACGAGCCCCAGCCACGTGAACTGGAAGAGGAGCGTGAGCGCCACCGGGGCGGGCAGCACGCTCATGGCGTAGCAGTAGAGGATTGAGGTGAGGCAGGTGAGGGCTCCCAGGACCATGAGCTTAAGGGCGAGCTTCCAGCCCACGCGCTGCCAGCGGTGCCCGAGTGCGTGCCCTGCGAGCGTGGCGAGGGCGAAGAAGATGCAGCCAAACCACGCCTGGCTCGCCACCACCTGTGCCGAGGTGAAGCCCGCGGCGTAGGCGAGCTTGTAGGTCGTGGCCATCGCGCCGTAGCAGGCGCCGCCCGCAAAGACCTGGAGCGCCGCCTTGGCCTGTCCCGCGCCCGTGACTCCTGCCCCGGCGGCCTGTTGCTTGATTGTGTTTGTTCCTGCCATTAGGCTCCCTTCCGTCTGCTGTCTTGCAGATGCACGTCTCGTGCGTCTGTTCCCTGCAGTCGGAAGGTGGGCTCGTGCGGTCTTCTGGCGGTGCATGTGGTACCTGCTGCCAAGACGAAAAAAGCCACGCAACCGACTGCTCGGTTGCGTGGCAAAAAGGTGGCTAGCGCCCAGAAAAGTCCACGCGTTTTTAGACTGGGACAAAATACTACAACAGGTGAGATTCCGTCAAGAAAAACCGAGGAAAAAGTGAGCCTCTGCCCGCCGTACCTGTGGCGGTCGTTCCCCGAACGGGGCGGTGCTGTTGGGGACTGTCTCGCTCTGTAACAGTAAGACCCGGTTTTGGTCCGTAGATGTTACAGATTTAGACGTTTTGTCGGGGCAGTTTCCGTTTGTCTTGATCTGTAACAGTTAGGGGTCAAAAGTGGGTCTAGATGTTACAGATTGAGATTGTTGAGGATGGGTGAGGGTAGCTAATTCGGACGGGGCTATTTTAAACATTGGGAAATCGAGCGTGGCAAGCGGAGGTCTTCGGGGTATAAGACGGCTAATTGTATGCCGCCTATGAAAGGAACCCTCATGCCCAGCGTTGCCGTTCTCGCCGCCGATGGCTTTGAAACTATTGAATGCTTGACCATGGTCGATGTCATGCGTCGCGGCGGCGTGCGTGCCACGCTCGTCTCGATTATGCCCACGCGTGAGGTCGTAAGCTCGCTGCAGATCCCCGTGACCTGCGATGCACTCTTTGATGAGATCAACTTTGACGAGTACGACTGCGTCGTGCTGCCCGGCGGCCTGCCCGGTGCCACCAACTTGCGCGCAGATCAGCGCGTCTGCGACGTGGTCTGCGAGTTCGCCGCGACCAAGCACGTCGCCGCCATCTGCGCCGCCCCGTTTATCCTGGGCGAGCTCGACCTGCTCGAGGGGCACCATGCCACGTGCTTCCCTGGCTTTGAGAAAAGCTTCCCCGAGGGCGCCTATACCGGCGAGAAGGTTACGCAAGACGGCAACATCATCACCGCCAGCGGCATGGCCCAGTCGCTCCCCTTTGCGCTTGAACTGCTGCGCACGCTCGCCGGCGACAAGGCTGTCGAGAAGGTCGCCGAGGGCATCCAACTATGATTTTGGCTTCGCAATCACCGCGCCGCATCGAGTTGATGCGCGAGGCAGGGTATGACATTCGCGTGATTCCCGCAGAAATCGACGAGACTCCCTTCGACGGCGAGGCCCCGCTCACACTTGTCGAGCGCTTGGCACGCGCCAAGGCGGCTGCCGTTGCTGCCGAGTATGCCGAGCCCAATGAGCTGACGGTCGCGGCCGACACCATCGTCACCTTTGACGGCAAGATTCTGGGCAAGCCGGCAACCGAGGACGAGGCGCGCACCATGCTCCGTGAGCTTTCGGGCCGCACGCACCAGGTCGCAACCGGCGTCTGCATCGTTAAGGCAGGCGATACTGCCGCCCCGCATGCCGCCGAGAGCCTGTCGTTTGTCGATGTGACCGACGTGACGTTCTATGAGCTTACCGACGGGCAGATCGAGCACTACGTCACCTCTGGTGAGCCCATGGATAAGGCAGGCGCCTACGGCATCCAGGGCACAGGCGGCCGCATGCTCGTGCACGATATTTCGGGCGACTTCTATAACGTGGTGGGCCTACCCATCGCCCGCGTCGCACGTGCCATTCAAAAACTCTCGTAATTGCATCTGGCGCCGGGTGTCCCCCAGCGCCTACAATTTTGGCGTACCGTACGGATCCCGACCGGGCACAAGGCGCGGCGGAAAACCGATAGGAGTTAAACATGGATACACTGCTCGAGGCCATTGACGTCTGCGATGTCGATGGCTTTTGCTATGGCAACTATACGGACGAGGAGGCCGGCACCGGTTGCACCGTAATCGTGGCACCCGAGGGCGCCACCGGCGGTGTTGACGTTCGCGGCGGTGCTCCCGCTTCGCGCGAAACCGACCTGCTGCGACCTGAGAACACCGTCGACAAGGTCCACGCCGTCTGCCTTTCGGGCGGATCGGCCTTTGGCCTCGAGGCTGCAAGCGGCGTCGCTCGCGAGCTTGAGAGCCGCGGCATCGGCCTTCCCGTCGGCCCCACGCAGGTGCCTATCGTGTGCTCGAGCTGTATCTTCGACCTCGCCTTTGGTAACCCCACCGTTCGCCCCGACATTGAGGCCGGCATCGCCGCCGTGCGCGAAGCACTCGACAACACCCCCACCAAGCTCGAACAGGGCAACGTAGGCGCCGGCACGGGCGCTACCGTGGGTAAGCTCATGGGCCCCGCTACCTGCATGAAGGCCGGCCTTGGCGCTGCCGCCGTGGCGCTCGGCCCCATCAAGGTGGGCGCCGTGGTCTCGGTCAACGCCTGCGGCAACGTTGTCGACCCCTTCACCGGCGAGTGGGTCGCCGGTATGCGCGCCGCAGCCGATAGCGACCAGATCGTCGACATGGAACTCGCAGCCTTTGCCGCCGCCGGATCCATGCAGATGCCGCTCGACCGCACCAACACCACCATCAGCTGCATCGTCACCAACGTGGAACTCACTAAGGCACAAGCCACCAAGGTCTCCCAGATGGCTGCAGACGCCTACGCACACGCCATCCGTCCCACGCACACCACCAACGACGGCGACACTATCTACACCCTCGCCAGCGGCAAACTGGGCGCCCAGGCAAGCGCCACCGTTCCCCTAGACCTGCTGGGCATGCTCGCAGTAAGGGCCCTGGAAACTGCCATCGTAAACGGAGCCAAAACCGCCAAAACCTCCCACGGCATCCCCGGTGCCGCAAAGTAAACTAGCTCGTCCGGTTGCCCGGTGGGCCTTGGTTATGTTTGCTGCTCTACAGTCCTGGCTCGCACGAAGAGCACATTAAGTGCTCTTCGGCTCGTGCGGAACTCGCGACAAACATAACCAAGCCCCACCGGGCAACCTACCAACCAGATTCTTTTCAGCCCAGGCCCCTGTGTACCGCGCGTCGAAGATCTTCAAATTCAAATAACCTGACAATCGATTCTTATAGCAGAGGCCCCTTGGCCTTTAGTTTGATACAAGTTCCGCACGAGCCGGAAAGCACTTAATGTGCTTTCCGTGCGAGCAGGACTGTTCGCAGTAGCAAACTAAAGGCCAAGGGGCCCAGTCAACCTATCAGCAGCGATTACTCAGCAGCTAGTTGAATTTGAAGATCTTTGAGGCAAGACGGTATAGGCCGAGTGTGGTTTTGTCACCGGCACGACCGCGCAGATTGGTGAAGAACCCGACCACGCCGTAGCGGGCACGACGATACATGCGCTCGTCATAGGCCTTCAAATCATTCCACAGCGTCTTTAGGCGCTCGTCGGCGCAATCTTCCTCGGAAAGCTTGGTGAGCACCGAGCAAATCGCCATCATCATGGTGAAGTACCCCATCATGTACGAACGCAAGCGCGACGACTCAACATCGCTGTACAGATGGTACGACTCCATCATGATACGTGTAACACGGAACTGCTGGTCCAGACGCTTGACCATCGTTGCCTCGTTGACGCTCTGGCCTTCGCGACCGATAAAGTAGCGGTAGAGGTCGATGTCGGCGTAGTACATGGTCTTGCAACGCGGTAGCGGCACGTAGGCGTAGATGTTGTCCACATAGAACGTGTGCGGCGGCATGGGAAGGTTGGACTCGCGCAGCACATCCGTGCGATAGCACAGGCTGTGCATGAGTAGGTTCTGGTCCAGGCGGAAATGACCGATCTGATCCCAGGAAAAGATCTTTTTGCGCGGCAGGGCAAATTTGTAGCCAATAGCGGTATGCGTGCCCTCGTAAACCTTCTCGTACACGTAGTTCGAGATAAACAGGTCAACGCGCTGGTCACGCTCTTCAAAGCCACGCAGAATCGACAGTATAGTCGAAAGAGCCGCAGCATCGAGCCAGTCATCCGAGTCGACGACCTTGTAGTAGGTGCCCTGTGCCTCGCGCAGACCCGAAAGGACGGCAATACCGTGGCCGCCGTTCTCCTGGTGCACCGCGCGAATGATACCGGGATAACGTGCCTCCCACTCGTCGGCCTTATCGGCCGTCTCGTCCTTGGAGCCGTCGTCCACTACGATAATCTCGATATCGGTGGCGTAATTGCTCCCCTCCAAGATAGAGGTGATGCAATGGTCCATGTCCTTGGCGGCGTTATACGAGGGAATACCGAATGTTATGACTTTATGCATGGCAGGCGATAATCTCATCCGAAAGATCGAGGGCGGAATTGGTCACAGCGTCCATATCGTAGTAACGATACTCGGCCAGACGACCCACCGGGTGGAAGTTCGTCAGGTTCTGGACGCGCTCAAGATAGCGCTCATAGAGCTCACGGTTCTCGGGCTCAAGAATGGCGTAGTACGGCGTCTCACCCGAGCCGGGCGTATAGGCCTTGGAGTATTCCTTCATGATGGTGGTCTTGCCGGGCAGGACCTGGCCAGTCATATTCTTGAACTCAGTGATGCGCGTGTAATCCTCGCTCGTGGTGTAGTTGACGGTGCCCACGGGCTGGAACTGATCCATATCGAGCGTCTCGAACTTCATGTCGAGCGTACGGTACGGCAGGGCGCCCAGGTCGAGATTGAACAGCTCGTCGAGCGGACCGGTGTAGACGATCTCGCCGCCATAGACCTTACCGTCGATCTTGACGGTGGTCTCGTCGATCTCGAAGAGGTCGCGGGCGTCCACGTCGCAGAACACATCAATCAGATCGTGGTCGAGCATATGCTCAAACAGCGCGGTATAGCCGTCCTGCGGCATGCCCTGGAAGGGAGCCTGCGGGAAGTAGCGGTCATCATCGCCCACAAAGACGGGAACACGGCCGGTGATCGAGGGATCAATCTGGTCGGGCGTCTGGCCCCACTGCTTCATGGTGTAATGCAAAAAGACGTTCTCGTAGACGTAATCAGCGACCTCGGCCAAGTCGGGGTCGTTCTTCTTACGCAGCTCCATAATGGGCACCTTGACATCCTTGCCAAAGGTCTCCACGAGCTTCTGATACAGCTCCTCGCCGCGCTCGTCACCAAAGGCGAGCTTGAGACTCGCGTGGTTGAAGGGCACGGGCATAAGGGTGCCGTTGATGTTGGCGAGCACCTTGTGCTGATAATCCGTCCACTTGGTAAAGCGCGACAGGAAATTGTGCACGCGCTCGTTAAAGGTGTGATAGATATGCGGACCGTACTCGTGGATCAGGATTCCGGCCTCGTCAGTGCAGTCATAGGCATTGCCCGCAATGTGGCTACGGCGCTCCAAAACGGCAACACGATAGCCGATGGTCTCGGCAAGACGGCGGGCGCAAACGGCACCGGCATATCCAGCACCGACGACAATCATGTCGTACGCGCCGGCGTTAAAGCCTTCAGGCAGGCCTGAGGTAATCTGCATCGATACTCCTTGTCAAAAGCCACGGGCTCGTTAGCTGGGCTTTTCTCGAACATTCTTCGAGACATATTTATCAGAGCGATTATAGCGCTAATGCGTCCTATAATGAGCTTGCCACACAAGGAAAGCTCAAGCACCGCGGCGTACATAATTGAAAGGTAAACCCGCTAGCAGCGGGTTTATTCGTGAACAGCCGGGCGCCTGGAGCTTAGTGAAACGCTTGCAAGGAGTAACATGAGCGATTTCCTTAACCGTATGAAGTCTGCCGCCAAGGCCGACCTTAAGACGATCGTCCTGCCCGAGGGCGAGGATCCGCGCACCATCGTCGCGGCCACCAAGATCATCGAGGAGGGCCTGGCAAAGATCGTCATCCTGGGCAACCCCGACGAGATCAACGTTCCCGGCGCCACCGTCATCGATCCGCGCAATGCCGAGAAGCACGAGGAGTACGCGCAGAAGTTTGCCGAGCTCCGCGCCAAGAAGGGCGTCACCATCGAGCAGGCTCGCGCCCAGGTGATGGACGCCACCTACTTTGGCACCATGATGGTCAAGATGGGTGACGCCGACGGCCTGGTCTCCGGCGCCTGCCACTCCACCGCCGACACCCTGCGCCCCGCGCTGCAGATCCTTAAGACCGCCCCGGGTACCAAGCTGGTCTCGGCCTTCTTCGTGATGTGCACCGACACCCCGCAGTTCGGCACCGACGGTACGCTGATCTTCGCCGACTGCGGCCTCAACATCAACCCGTCCTCCGACGAGCTCTCCGAGATCGCCATCGCCTCCGCTCACTCCTGGTCCACCTTTATGGGCAGCGTCGAGCCGCACGTGGCCATGCTCTCCTACTCCACCATGGGCTCCGCCGGCGGCGAGGTCGCCAAGAAGGTCCAAGAGGCCGTGAAGTTCTGCAAGGAGAAGGCTCCCGAACTCGCCATCGATGGCGACCTGCAGCTCGACGCCGCTATCGTCCCCACCGTCGCCCAGCTCAAGGCTCCCGGCTCCTCTGTCGCCGGCAAGGCCAACGTGCTCGTATTCCCCGACCTCGAGGCCGGCAACATCGGCTACAAGCTGGTCCAGCGCTTCGCCGGCGCCGACGCCTACGGCCCCATCCTGCAGGGCATCGCCAAGCCGGTTAACGACCTTTCGCGCGGCTGCTCTGCCGACGACATCGTGGGTGTCGTGGCCATCACCGCCGTCCAGGCTCAGATGGCTGAGTAGCGTACATATCCCCTCGGGACCCTACAGGGTAAAGCTCTGAAAACGTCCTCGGACATGCATGAAACCCCCGCTGCGCACTTCGTGCGGCGGGGGTTTCATGCGTCCTGCGGAATATTTTCAGAGCTTTACCCTGTAGGGTCCCTGCCGTCACATGGCATTCAGGGCATCTGGAGTGGACGGCGGCTTGGCTACGAGCTGGGGCTGAAAATCTGAATGGATGGGTGCCGTTGCTGGGAGCGCAGGCGTTGCTGATGATGATCACTTTGGAGATTGAAAGGCCGGTGGGCTTCGGCGGTTGTTGTGCCGGAAACTACATCCCAGTTTGGAGGCGAATTGTGGGATGTGGCTTCCGCTTGGGGCCTGTTTGGGAAACTTTGGGACGGAATTTTGCTTTATTGTGGGTCGCACTTTCCGCAACGTGCCTCAACCGGAAAGCGTGTCCCAGTATTTGCGCTCGAAATGGGATGGGGTTTCCGCCGTCCGCCTGCTAGTAAAAAAGGCCTCCGGAGCTGTTGCTCTGGAGGCCTTTCGTTTACTTGCAAATGCGTGCGTTAGTTGTTCTTGGTCAGACGCTCGACATCGTGGGCGATCATGTATTCCTCGTCGGTGGGGATGACCATGACCGTGACGGCGGAACCGGCGGCGCTGATGACCTGCGGGCCGTTGCCCACGGCCTCGCGGTTCTTGTTGTTGTCGATGCGTACGCCCAGCCACTCAAAGCAGTCGCAGAAGGCCTTGCGGATCGACCAGTCGTTCTCGCCGATGCCGGCGGTAAAGGTGATGGTGTCCACGCCCGCCATGGAAGCGATCATGGAGCCGGCCTGCTGCATGGCCTTGTAGGCGAACATATCGAAGGCGAGCAGGCAGCGCTCGTCGCCCTCGGAGGCGCGTGTACGGATGTCGCGGGCGTCGTTGGAGATGCCCGAGATGGCAAGCAGACCAGACTGCTTGTTCATCATGTCATCAACTTCCTGATAGCTGTAGCCTCCCTCGCGCTGGAGGTAGCACACGGTGGCCGGGTCAATGGAACCACAGCGAGTGCCCATCATCAGGCCGTCGAGCGGCGTGAGGCCCATCGTGGTGTCGCGGCACACGCCGTCCTCGATAGCAGCGAGCGAAGCACCGTTACCCAAATGGCACGAAAGCAGACGGTGGCAGCGCGAGCCCAGGATCTCCTTGGCCATCATCCACTCGTAACGATGACTCGTTCCGTGGGCGCCATATTTGCGCACATGATACTTGTCGCACACGTCCTTGGGCAGGGCGTAAGTGTAGGCAACCTCGGGCATGGTCATGTGGAACGAGGTGTCGAAGACCGCCACGTTGGGCAGCTCCGGATACTTCTCACGGCAATACTCAATCGCTGCGGCCTCGCCGTAGTTGTGCAGCGGAGCAAGCGGTGCCACCTCAAGAATCTTGGCCATAACCTCGTCGTCGACAACTGCGGAATCATCGAAGTGCCAGCCGCCCTGAACGATACGATGCCCAATGCCATCGATCGTAAAGTCGGTCTTCTCGAGCTCCTCGAGCACGCAAGCGATAGCAGAGCGATGATCGGGGAAGGGAACCTCCTCGGTCTGCTTGGCGCCACCGTTCTCGGAATGACCAAAGATACCCATGTCCGAGCCGATACGCTCGCAGTTGCCCTTGGCGAAAACCTCGCGGGTATCGGTATCCAGAAGCTGATATTTAAGGCTTGAGCTGCCGGCGTTGACAACAAGTACGTTCATGAGACTCCTTTGCAGTGCAATACGGTCGACGCAGACCTCTTAAGGCGACCGTATTTTAATAAGAAGTTATCACATCTTAATAAATAGCTATCAGGCATATCGCCCAACGAGCGCAAAAGAGGGGCTGAACGGCACTTGGTCGTCCAGCCCCTCCCCTCTTGCAATTACTTGCCGTTGACGATGCGCTCGACGTCGGAAGCGATCATGAACTCCTCGTCCGTGGGGATGACGAAAATCTTGACCTTGGAATCCTTGGCAGACAGGCACCAAGCGCCATCGCCACGCAGGGCGTTACGGGCATGGTCCATCTTGACGCCCATAAAGGCCAGACGGTCGGCCACGCCAGCGCGGACAGCCGGAGCGTGCTCGCCGATGCCGGCGGTGAAGACGAGCGTGTCCATACCGCACATAGAAGTAGCCATCTCGGCAGCCTTGGCGGCAATCTTGTAGACGAACATATCGAAGGCGAGCTGAGCCTCGGGGTCACCAGCAGCGGCGAGCTCCTCGACGTTACGGCAGTCGTTGGTCTTGCCGCCGGTCACGGCCAAAAGGCCGGACTTCTTGTTCATCATCTCATCGACCTCATCGAAGGTGTAGCCGCCCTCGCGCTGCAGGTAGCACACGGTAGCCGGGTCGATGGAGCCACAGCGGGTGCCCATCATGACGCCGTCGAGCGGGGTGAGACCCATGGTGGTGTCCATGCACTTGCCATCCTCGATGGCGCACAGGGAAGCGCCGGAGCCGATATGGCACACGACGACCTTGCGGGCCTCGCCGTTGGTCATCTCGGCGACCTTCTTGGAGATGTAGCGGTAGCTGGTGCCGTGGGCGCCGTACTTACGGATGTGCAGCTTGTCGCAAACATCCTTGGGAAGGGCGTAGGTCTTGGCGACCTCGGGCATGTTGAAGTGGAAAGCGGTGTCGTAGACCGTAACGTTGGGCAGATCGGGATACTGCTCCAGGCAGTACTCGATAACGTTGGCCTCGGGGTTGTTGTGCAGCGGCGCCAGCGGGGCGACCTCGCGGATCTTGGCGAGGACGTCCTCGTCGACGAGGGAGGAATCACCAAAGTACCAGCCACCCTGAACGATACGGTGACCAATGCCCTCGATCTTGACGCCGTTGGCCTCGAGGTCCTTCAGAACGACCTCGATGGCGACCTTGTGGTCGGGGAACTCGATGTTCTCGGTCACCTTCTTGGAACCGTTGGCAGCGTGGGTGAAGGTACCGCCGGTAAAGCAGACGCGCTCGCAGGAGCCCTTTGCGGACACCTTGTGGGACTTGGTATCGATGACCTGATACTTAAGGGTCGAAGATCCTGCGTTGACGACCAGAACGTTCATGTGTCTCCCTACTAACAGGCGGTGTGGCGCCGCCAGGTTACATACGCTTCAATAATAAACCCAAACGCCCTCGCGCTCGGGTTTATTGCGTTGATATATAAGTTATCGGTGCTTGAGCTTCCGTTTCATTGCAAGGAAGAAGCGCCCTCAGATGAGGTTCTCGCCCAGGTTTTTGCCGCCGAGGACGTGCATATGGAAGTGCATGACGGTCTGGCCGGCGTTGACGCCCTTGTTGGAGATGACGCGGAAACCGTCCGCCAAGCCCTTGGCCTTAGCGACCTCCTGGATGGCGTGAGCCATTGCACCCATGGTCTCGGCCGGCACGTTATCGGCGATATCGCTGTAGTGCTTTTTGGGGATCACGAGCGTATGGACCGGCGCCTGGGGATTGAGGTCGTCGAAGGCGATGACCTGGTCGTCCTCATAGACAACGGTCGAGGGGATCTCGTGGTTGGCAATTTTGCAGAAGATGCAATCGCACATGGTTGGTTCCTTTCTCACAGACCAAGGTAATTATATTTGGTCGGGATGGTTAGAACGAGAGGTTGTCGTCGGTGTTGGCGGCTTCGCCGTCGGCGAGCACGTCGTTGCCGTCGACGTCCTTAAGAAGCACCGAGACCTTCTGCTCGGCATCGGACAGGCGGGTGCGCAGGCTCTTGAGGAGCTCGACGCCGCGGGTATAGCTCTCGAGCGACTCCTCGAGCTCCATATCGCCCGACTCCAAGCTGCGGATGATGAGCTCCAACTCCTGCGAAGCCTGCTTGTACGTAAGCTGCTCGACCGGGGTTTTCTCTGCCATATCTGTTTCCTTTCCTAAAGGTTTATCACTATGAAACGCGGCCTACTCGACCGTATCGACCGTTGCCGTCACGTTGCCGTCTGCCATGCGCACGCGGATGGCGTCACCGGCCTTAAAGGTCTTGGCGCTCGTGGCCACCCCATCATCGCTGTACGCGATGGAATAACCACGGGCAAGCACCTTGAGCGGCGACAGGGCATCTAGCGAGGCTGCCGCACGGCCCAGGTCGGACGCGGGCTTGTTGAGCATCGTGCGCCCCTGATGCTCCAGACGGGAACTCGCAAGCGCGAGCGCATGGCGCTTGCCATCGAGCCCCGAGGTGCTTGCAACCAGACGCTCGGGCAGGCGCTCAAAGTTGGAGCGGAATGTCCCGACCGAGCGTACTATGGCGCCCGACAGGCGATCGGCCGTCAGGGCAAGCTCAGACTCGCGACGCTCGACCATAAACGTTGGGTCGTTGAGGCACGGGCGGCACGCAGCCGCATCGAGCGCATCGCCCAAGCGGGCCGTATAGGTATCCCAGGCGCGGCGACCGCGCTGGTCGAGCATCTCCAGATCAACCTGATTCGACCCAATCATCGATGCCATCGCGGCACCCAGACGCTGATGGCGCGCCTCGAGCACATCGGCCAACTCCGTCATAGCCGGCGCCACCGATTCTGCCGCCGCCGTGGGCGTGGAGGCGCGGCGGTCGCTCACCATGTCGCAAATCGAGGTATCGGGCTCATGGCCAATGCCGGTCACCACGGGCACAGGACAAGCCGCCACCGCACGGGCAAGCTCCTCGTCGTTGAAGGTCATGAGGTCCTCGAAGGAGCCGCCGCCGCGCACCAGCAAGATGCAGTCGGGCGCTGGCGTGATGGCGGCGGCACGGCGCAGGCCCTCAATAAGCTCGGCCGGCGCACCCTCGCCTTGAACCTTAGCGCCCACGCAGACGAGCTCGACGAGCGGGTTGCGACGACGCAATGTGCGCTTGACGTCGTCGATTACGGCACCCGAAAGCGAGGTAACGACCGCCACGCGGGAGCAAAACACCGGGATGCGGCGCTTACGCGCTTCGTCCATCAGGCCCTCGCGGCGTAGCTTTTCGGCCAGTTGCGCCACTTGTTGACGCAGCAGACCCTCCCCCGCCAGCGAAAACGAGCGAGCGACAAAGCTCATGCGGCCCGTGGCCTTATAGAGATTGAAGCTGCCCTTAAAGCTCACCTGCATGCCGTCGCGCAGATCGAACGTGCGCTTGAGATAGGCGCCCTTCCAGATGATGCAGTCGACGGCCGCCGAGTCGTCCTTGATCTGAAAGTAGCAGTGGCCGCTTCGGGCGTTGGGACCACGAAAACCCGTGACCTCGCCCAAAACGCTCAGCTGCGGAATGGCATCGAGCGCGCCGGCGGCGATCTCCACCGCCTGGCTCACGCTGAGCTCCTTGCGCTCCTGATCGTCCGAACCGTCGAACTCGGCGGAAACGGCATTGCCGGTTAGATTCCAGCCCGCCACGCAGCCTCCTTTCGTCATCGTGCACATGGGCTCCGGCCCTGCGCAAATTCAAGTCCAACACATAGTACAGCGCCGCGGGGACACGAATCCCCGCGGCGCCTGCCTGTCCCATTTGTTATCGGTTGGAGTTTCTGTTGTAGCGAGCCATAAGATAGAGCAGCTGAATAATCGAGGTGAGCGCCGCAGCCACATAGGTAAGCGCGGCGGCCGTCAGCACCTTCTTGGCACCGTTGACCTGCTTGGAGCTCATACCCGACTGCTCAATATACGCCACGGCACGCCGGCTGGCATCAATCTCAACCGGCAGCGTAACCAGTTGGAACAGCACGCTAAACGAGAAGAAGATCAGTGCGAGGGTCGTGAGTCCCGCGATGTTCATAAACAGGCCCAAGAGCAACACGATGGTCCAGGTGTTCTGGGTAAAGTTGACGACCGGCACGAGGGCGGTGCGAACCTTCATCATGGCGTAACCGCTTTGACGCTGGGCGGCATGGCCCGCCTCGTGGCAGGCGACGGCAACGCTTGCGACCGACCCGCCCGAACGGTTGGCATCCGAGAGATACAGGTTATTGTCCTGCGGGTTGTAATGGTCGGTGAGCTCGCCGGCGACACCCTTGATACCCACGGCGTTGCAGCCGTTGGCGTCGAGCATGCGGCGAGCGACCGTGGCGCCCGTGTCGCCGTCCGAGCGAACCTTGGACCAGGTTTTGTACGTCGAGTTGATATAGTTCTGTGCGGCAAGACCAATCACCGTGCAGACAAGAACAACCAGCAGGTACAGCGGGTCGATGCCAAAGCCGTATCCATAGTAATAAGGCATGCGAATTCCTCCGAATCGAGTTACACGTTGGAGGCATTCTACCCACTCAAGCGGCTAGGCTTCCTTACAGCAATTCAATTTTGCCATCTTTGACCGTCAACCCCATGTTGCCCGAGAGCAGATCGTCCAGGCGCGAGCCCACAAGCTCAAAGCGCCAGCCTTCGCGCAAGGGGCTCTGCTCGGGATGCTCAATGTAGTCGGCCAGGTCATCGCGCGAGGCAATGACCGAGGTCGCAACGCCCGAGCGCTCGGCAACCAGGCGGATAAGCGCATACATAAGGTCAGTCACGCTCTCCAACTCCGGCGAAATCTGACGATGTCCGCGCACCAAGAGCGGCAGGCGATCGTGCGGACAGCTCGCACCGCGCTTGATGGCCATCAGCGCGCCGTCCACGTCGCGCTCCCCCAGCTGGTCGGTACCGCGAATGCTGCGGAACTCCTCAACACGCACGGGATTGCGCTTGACGAGTGCCAGCAGCGTATCGTCGGACATAACCCACTTGCGCGGGATGTTGCGCCGCTCAGCGCGGTCCTCACGCCAGGCGGCAAGCTCGCGCGCAATGCCCAACTGATGGCGGCTGCACGAATTGATGCGCTTGACCTTGCGGAATGCCTCATGGCGGTCGGCGCGGTAGTGCGACTCGTCGGCCAGCGGGCGCAGCTCATCGAGCACCCAATCCACACGGCCCAGCTCGCGCAGGCGGCTCATCATCTCGGTATAGGCGACGATCAGGTACTTGACGTCATCGATCGCATACTCAATCTGCTTATCGGTCAGCGGGCGGCGCGACCAGTCGGTCAGCGACTCGGTCTTAGGCAACGAAACGCCGCAAAACGTCTGCACGAGCGCACCGTAGGAAATCTGCTGACGCTCGCCCAAAAAGGCGGCGGCGACCTGTGTGTCAAAAATCGGACGCGGCAGCGCGCCCACGGTGTGGAGCATGACCTCCATATCCTGCGAGCAGGCGTGGAAGACCTTGGTCACGCTCTCGTCGGCCATAAGCTCGGCCAAGGGAGACAGGTCGTCGATCACCAGGGGATCGACCGCGACGCTCTCGGCAGGGGTGGCAATCTGAACCAGGCACAGGCGCGGATGGAACGTACGCTCGCGCAAAAACTCGGTATCGACGGCAATCGCGTCGAACTCACGGGCGCGCTGGCAAAAGTCGAGTAGAGCCTGATGTGTGGAAATGTACATATCAACCCATCGAATAAGGTTAGGCCCGAAAAACACGGGTAGGATATCGGCATTGCCTTACAACTATACTCGGTTAGTCACAGAACGGGAACGTAAGTATGCGCTGCCTTATCATCCACAACCCGGCATCGGGCCCCAGCTCAGATGAAATCTACGCATTTACGCACGCCCTCGCGCAGGGCGGCGACGAGGTCGTGATGCGCTTTATCGGCGATGGCATGGAGCCCGAGGACGCCGTGGCAGACGTGCGCGAATTCGATCGCGTGGTGGTCTCGGGCGGCGACGGCACCGTCTCCAACGTGCTCGACCAGATGCGCGGATGCGGTGTCCCCACGCTCGTCTTCCCCTCCGGTACGGCCTGCCTGTTCTTCAACAACATCGGTAATGCCCCCGAGGCGGCGGCGCTTGCCAAGGCTTGCCGCGCCGGTCGCACGGTCAAAGTGGACATGGGCGAGCTCTTTTGGCTCGACGAGAACGGCAACGAGAAGCGCCACGGCTTCATCATCATCGCCGGCTCGGGCTTCGACGCCGAGATCATGATGAAGGCCGCCCCCACCAAAAACGACATCGGCGAGATCGCCTACTTCCTCTCCGCGCTCGCCACGCCCAATCCCACGGTGGCGCACTTTACGATTGAGCATGACGGCATTGTCGAGGAGCTCGACGGCATCTGCTGCATGGCAGGCAACACCTCGGTCATCCAAAACGACATCAACCTGTTCCCAGACTGCCGCATGAACGACGGCATGGTCGACATCGCGGTCATCGAGCCCGTAAAAACCGTGCAGTTGCTGCCCACCGTGATCACCGCTGCGCTCGACCCCGCCGGCAAGGTGCTCGGTCGCCCGCAGTTCAAGATCATCCAGACCAAGGAAGCTAAGATTACCTGTACACCGTCGCTGGGCATGCAGTTCGATGGCGAGATTATCTCCAGCAACTCCGGCGTCTTTGGCGCCCGCGCGCTTCCGCAATGCCTCGACCTCATCGTCGACGAATTCTCACCGCTCGGTAAATAGGAGGACCCCATGAACGACAATCCCCTGCTCGGCTTTATCGTCATCGTTTTGGCCATGCTCGTCGGCTATGCGATCAACGTGATTCACCGCCGGAAGAAGTAATTCCACATTGGTATGATATTCATCCGAATATCATCTCCCCCGCTGTTTATGCATTTGCCAAACAGCGGGGGATTTTTCATTTCGGTATTTCCAGACGCTTTATCCAGATGCAGTAATTGCAGGGCGTCTTTATTTGGCTAAAGCTACAAACTGAGTATATTAAACCGCTCATCGCATATTTCATTACGCTTATCGAGTAAGCATTTTTCATAGATGAATATTGTTTCCGATTCGTTACGCTAAGGAAGTGTCTTTATTGGCTGAAGCCCTCTGGCTGCGGAGGGCTTTCGCACGCTGGGAGGGAATATGAGGAAAACTCACCCCGTCAACGCGCTCAAAAAGCTTGGCATAGGCCTCGCCTTTGGAGCTGCAACCATCATGTCCATGCCGACCTCTGCGCTCGCCTGCACGCAGATGTACATGGGCAAAGATCTAACGGCCGACGGCAACACGTACTACGGCCGTGCCGAGGACTTTGGTGCGCGTTACCTCAAACACTTCGGCATCGAACCTGCCCACGAAGCTGGCTTTACGTACAGCTCGAATGAGTCTGCTTTCGAATACACTTCGAATAAGCCTACATATCGCTACAGCTACGTACGTGACCATCCCTCCAATTGGGAGGGCCACACCGACGCCTACTCCGAAGCCGGTATCAACGAGAAGGGTGTCTCTTGCTCCGCTACGCTGAGCACCTCCTATAACGAGGATGCCAAAGCAGCAGACCCAATCGATGAGGCTACCGGCATCGGCGAGTACAGCTACGGCAGCGTCATCCTGGGCCAGAGCGCCAATGCCCGCGAGGGCGTCGAGCTCCTCGGCAGCCTGATCGACGAGCAGGGCACTTGCACTAACGACCAGATCATTATCGCCGACAACAACGAGACCTGGCTGTTCGCCACGCTTTCTGCCCATCAATGGATTGCCATGAAGCTGGCCGACGACGTCGCCTCACTCAACCCCAACATCGGCAGCCTCAACTACGATGTCGACCTGAACGATACTGAGAACTGCCTGCACTCCAAGGACATCGAGTCCATGCCCGTGGAGAAGGGTTTCGCCAAATACTCCGCTGACGGTAAATTCGATGTCGCCCAAACGTATGGCGAAAGCCTCGCCGATTCTGGCGTTAACCAATGGTCCCGCTATGTGCAAGGCCGCCATTATTTTGCTAGTCAGCTGACCGAAGGCACGGATTACGAAATTAAAACTATCACCGATAAGGATGGAAAACCCGTCCAAAAGGGAGCTATGGTCAGCGAAATCCAGCCTCTGTTCTTCAAGCCTGGCAAGTCTGGTTGGAGCACCTTTGAGCTGATTCGTGCCTTCGGCAACCGCGGAGAGAACGTCCCTGGTCTCAACGCGAACACTGATGGCGTTTATTGCATCGGCAGCGAGCGCAACACCGAGATCAATCTCTTCCAGATTCGTCGCGGGTATGATCCCGAAGTCGCTACCATCCAGTGGGAAATGCTCTCCCGTGCCGCGTACTCTGTCGCCATCCCGCTGTACTCCGCTCTGATAACTGAAGTTAGCCCCTACTTCAGCGATCAGACCGTCTCCTTCGACCACTGCAATGCGAAAGACGTCGTGTACAACGAGGAGCCCGAGAACTCCATTAACTACGTCCTCATGGACATCAGCTCGCTCTGCTTTGAGAACCCTGACACCCTTGGTACCAGTGTCCGCACCTACCTCGACGCGCTCCAGAACGAGCTCATCGAGCAGAACAAGGAAGTTGACGCCGCTATGCTGGCCGAGACGACCACCGAGGGTCGCACCGCTCTGGCCAACAAGGCAGGCAAGGCTGCCACCGAGAACACCTACAAGAAGTGCAAGGCCCTGCTCCAGGAGATGCGCGCTTATCAGAAGGCCGGAAACTTCGAACAGCCCTTCACCCCAAGCGATCTGAACACCGAGACCAAGGGCCTCAAGGTGTCCATCACCTACGCCCAGGACGCTCTTGCCACCGACCCGGTCACCCCGGATCAACCCGGCACCCCCGAGCAGCCTGGTACTCCTGAGCAGCCCGGTACCCCCGAGCAGCCCGCTAAGCCCGAGCAGCCCGCTAAGCCCGAGCAGCCAGACGCCAAGCCTGAGAAGCCTAGCAAGTCCGACACCACGACCACGGTAACCACTAACAAGACGAACACCAAGGGCGGCCTGCCCACCACTGGCGATCGTTTTGATGGCCGCATGGTGGCCGCATTCGCCATCGCTGGCGTTGCCGTCATCTCCGCGGGCGGTTACTTCCTCTACCGTCGCAATAAGGAGTAACGTCTTAGCTGAGCGGACAAGGCAGCAATGGCAGCCTCGCCCGCTCAACCCGCTCTTTTGACCGGCGGGAAACCCGCCTGAAATCTTTTCAAAAAAGATTTCCCCGCACACACTTCGCTGTGCTATAGTGCAGCGCAACAGCAACTAGGTGCGACCGCGCCATGGCATCACGAAAGGAGCCACCGACATGAAGAACACGATGACGTCTCTCAACAACTGGTGGTGGCGTGATGCGAATACGATCGGTCGACAGTGAGTCCCTCACGCCTGTTTTTGCGCTCTAGGTGATTGGAAGGCCTCCGGTTTCGACCGGGGGCCTTTTTCTATCTCGAGCCCGATCGCATTCGCATCACGCGCCTCCGCTTTTCTCTTGCACTCCCATTCCGAAAGGATTTTCACCATGTCTCAGAACACCACCGCCACCCAGCCCCGCACCGTCCAGACCGCCGACCGCGGCAAACTCGATGTCCGCGCCCTCGTCTTACTCGCCATCCTGCTTGCCGCCGGCTTTATCCTCAACTTCACCGTCGGTAAGGCCATCTCGGGCATCTCGGGCGGCATGATCAGCCCCGAGTTCATCATCTCGGCCTTCTGCCTCACCATCTTGGTCGTGCGCCCCAACATCGGTCAGGCGCTCATCATCGGCCTCATCTCTGCCGCCGTGATCCAGATCACCACCACTTCGCCGTTCGTCGATTTTGCCGCCGAGGGCATCGCCGCCATGCTCATGGCCGGCATCGTCAACGCCGCCGGCAAGAACGGTCAGGTCAAGCCCGCCATCGCCATTGTCGCAACCTTCCTGACCACCTTTGTCTCCGGCGTCATCTTCATGATCATCAAGATGGCCATGCTCGGCGTGGTCGGCGAGCTCGCCGCCGCCATGCTGCCCGTCGTTGCCATGACCGCCGTCTTTAACGCCATTCTGGTCGGCGCCCTCTATCTGCCCATCCAGAAGGCTCTTAGGCTCAACTAACCAGCTCGGCTTTACGAGCCACCCCATCTTGGCGTTCATTCGTCGCTCGCGTACCCAAGTACGCTTCGTTCCTCTTTCACGCCAACCTGAGGCCCCTCGTAAAGCCGTCTCCGTGCTTCACCACCAAAGACTGTCCCAAACGGCTAGCTCTTGGGGACGTTCTTAAACGACTAGTCATTTAAGAACGTCCCCAATGACTATGAAAGGTATCCATGGAAACGATCATCAACGTCGACGATGTCTCGTTCTCCTATGGCACGCAGACCGAGCAGGCGCTCAGCCACATCTCGCTCAGCGTGAACAAGGGAGATTTCATCGGCATCATCGGGCCCTCGGGCGCCGGCAAGTCCACGCTTGCCGCCTGTCTGTCGGGTGCCGTGCCCCACCACTACACCGGCACGTTCTTTGGGTCCGTCATGGTTGACGGCCACGACACCTGCGAAGTCTCGCTCACCGACGTCTCGCAAATCGTCGGCAGTGTGCTGCAGGATATCGACACGCAGATGGTCGCCTCGGTCGTCGAGGACGAGATGCTCTTTGGCCTCGAGAACTTTGGCGTTCCCCACAACCAGATCGAGCAGCGCGTGAGCGAAACGCTCGAGACCGTCGGCATCAGCGACCTGCGCGACCGCGAGATCGCCACGCTCTCGGGCGGACAGAAGCAAAAGGTAGCCATCGCCGCCATCCTCGCCATGCGCCCGCGCGTCATGGTTCTCGACGAGCCCACCGCGGCACTCGACCCCGCCAGCTCCACGTTGGTTTTCGAGACGCTGCGTGAGGCAAACCGCGCACTTGGAATCACCATCGTCGTCGTTGAGCAAAAGGTCGCCCTGCTCTCGGAGTACTGCAACCGCGTGCTCGTGCTCAACCATGGCGAAATCGCGCTGCAGGGCGAGCCACACGAGGTCTTCGCGCATACCGACGAGCTCCGTGCCATCGGCGTCGACTGCCCTCGCGTCACGCGTATCTTCAATAGCCTCGAGGCCGATGGCCTGGTAAGCGGTACCCCCTGCTTGGATGTCGATGAGGCCGAGCGCCTGATTTCGGGCATCGTCGACCCCGCACACGTGGCCATCGAAGCCCAGGCGCCCGCCGGTTCCCCGCATGCACCGTCGTTGCGCCCTCATGCCAAGGACGCCGAACCCGTACTCACCTTCGACCATGTTGAGTTTGCCTATCCCAATGGCGGCGCCGCCGTACACGACCTTAGCCTGACGCTCTATCCTGGCGAGCTCGTGGGCATCGTCGGCCAGAACGGTGCCGGCAAGACCACGCTCACCAAGCTGCTCACGGGCCTGCTCAAGCCCGCCTCGGGCAGCGTGCGCGTCACGGGACTGGATACTGCAACCGCCCCCACGAGTCGCATTGCCCGCGAGGTCGCGACCCTCTTCCAAAACCCTGACCGTCAGATCTGCAAGGACACCGTGCTCGACGAGGTCGCCTTTGGCTTGGAGCTTGGCGGCATGGACCGTGCCGAGGCTCTGCGTCGCGCCCAGCTCGTCATCGACCGCTTTGGCTTGCCGGCCGACGAGGCGCCCTTCTCGCTCTCGCGCGGTCAGCGCCAGATGGTGGCACTCGCCTCTGTCGTGGTCGTAGAGCCCAAGATCGTTGTGCTCGACGAGCCCACGAGCGGCCTTGATTACCGCGAGTGCATGACCGTCATGGAAACGGTGCGTACCATGGCCGAGCGCGGTTGCGCCGTTATCATGGTCTGCCACGATATGGAAGTCGTCTCCGACTTTGCCGAGCGCATTGTGGTAATGGCCGACGGTCGCATCCTCGACCGCGGCCGCACGCACGAGCTATTCTCGAACATCGATCTCATGCGGCGTGCCTACGTGGAGCCTCCCCAGGTTATTGAACTCTCGCGCCGTCTGGCATCTTCCGTCTCGCCCGCTTTTGCGCAGGTGAGCGAGGTCACCGATGTCGTTCGAATTGCCAAGGAGATGGTCCACCGTGGTTAACGTCATCGACTACATGCCGGGCGATACGCTGCTGCATCGCCTGAATCCCGTCGTCAAACTGGGCCTCGCCGCCGCCATCATCGTCGGCATCTTCTTGTCCGACATCTACGTGGCGCTGCTGGGCTTTTTGGCACTCACCCTTGCGCTGGGTGCCTATGCCGGCGTCGTCGACCGTCTGTTCTCACTGCTCAAGTTGCTGATTCCGCTCGCGCTTATCATGCTGGTGCTCCAGCTGGCCTTTATGCGCGATGGCAACGTGGTGTGGGGCTTTATCACCGACACGGGTCTCATCACAGGATCGAAGGCCTGTCTGCGCCTGCTGGGTGTGGCGTTACCACTCATCCTCATGCTCATGGTGACCAAGCTCAACGACCTTGCCAACGCCTGCGTCGAGGTGCTGCACGTGCCGTATCGCTATGCTTTCACTTTTACCACGGCGCTGCGCTTCGTGCCGGTGTTTGGTCAAGAGATGAACGCCATCATGGAGGCGCAGACCGCACGCGGCGTCGAGTACGACACCAAGAACCCCATCAAGAAGCTTAAGCTCATGCTGCCACTGTGCGTGCCGCTGCTCATCTCGAGCGTGGGCAAGACCGATGCCACAGCCTTGGCGGCAGAACAGCGCGGCTTCTATCTGCGTACGCGCGCCAGCTCGTACAAGCGCTACCCCATCAAGGGCCTAGACATCGCCGTGCTCATCGTCAGCATCGCCCTCATCGCCATCGGCTTCCTGTTCTAGTTCACCACTGACAGCAACCGCCCAACGCAAAAGGCCTCGGCTCGCACCAAACGAGCCGAGGCCTTACTGTTTCACCAGATAAAACCTACCAAAATTAACCTGTCCCTTTTTGACAGGTCGGAAGCTAGAGGCGGTAGGGGGCACCGCTACGGATGATGGATTCGCGCACCAGGACATCCATGGAGTCGAGGGTGATCTCGGGCATCTCTCGGTACTTCTGCAGCACCGAGAGCTCGGTGCAGGCCAGAATGACGCGGTCGCAGCCGCTACGGGCGAACTCCCACATCACGCGGTCGAACTTATCCATATCGGGCTCACGTCCGGCCTTCACATCATCGTAGATAAGCGACATCACATCGTTCTGACGTTTCTCGCTGGGATAGACAACCTCGACACCCGCGGCCTCGCATTCGCGGCCGTAGACGCCCGCGCCCACGGTGCCATCGGTTCCCATGATGCCGATCTTATGCACCGGCTCGGCCGGCATACTCAGGTTGGGGTCGAACTCGCACTCCCCCATCACCGCACCGGCCAGAGCATAGCGCACCGACTCACGCGGCATGTGGATAATCGGCACCTTCGTAAACGACTGGATCTGGTCATAGAAGTAGTGTGACGTGTTGCAGGGAATGGCAATGTGTGCACAGCCCAGCGACTCGAGTGCCTGGGCGCACTCTTTCATGGTCGCCAGCAGTTTGGCATGCTCGCCGGTCTTAATGGCCAGCGTGCGGTCGGGCATGGTCGACTTGGAGAGTACCACCATGTCGATATGTTCCTGATCGCAGGCAGCAGCCGTATGACGCACCACCTGGTCGTAGTAATACGACGTGGCCTCGGCGCCCATGCCGCCGATAACTCCCAGCTTTTCCATCGCCGCCTCCTTGGTGACGCTTGCGCAATTGCGCGTATCATACCCGCGCCCGCCCGATGCAAACCGGACGGGCGCCGCGCTCATCTACTTGTAATACGTCTTGAACAGCTTAAAGTGGCGCAGCTTGGTGTGCCACATGCGCAGCCAGCGGTTAAAGACAAAGTCGCCCTTCATAAACGAAGGGTCGGCGCCCTTGCCCTCCTTGTCCAGGCGATGCACCTTAGCGCGCAGCTCGGGATCCTTGACGTACTTGTCGACGACGCCCATGGGGACGACCATCCACAGGGCCTCGTCCTGCGCCGTCACAAACTCCGGCTCAAACGGGCGGTTGAGCACATACTCGTCCACCACATACTTGGCAACGTTAAAGCCGCTGTTGGTAACGTAGTAGTTGCTGCGACCCTGGCGCGTGTTGAAATCGAAGAACTTAAACGAGCCATCGCGCTCGTCGTACTTAACGTCAAAGTTGGAATAGCCCACAAAGTGAAGGTCCTCGAGCAACTTGCGCACGCCGCCCATGAGCTCGTCGTTGGGCTCGGTAATGATACAGGCATGGTTGCCGACACCGTGGGGCTGATGCTCCTCGAGCAGCACATGGCCCAGGCACATCATGCGGACCTTACCGTTGCGGTCGGAATAGCTGGTGAGCACGCGCATGTACTCGTCGTTGCCGGGCACGCGATCCTGCAAGATCAGATCATCGGTGTAGCCGCTGGCATACGAATCGCGAATGACCTGTTCCAGCTCGGCGCGGTCGGCAATCTCATAGGCCTTCTTCTGGCCCTCGAACTCATGCTGCCACCACATGATGCCGTCAGAAGGCTTCAGAATCATCGGGTAAGGAAAATCGATCTGGTCGAGCACTTCGGCAGGCGCCTCACCCTGAGCATTGAGCATCGCCTTGGTAAAGGTAAACGTGTGTGGATAGGGCACGCCATGCTTCTCGCACAGCTCGTAGAAGATCTCCTTCTTCTGACACTGCTCAAGCATGCTATAGGGAGCGTAAGGCGCGACGATGTTATCCGCCAACTCATGGGCATCCTTGGCCTGAGCCACGAGGGCAACATAGTTATCGCCACAGCCCACAAGGACAATCGTCTTATCGGCATGCGCTTGGGCAATGCCGTTGACGGTTTTGAGCATCACGGGCATGGTATCGATATCCACGTTGGGCGTGTAGTCGATAATCTGGCTGCGGTACGCGGGACCCGTCTGGTACTTGCCAAAAACCAGACTCTTGACCTGGTACTCCTCGTAGAAGGCGCGCGCCACCGAATAGGCGTTGATGTCGCCACCAAGCAGCACGGGAATGAACTCGCGCTCTGTAAACTGCAATGCCATGGAAACTTCCTATCATGAACTGCCCACACAACGGGCGGTCTTTGCGCAACTGATTCATTCTAGCGTGCCAAGCCGCCGGCGCCCAAAGCTCCACCGTATCTATGGCAATCGACGTAATCGTCCAGCACGAAGACGGCGCTCACCGTTGTATGACAATGGGCAATGAACCTACCATTGTTGTAGGATTCATCGTATTGACATCTTCGAGCGAAAGGCGCACACGTGCCCCAAGACCATCCGACCGATAATCCCATCCTCAATGCCGCGAGGCGCGAGCTGGCAGAACGTGCGAAAGCGACCGCTCCCCTGTGCACGGCAAACGACGCCTACAACGGACCCGCCCGCATTGTCTCGATCAACACGTCGGCACACAAGGGCACGCGCAAGTCGCCCGTCGCCGACGGGCACGACACCGTTATAGAGCAATTTGGCCTCGCCTCTGATGCGCACGCCGGGCATTGGCACCGCCAGGTTTCCTTTTTAGCTGCAGAGTCTATCCAGACGGCGCAGGCGCGCGGGCTCGATGTGCACGAGGGCGACTTTGGCGAGAACTTCACAACCCGGGGCATCAACCTGCTCTCGCTCCCCTTGGGCACACAGCTCAAGCTTGGCAGCGAGGTGCTTGTCGAAATCAGCCAAATCGGCAAGGTCTGCCACACACGCTGTGCCATCTACTATCTCGCCGGCGACTGCATCTTTCCCCACGAGGGCGTTTTTGGCGTGGTACTAAAGGGCGGAGAGGTCTACGCCGGCGACGATATCCAGGTAATCAAACTCGGCGACGGCACCTGTTCGTTCACCCCCGCCGAGGCCCTCGAAGAGATTGAGCAGGCTCGCCAGAAGGGCACGCTGTAGTTATAAAACCCCACGTTGAGATGGCTTTTACAGCTCAAAACTCCTCTCAAACAGAGCTCTGTAACGTTAAAGTTGAACTCTATGGTTTCTCAACAATTCATCATAACTGCAGGTCAAAGCCAAAGCCTCAAGTTCAACTTGACCCTTTAGAACCTTTAAGGTTCAAGTTGAGGTCGAAAGCAGTAGTAGAATACCTTTCGAACTATAACCTACGATTGATTGCAGAGGGACTGGATGCAGCATTCGAACCATCGCACCGCAGCGCTCATCGCGTCGAAGCCGGCTCGTATCATCACGAGCGCCGCGCTTGCCGTTACACTGACGGCCGCGCCGATGCTCTCCCCCGTCGCAGCCTATGCCGCCTCGCAGGCAACGCAGGATCAGCTTTCCGCTGCCCAGCAGAAAATCGAAACCGCCACGAGTGCCTACAACGAAGCCCGCACCAAGCTCGAGGATCTGCAGAAGCAAATCGACACTAACGAGGCAAGCATCGAGAAGATCGAAGCCGAACTTCCCGATCAACAGGCCAAGGCGAGCTCCGCCATGCGCGATCTGTATAAGTACCAGAAGGGCACCAACCCCATCGTGAGCTTCCTGGTCAACGCGCAGAGCCTGGGCGAGTTCATCACCACCTGCAAGTACACCAACCAGATCACGAGCTCGAGCGTCGACGAGATCGAAGAGCTCAACAAGATGCAGACCGAACTCGAGCAGAACAAGACCGAGCTCGAGCAGGCCAAGTCCCAACTCGAGACCGAGCAGAAAACCGCCGAGGACGCACTGGCACAGGCCCAGCAGCTTCGCAGCGAAGCCCAGGCAAAGGCCGAGCAGGAGAATGCCGCCGAGCTGGCCAAGCTCGAGGCCGACAAGGCCGCTGCCGCCGAGAAGCTCTCGGGCGAGGGCGTGAGCGGCAACAACTCCAACAGCCAGGCCAATAACGCCAACACCACTATCGACACCACGGTGAACAACTCCAATACCGGCAGCTCCGATTACGACTCGTTTATCAACGAGTGGACGAGTCGCATCGACAACTACCTCGCCGGCTCCCCCATGGCAGGCCAGGGTTACAACTTTGCCGTGGCAGCCTGGAACACCGGTGTTGACCCTCGCTGGTCTCCCGCCATCGCCTGCATCGAGAGCAGCAAGGGCCTCTATTGTGCCGGCTCCTATAACGCCTGGGGCTGGAGCGCCCGCGGCGGCGGCTGGCGGAGCTTTGGTAGCTGGAGCGAGGGCGTCTCTGCCCACGTTGCCTACCTGGGCGCCAACTATGGCTCCACGCTTACCCCGGCAGCCGCCAAAAAGTACTGCCCGCCCACGTGGCAGGACTGGTACAACAAGGTTGCAACCCAGATGAACCGCATCTAAGATCAACGTCAAAGGGCCCCAATTGGGGTCCTTTTTCTTTTACGCGACGGAGGTATCGACGACGCCAGTCGCGTTTGCAATGGCAACAATGATAATCATTGCCAACAAGAGCACACCCATAGCCTTGAGCCAAAGCTTTGCAAGCTTTTTACCGCGGTATCTATCGAGTAGCTCAAACCGCCGGCGAAGGCGGCGTTTGTCGAGCATCACAAAATGGATGAGCACTACGAGACCGTCGACGAAGATAAAATACTCAATCGCGAGAAACCACATCGGGTAGTTTTGGTTGGCGCCCGTAGGATGAAAAACGGCAAAATGGCTTCCGGCAAAGAAAACAAGTAGCGAAAGATAGACGAATGCGTTCCAAATGCGCCCAACGGTGTCGGGAATGCGGGAGAGTAAATTCGGGCGCTCAGGCACCAACGGCAATCCACCCTGAGACTGATCCGTGGGGAGCACGGGCGCAGGGCACACGGCTCGCCGCTCCGGAGGCTCTTGAAAGGAAGCAGCATTCGGCGCGGACGACGCATACGATGCGCGTGCAGCGTGCCCTAGCGCCTTCGCGCTTGCAAAGCGCTTGTCCGGATCGAGCGCCATCGCCATGCAAATAACATCGGCAAGCGAGGCGGGGACGTCACGTGCCTCGCATTGCTCGCGTATGTTCCGACCTGGCTTGGGATCGGCCCCCGTCAGACAAAAGAACAGCAGGGCACCGAGCGCATAGACATCGCTGCGCACGCTCGTCTGGCCAAAACCATACTGCTCGGGCGGCGCATAGGGACGCGTGCCAAACTTAACGGTATCGGCATCGGCTCCCTCGCGCCACACGCGAGCGATTCCCAAATCGATAATCACCAGCGATGAAAACGTCATGCCTGTATCGGGCGTATAGTTTGCGCCCGACACGATGATATTCGAGGGCTTTAGGTCGCGATGGATCACCGGAGCGGCCATCTCCCCCGCCGACGCAAAGCCGGCATGGAGCTCCGCAACTGCATCACAAAGGGCGCCAAACAGCTCACAAGCATAATCGGGCGTCGCACCCAAACGCCCCACCAGGGCCCCGAGCGTTTCGCCTTCGATGTATTCCATGACCACGCAAAGCTCGTCGCCCACGCGGCGGCAATCGACAATCCGAGGCAAGTGCTCGTAACGTCGCCCAGCATGCTGGGCCGCAAACAGGCGTTCATACGCCCCGCCAATCTGGGCCGACGCGTCGATGCGCTTGCGAACAAAGGGACCAAGAGATCCTCCGCCGGAGCCCTCAAAGTACACGAGCTCGGTCGTCTCGACGTCGGAGTGCTTGAGCACACGGTCTACGCGATAGCTGTCATCACGCTCAAGTGACGCCAGGTGTCCGGCGAGCGCAGCGGTCAGCTCATCATCGGAATATGTTGGGCTCTGAGTATCCATAGCGTCCATAATAACGCAGGGCACGGACGCACCATGACGCCCGTGCCCTGCACGTTCAAAATGTCGTGAACGGCGCCTCCGCCGGCAGCTAACCGTTAGCTCACCGTCTCCTCGCCAAAGCGATACAGCTCCTCATTGACCTTTTGCAGGCTGCAGCCACGATCGATGCAAAAAATGATAATCGCGTCGCGGCGGTCTTTGCAGTTGAGGACGCTCACTCCGGCAGCCGTCAGTGCGCGGTTGGTCTCCTTCATCGACAGCGCCATAGCAAAGGCAATCTGCAGCACCTTATTGCGACTTGGATGGCGCGCACCGGTAAAGATCTGATAGCCAAACGTCTCGTTGAGGTCGGCCATACGTACCACGCGAGAGCGCTCCAAACCCTTCTCTTGCAGTAACTGTTTGAGGTAGTCCGAAAGCGAAGGGGCGGCAAAGTCGTGTTCCTTGATATAGCCATCGATGCTCGGCGCATCGAGCAGCTCGTTGAGCAGCTCCTCGGTCAACTTTTTATCGGGCATACGACTTCACCTCCCCCAAGCATATACAGCATGCTAGAAACCGCTCACATCCGAGCGCTCCCAGCTGGCGACCTGATCAGGAGGCACCGTACCCAACGCCTCGAACTTCCAGGAGCCACCCGCCTTCAAATGATTGGTGTTCGCGAGGGCAGTTCCAACCTGGTTGCCATCAGCATCATACAAAACGTACTCGATCTGAATGTAGCTCTTTTCCTTGTCCGTGTTATTGGTCAGCGTACCCGTGATCTTATAGGCGAACTGATTAGAGGTATCCTCGACCTCGTCGGCAATCGTATAAGGCTCCTGCGGCTCTTGTTGCTCTTCGGCCTGCTGCGATGCCTCGGCAGGTTTCGACACATCGCCCGTAGATGAGTCAGAGGAGTTGCCGCCCATGGAACCCACAGCGCCGACGATAACGAGCACAACGATTATGCCCAGAACGATCTTACCGATCGGCTTCTTTCCTTCTTTTGCCATTATGCATCCTTCCTACGATCCGGCCACCGTGCCGGCACACAGCCCATCGTAGGAAGGATTGAACTTGAATTCATTAGCTGAGAGCTAAGGCTGCAAATGAAATTGCCAAGCAGCGAAAGAACTAGCGGCGAGCCCGCCCCGTCTCGAGCAGCGCAAAGACAAACGAGAGCGCCATCGCGCAGACAAGCACCAGCGTCGCCGACTGTGCACCGGCCGCGGTCGCCTGTGCCATGGCCGAATCGGCAACACCAGCCTGAGCTGCATTTACCACGGCGGCAATCACACTGGTACCGATGGCGCCCGAGAGCTGCTGCAGAGTCGTAAACATGGCGTTGCCGTCCGGCTTGACCTCGACGGGCAAAAAGCGCAACGCACACGTCATGTTGTTGCCGTACATGAGGCCTTGTCCGGAGGCAAACACCGCATATACCAACGCCAGCTGCATCGTCGAGAGACGCAAGATCGTGGCTGCATACAGACAGGCCGCAAACAACGAAAGGCCAACACCGAGCATAATGGGAAGCCGAGCACCAAATCGATCAAGAAGCTGCCCCGAAAACGGAGCCAAGACGGCACCGACCAGACAGCCCCACAGAAGAATCGAGCCGGCCTCCGTCTGGCCCACGCCCAAAACGAGCTGGGCAAAGGAAGGCAGCAGAAACGAGAAGCCCAAAACGGTAAACTGCAGCGACACCGCGACGCCCAATCCAAACACATAGCCCTGTCGACCGAAAATACCCAGATTGATTAACGGCGCATCGCACGAGCGCTCGCGGCGCACAAAGAGGGCCAGCAGGATGACAAACGCGACAAACAAAACGATGATTGCCGGACTCGTCCAGCCAAGATTCGCCCCCTCATCGACCGCAAGCACCAGACACGCAAACGATGCGGCAAGACACAGCCACCCCGGAACATCAAACGACTCGCGGGAAACCTTATGGCTTTGACGAATGGAAGAAATGCCCAACACATAAGCTACGAGCAACAGGGGAAGCAGTGCGGCGAAAATCGCGCGCCAGCCAAACGTCTCGGAAAGCCATCCGCCCACCGACGGGCCCACAGCAGGCGCCACTGCCGTGACCAATGAACCGATGCCCATCATAAGGCCCAGGCGCTCCCGGGGCGCCTGCTCGGTAATGATATTGAACATGAGTGGCAGCGCGACGCCCGTGCCGATTCCCTCGAGCACACGTCCCAGCAATAATGCCGGAAAAACCTGGGCCGTCATACCGCACACGATGCCCGCGATATAGAACGCCATGGCGAAACAAAAGACGTGCTTGGTTTTAAACCGCCGGTTCAAGAAACCCGATACGGGGACAACGGCGGCAAGCACCAGCAGATATGCCGTGGTGAGCCACTGAACAGTTGCGGTATTGACCCCAAATTCGCGCATCAGCGTTGGAAACGTGACGTTCATCGCCGTCTCCACGCACACGCCCGAAAATGACATGATGCCCGTCGCTACGATGGATAGCACGAGCCCGGCATCGAGCTTGCGCTCAAATGCATCGATCCTATTCTCTTGCATACTTTGTTTCTTTCCAAAACTCGGAAATGCCCTGCGCACAGGACACGCGGCCGAAGATGTCTCTAGATTCGACCACGACCATTGTACGAACATTCAAATGAATGTCAAACCACAAGCCGCAAATCAAACGTTTGGAAAACGAGCCCTTAGCCCACCGTGACAGATTCACCGGTAAAGGTGCTGATCATCAGCAGGATGAAGAACACCAGGTAGCTGATACTCAGCAGGTAGGCAAAGACCAAGAAGATAATCCATCCAACATTGGATTTACCATTGTCACGGCGCTGCTCGCGGGAGCGGCAGAGCCAGATTGTCACGCCAATGGCAACTATCAGCAACACGAGTGCCGCTGCGGCCAGCCCGGCAAGCGCAAACATCACGCCAATGCCCACGGCAACAACCGGGAGCAACAACAAGCCGCATCCGCAACCACCCGGACTATATACGACAGACCGTTTGCGTCTCTCCATCGCCACTCCATCCTCAGCGTCTTTGGGCTTTACAATGCAATAGCCTGCTGAACAGGAACAATCTCATCGAGCTCCGGTTCAATCCGCCTTTTCTCAGCCTCAAGGTCAAACGCCATCTGCGCGCGAAGCCAATAACCATCCGTCAGGCCAAAGTAGCGGCAAAGACGAAGGTCAGTGTCAGCCGTCACACGACGCTTTCCCAAGACAATCTGCCCAATACGCTGAGCCGGAATCCCGGTCTCCTTCGCGAGGCGATATTGGGAGATACCCATGGGGATGAGAAACTCCTCTTTGAGAAGCTCACCAGGGGTCACCGGCGACAACAGGCCGCCTGCAGCTTCATCATTTGTGGTAATCGACGATTTCGACATTCCAAGCCATCCCCTGTCTCCACTCAAAGCAGACCCGATAGGATGCAATCATAGTATCGCCTTACGTTAATAACGTCAAACGTTTCTATAGACTTACATCTTAATTATAGCGTACATCTGTTCGTATTTTCTAGGTAATTACCCATTTGCCCATTAGGCAAGCGAAAGCAGTCGTTTGTAGACATCGAGGCCTTTGAGCAGGATTTCCTCGACAAAGAGCATGGTATCGGTATGCAGTGCGCTGGCGGCATAGGCGGGGCAGCCATCCGAATCGCTCGGGTTGTCTTGGCCCTCTGGCACACCCGTGCCCAGCAGGAAGAACACGCCCGGCAGATGGCGCTGATAGAACGCGAAGTCCTCGGCAATGAGCAGCGGCTCATCCACCAGCTGCAGCTCGGACAAGGCCGGCGCAATGTGGGCAAACAGCTCGGGGTCGTTATCGACTGGCGGATAGCCCTCGGCAAAGTCGAGGTCGTACGTGCAGCCCGTTGCGGCGCAGGCCTCATCCAGCACGCGGCGCACGCCCTCGCGCGCGCGGTCGAACATGTCATCCGTAAACACGCGCAGGCTGCCGGCGACATGGGCCTCCCCCGCCACCGCATTGCAGACGGTGCCGGCCTGCAGCAGGCCAAACTTACCGATGCAGGGCTCATCGGCACCCAGCTCGTCCATCAGCTCGCGCTCGGCAACCAGGAACTTTGCCGCCGCCAGCGCTGCGTCATGTGATTCCTCGACTGGAACGCCGTAGGTCTTGGCGATATGGATGCTCGTGCCATGGATATGAATGTGCGTCTCGCTCGAGCGCGCCAGCAGCGGACCGGGACAGCTCGCCAGCGTACCGGCAGGAAGATCGGGCCACACGTGAAAGCCAAAGATGCGGTCGACCCCGTAGCGCTCGAACACGCCGCTCTCGCATACCGTCTTAGCGCCACCGGTTGTTTCCTCGGCCGGCTGGAACACAAAAAGCACGTTGCGCTTAATAACGCCCGGCTGCTCACGAATCGTACGGTCGACAAAAGTTGCCGCCGCGAGGGCCATAGCCATGTGCCCGTCGTGGCCGCACGCGTGCATCTTGCCGGGATGCGTCGAGGCAAAAGCGGCGCCCGTCGTCTCCGCAATAGGCAACGCATCCATATCGGCACGAATCGCCGTGGCATGCGAGGCACCCGTGCCAGCGTCGAAGAAAGCGCACACGCAACTAGGGCACGGATGGATCACCTCGCAGGCAAGCGGAGCGAGCACGCCCTCGATATAGGCGATAGTTTGCGGAAGATCGAAGTCGAGCTCCGGAATGCGATGCAGGTCGCGACGATAGCGACGGAGTTCTTGGAGCTCGGTCATGGGGATTCCTTTCATGGGGCAACTCAGTTGTCACCTATTGTGACGCAGGATTGTGGCGCCCTCGTTTCTAGCATGATGCTGCATTTTTTAAACGTTATATACGAATACTCTTGTTTGGTAAAGTGCAACGTGGTAGGGTCTTTACCACTTGATAGAGGCGCGGGCACGAAGAGCCGCGGGCGAGTCGGCAGACTTTGACCCCGCGGGGAGGCGAAACCCGCCGAACTGGGTTTTTCGGGCACGAACAGCCTGGTGGGCCTGCGGGAAACACTCGCAGGACTGTCTGCAGCAATGCGGGAGCGCTATCCGGACATTGGGTCCACGCTATGCGGATTCGATGCGCAGATGGCGCCGTCTGGATAGCGAGGTTTACGGGACATGGCATTGACCCCCAACGAGGCATATGCGGCCAAGCAGCCGTTTGTGGACAAGGAGACACTCGAGCATATCGTCGAGCAGTTCCCCACGCCGTTTCATCTATACGACGAGGCGGGCATCCGCCGCAACATGCAAGAGGTGCGCGACGCCTTCACATGGAACCCGGGCTTTAAGGAATACTTTGCCGTCAAGGCCAATCCCAACCCGGCGCTCATCTCCATTCTCAACGAATACGGCTGCGGCTGCGATTGCTCGAGCTATACCGAGCTCATGATCGCCCGCTCGCTGGGTATCACGGGACACGACATCATGTTCTCGTCCAACGATACGCCGGCTGCCGACTTTGAGCTCGCCGACAAGCTGGGTGCCATCGTCAACTTTGACGACATCAGCCACATCGAGTTCTTTGAGCGTGTTGCGGGGCCCATCCCCAAAACGGTCAGCTGCCGCTTTAATCCAGGCGGTCTGTTCCAGCTCTCCAACGGCATCATGGACAACCCAGGCGACTCCAAATATGGCATGACCACCGAGCAGCTCTTCGAGTCCTTCCGCATGCTCAAAGCCAAGGGCGCCGAGGACTTTGGCATCCACGCATTCCTTGCCAGCAACACCGTCACCAACGACTACTACCCCAAGCTCGCGCGTATCCTCTTTGAGCTTGCCGTACGCCTGGAGCGCGAGACCGGCGCACACGTCGCCTTCATCAATCTGTCCGGCGGCGTCGGCATCCCCTACCTGCCCGAGCAGCAGGCCAACGACATTCGCGCCATCGGCGAGGGAGTACACGCGGCATACGACGAGACCCTGGTTCCCGCCGGCATGGGCGATGTGGCCATCTGCACTGAGATGGGCCGCTTTATGATGGGCCCCTACGGCTGCCTGGTCACCAAGGCTATCCACGAGAAGCAGATCTACAAGGACTATATCGGTGTCGATGCAAGCGCCGTCGATTTGATTCGCCCTGCCATGTATGGCGCCTACCACCACATTACGGTGATGGGTCAGCCGGGCGGCGCCGACAAGGCCACAGCGCCCGTCACGAACACCTATGACATCACGGGCAACCTATGCGAGAACAACGACAAGTTCGCTATCGATCGCGAGCTGCCGCATATCGACATGGGTGACCTGCTTGTAATCCACGATACCGGTGCGCATGGCTACTCCATGGGCTACAACTACAACGGACGGCTGCGCTCGGCCGAGGTCCTGCTGCGCCCCGATGGCGCGGCCGACCTCATCCGCCGCGCCGAGCGCCCGGGCGATTACTTTGCCACGCTCGACGTGCTGCCGTGCGGCCGCGAGCTGCTGGCCAAGTCGCGCGCCGAAAGTGCCCGCCGTCGCGCCCAAGACGAGCGTCTGGCAGTCGCAGCTCAATGGAACAAACGCATCCAGATCGCGGAGGCGAAGGAGAAGAACATGGATATCCGCAACCTCGAGGGCTCAATCGTCGCCCTTGTCACGCCGTTTAAAAAGGACGGCAGCGTCGACTTTGACGCGCTCGAGCGCCTTATCGATTTCCACTTGCAAAATGGCACCGACGCCATCCTCACCCTGGGCACCACCGGTGAGAGTGCCACGATGACCGACGACGAGGACAACTCCGTCGTCGCCGCCGTGGTCAAGCATGTTGCAGGACGCGTCCCCGTCATCGCCGGCTCGGGCTCCAACTCCACGCAGACCATGCTCACCAAGTCGCTTACTTACCAGGGCTTGGGAGCCGACGGCCTGCTGCTCATTACCCCCTACTACAACAAGTCCAACGAAGAGGGTATCTATCAGCACTTTAAGACCGTCGCCGATGCCGTTGACATCCCCTGCATCCTGTACAACATCCCCGGCCGCTGCGGCTGCGGTATCAGCGAGCGCAACGTAGAGCGCCTAGCCGCGCACCCCAACATCATGGGCATCAAGGAGGCCTCGGGCAACGTCGCCTACGCGGCCAAGATCGCCCACCTGCTGTCCGATGACTTCCGCATGTACTCGGGCGAGGATGCACTCACAGTGCCGCTCATGAGCCTGGGCGCTTCGGGCACCATCAGCGTGTGGGCCGACGTGCAGCCGCAGCTCGTACATGACATGTGCCGCGCCTATTTGGACGGTGACGTGGCACGTGCCCGCGATATCCAGATTGCCGGCCAGCCGCTCATCAATGCCCTCTTTAGCGAGGTCAACCCCATCCCCGTCAAAGAGGCGCTCGCTCAGATGGGTATGATCGAGGCAAACTACCGCATGCCGCTGTGCCCCATGGCAGACGACACGCGCTCTGCACTTACCGATGCCCTGAAGGGAGCTGGTCTGCTTGATTAAGACCGTCATTATGGGAACGGGCCGCATGGGCTCGCTCATCCGCACCACCGCCGAGGGCGTTGTCGACGCCGCCGGTCAACCCGTTTTTGATATCGTAGCCCAGATTGGCTTCGATTTGAGCGAGCTCGAGAACGCACCGGCCGCCGATGTGATTATCGACTTCTCGAACGTCGTGACCTTCGATGCCGTCGTCGCCTATGTCGAGCGCACGGGCGCCGCGTTGGTCTCGGGCACCACGGGCTATACGCCCGAGCAGATGGACCGCCTGCGCGAGCTGGGTCAGAACGCCCGCGTCATGCACTCGGGCAACTACTCCATCGGCATCGCCGCCCTGCGTCATCTGGTGGCCCAGGCCACACGCGAGCTGCCCGGCTTTGACTGCGAGATCGTCGAGACGCACCACAACCAAAAGGTCGACGCCCCCAGCGGCACTGCCAAGTTGCTGCTCGACGCCGTCGTCGAGGCCGAGCCCGAGGCAGGCTACCACCCCGTCTACGGACGCGAGGGCATGTGCGGAGCGCGCGACCCCAAGGAGATCGGAATGCACTCGCTGCGCGGCGGCAACGTCGCCGGCGTGCACGAGGTGAGTTTCTTTGGCCAGGACGAGGAGGTCACGCTCACCCACCGCGCCACGAGCCGTCAGATCTTTGTCAACGGCGCCTTGGCAGCCGCGCAGAAGCTCGTCACCCGCGAACCCGGCTTCTATACGTTCGACAAGGTCATGTTTGCCTAACCGGGTATCAACCGAATCCACCCAAAGGAGAGATAGCAAATGAGCAACGCAGCCGAGATGGATGCACAAGAGATTATCAACTACATCGCCACTGCGCCCAAAAAGACGCCCGTCAAGCTGTACGTGCGCGAGAAGCCGGGCATGAAGGTTGCCTGGGGCGACGCACATGTCTACGGCGGTCGTCGTGGCAAGACCGTCTTTGGCGACTGGGATGAGCTCAAGGCCATCCTCGATGCCAATGCCGACTCCATCGACTACTACGATGTCGAGAATGACTGCCGCAACTCTGCCGTGCCCATGCTCGACCTTAAGGGCATCAACGCCCGCATCGAGCCGGGCGCGATCATCCGTGACCGCGTCGAGATCGGCGATCACGCCGTCATCATGATGGGCGCCATCATCAACATCGGCTCCGTCATTGGCGAAGGCTCCATGATTGATATGGGCGCCGTGCTGGGCGGCCGCGCCACCGTGGGCAAGAACTGCCACATCGGCGCCGGCACCGTGCTGGCAGGCGTCGTGGAGCCCGCCAGTGCCACGCCCGTCATCATCGAGGACGACGTTATGATCGGCGCCAATGCCGTGGTCCTGGAGGGCGTGCACGTAGGCAAGGGCGCTGTCGTTGCCGCCGGCGCCGTGTGCGTCGAGGACGTCCCCGCCGGTGCCGTCGTGGCCGGTGTCCCCGCCCGCGTCATCAAGATGCGCGACGAGAAGACCGACAGCAAGACCGGCCTGGAAGAGGGCCTGCGCCAGCTTTAATAGTTACGGCGTTTTACCAAACGCCGTAACGGCCCGACGCTGCAAACGCCCCTAAGCGGCAATCTGACGTTCAATCGTCGGTCGCGTACCGAAGTACGCTTCCCTCCTCTTTCACGTCACCTTGCTCGCTTAGGGGCGTTTTCGCTGACGTGAGCTCAACCTGCGGCGCAATGTCAGCCACCAAGCCGAAAACAAAAAAGGCCGAAGTCCCAAAAGGCTTCGGCCTTTGTTTTTTGCAACGTCCAAGAGCAGTTTATCGATTCTCAATACTTCCGATGTTCTTGAGCTCGATGGAGATGAGGCCGTTGGGCTCGTTGACAAACTCGATGTACTCAGAGTTCGAACCCATCTCGGCCGGGAAGCTGATCTCGATGCCCGTGTCGGTACGGATCTTGTGGTTGCGCACCGCCGCGCGTTCGACCTGCTTGCGCTCCACGGGCACACGCTCAGGCACCTTCTCCTCAGTCAGTGCCGCGCGCACGCTCTCCTTGATGACCGGCTCGTCCTCAAAGACCTCGTCGACGATATCCCAAGGCGGCAGCTCCTCGTCATCCTCGACCTTCTCGGCAACAGCAGCCTTAACCTTGGCGAGCGCTACGGCCGTATTGGCACCGTGCTCCTCGGCGACTTCCTCGACCACACGCGTCACGGTGTCGATGACCTCCTTGCCCGATACGCCCGTGTCGCACTGCAGCAGGCCATCGGGGATAAGCATGCGATCCTCGCCGGCGATCTTGCGCTTCTTGTCCACATAGCCGATCTCCATGGTGCTTGCACGCACGATTGCATAGCTCGGCACCTTTTGCGAAGGGTTCGGCAGAATGGCATAGTGGCGCGCGATATCGTTACGCACCTCGCCCTCTTCGCGACCCACCTCGTGCATGAATGCCTGCTTAGAGCCCAGCAGCATCACGGCAAACCAGCGGGCATCCTCATCGTCGTCAAAATCGGCCACGAGCACGTCGGTGGACTCGGCTTTCTCGGCTTTGGTGAGCTCGGAGGAGATAAACTCCGCAATCTGCTGCGACAGGTCCACGAACTCGCGCTCGCCAAAGAAATAGCCCTTGAGCTCGCCGCCAAACGCAGAGTTCTCGGCAAACGTGGCGCGTTTGTTGTCGGCCGAGGTGCGTGCGCGGCGCAGATGCGTGGTTACGAAATTGCGCACGGTACGGCTTTCGATATCGAGCTCACGCTGGCTCATGACGTTAACGGCAGAGTCAAAGTCCAGGATATGCAGAATCGCATGATTGATTTTCATATACGGCATTCCGTTCTAGATCGATTTCGGCACGAACCAGTATAGCGGTCAAGCCCGCCCCAAGCGCATCGAAGATTGCTGCATTGGGGCCAGGTTTCTTTGCACCAATGGTTAGCGCAGAAGTTCGGACTGCCACGCCTCGAGTTGTTCTGCCAGGCTCTTACCGGCAGCGGACATGTCGATCTGGGGCCGTTTGGGCAGCAGTGCGCATTTAAGGATTGCCACGATGGTCTGCGAGACAAAGCGTCGCGTTTCCTTGTCGAAGCCTTGCGCAGCCTGGAGCATCACGGGCAGGCTCTCGCGCAGATTCCCAGCGATATCCGCAAACCGCTCAGCACCCGTAGCCTCAAACATGGAGAACAACGCATCTACAAAACGTTCGCGCTCGCTAGGTGACACTGCAAGCAGCATCTCGCGAATGGAGCCATCAACATATCGAGCACCGGCGGACAGGTGCTCACAGTACACGAAGTCGCGACCATCAACCACCCAGCTAAAGGGATTGTGTTGCAGCAGGCTGAACTCGGTGCTCTCAACGATGGCATAGTCCTCCTGTGTCTCGAACATCATGCCAAAGATCGACGACCGAGGCAGCGTCTTATCGATTCGACCGGAAAGATCGGCAAAGGCGCTGCCGCTCAGAAACTCCTCGACAAAGCCCGGACCATCATGGGAATACGCCCGTTCGATTCGCTCACGGGCGACATCGGAGCACATCGCCGCACCGTACACCGCAAGGTTTCCACCCTTGGAATGCCCTCCGCACAAAATCGGCCCGTCAATCGCATCCGCCGCCTCGTCCACATAACGCGCCGCGGATTCCTGGGCCGGCACAGGGCACCGGAACGCCATGTTAAAGTCCTCTTTCCAGCCCACAATCGTGCTGTCGGTCCCCCGGAAGGAGAGATAACTAAACCCCGCCGGAAACCGGAACGCCATGGCTGCAAACTGCTCCGTCGCCACTACATCGCTCACGGCACGATAGCCGCAAACGTGCACGCCACGGTAGCGAGGGCTTGCTGCCACGGCCTCCAGCAAGGCCCTGCTCCCCTCTGGATCCCACAAGTCGCCAATCATGTCCCGGTAGCACTCGGCACGCAGCAGCTCGCGTACGTCTAGGCCCTGCCAGTTCGTCAGCTCCGCCATATCACCCGGCAAACGCAAATAGGACAACCACGCAAAGACCAGGCTATCCACCGCGCAGAACGGCCGCTCCTCAAACGGATCAAACGCCGTCTGGGCATAGGTCAAAAAATTAGGCGAATCCGACATGGCCCTCCCATCAACTATGGTGCATTGGGGTCAGGTTACTTTGCACCAAAAAGGCGCCCGGGCCGTGTGGGCTCGGACGCCTTCATTGTAGCTTTTCGCTCTAACGAGCTTGATTTAGCAGGAGAAGTCGACGCTGTCGATGATGTCCTTGAGGGCCTTGGCGGAGGCGGTGAGCTCATGTTGCTCGTCATCGTCCAGCGGCACGGGAACGCGGCAGACAACGCCGTCGCGACCAACGACGGTCGGCATGGAGATGGCAAGATCGGACAGGCCATACTCGCCCACCATGAGCGAAGAGACAGGCAGAACGGTCTGCTCATCGCGCATGACAGCGGTGCAGATGCGCTTAACGGCCATGGCGACGCCGTAGTAGGTGGCGTGCTTCTTCTCGATGATGGTGTAGGCGGAGTTCTTGACGTCCTCGGCGATGCGCTTCTCGGCAGCTTCGTGCTCCAGGTGGCCGTGAAGCTCGCAGAAGGTGTTCAGCGGAACGCCGGCAACCTGAGCGCTGGACCAAGCGACAAACTCGGAGTCGCCGTGCTCGCCCATGACGTAGGCCTGAACGTCGCGCGGGTCGACCTCGACGTGGGCGCCGAGCATCTGCTGCAGGCGACCGGTATCGAGCACGGTGCCGGAACCGATGACGTGGCCCTCGGGCAGACCGGACATCTTGATGGCGGCATAGGTCAGGACGTCGACTGGGTTGGAGACGATCAGCAGAATGCCGTCGAAGCCGGACTTCTTGATCTCGGGAATAATGGACTTGAAGATGTTGACGTTCTTGTTGACCAGGTCCAGGCGTGTCTCGCCGGGCTTCTGGGCGGCGCCAGCGGTGACGACGATCATGGCGGCGTCGGCGACATCGGAATAATCGCCGGCGTAGATCTTCATCGGCTCGGCAAACGTCATGCCGTGCGCGATATCCAGGGCCTCACCCTCGGCACGGTTCTTGTCCACGTCGATGAGGACCATCTCGGAGAACAGACCACTCTGCATCAGCGCGAACGCCGAAGACGAACCGACGAAACCACAGCCGACAATAGCGACCTTCTTCTCGTTAACCATTAGAAACTCCCATCTCTCTCCACAAACAAGCCGCCCGGGAACGACCCGAGCGGCTTGCCGTAATCCCAATACATCCAATCGGGACTTTGATTATGCTCCTATTCGCAGCCAAATATCGACCGTTTACCGAAATTATTTGCAGGATTCGTAAAATAACTGCACGAAATCGGTTTCGATATATTGACGAGCCAAAATAGCTTTCTAATACAGGCCCGCCTCGCGAATGGCCTCGACAGCCAAAGCGATCTGGTCGGGCGGCAAGACCAGCGCCATGCGCACGTGCCCCTCGCCCGAAGGACCAAAGCTCGCGCCCGGCGTCACCACAACGCCGGCCTTCTCCATAAGCTCCTCGCAAAACGCCATGGAATCGGTGCGGCCACCGGGAAGCTTGGCCCACACAAACATAGAGCCATGCGCGTTGGGGCGCTCCCAGCCCAAGCCCTCAAGACCGTCGCACAGGGCATCGCGGCGCTCCTGGTACTTCAGACGCTGCGCCTCGACCTCATCGCGCGGACCGTTCAGGCAGGCGATGGCGGCCTTCTGGATCGGGAAGAACATGCCAAAGTCGATCTGGCCGCGCAGCTTGGCAAAGGCCGAGACCACGTCCTCTCGGCCGACCAAAAAGCCGATGCGGGCACCGGTGACGTTAAACGACTTGGAGAGCGAGAAGAACTCAACGCCCACCTCGAGCGCGCCGGGGTACTGCAAGAAGCTGCCGCCCGGCTCGCCGTTGAACACGATGTCGGAGTATGCGTTGTCGTGAACGATCAGCAGGTCGTGCTCGCGGGCAAAAGCGATGATCTCCTCGTAGATCTCGGGCGTGCCCACCGAGCCCACCGGGTTGGCGGGCAGCGACACGATCATGTACTTGGCACGATCGGCCACCTCGGGATCGATGCCCGCCACATAGGGCAGGTAATTGTGCTCCGCCACCAGCGGATAATACTCGAGTTTGGCGTCGGCGATCTTGGCCCCCGCCTCAAAAACCGGGTAGCACGGATCGGGAACCAAAATGGTGTCACCCGGATCGAGCAGGGCCAGGCCCAAATGGCCCACGCCCTCCTGCGTGCCGTTGCACGACTGCACCATGGACGGCGTAATGCCCGAAACGCCAAAGCGACGCTCATAGTAATCGCACACAGCTTGCTTGAGTTCGGGCAGGTCGCGCAGGGCATACTTCCACATCTCGGGATCTTGGGCTGCCTGCGTGAGCGCCTCGACCACGTGGTCGTACGGCTTAAAGTCGGGCGTGCCCACGCTCATGTTGTAAATGGTCTTGCCCTGAGCCTTCAGCGCAAGCAGTTTGTTGTTGAGCGAGGCGAAGACCTCCGCGCTAAAGCGGTCGAGACGCTGCGATGCCTGCATGGTGCCACCTTTCGATATGAAAAACGCGGCGCTCCGACAAGAGCGCCGCGCGATACGGGCCATCAGATTGCAAAAGTGTAACGCTTGCAACCCCCGTATTGGTTCAATTTAGCCAACCTTAGTCAATCGGATCGAGCGCATCGATCTGCGCAAGCCACAGACGTGAGCTGGCGTCACTCGGCATACGCCAATCGCCGCGCGGACTGAGCGTCACCGAGCCCACCTTGGGACCATCGGGCAGGCAGCTGCGCTTAAACTGCTGGGCAAAGAAGCGACGATAGAACGTACGCAACCACGTGTGGACGGTCTTGACGTCGTAGACGCCCTCGAAGCTCTTGAGCGCCATGCGGTAGATCTTGCCCGGCTCAAAGCCAAAACGCAGCAGGTAGTAGAGGAAGTAGTCGTGCAACTCGTACGGGCCCACCAAATCCTCGGTCTTCTGCGCAATCTCGCCGTCGCCCGTGGGCGGCAGAAGCTCGGGGGACACCGGCGTATCGAGGATATCGAGCAAGACCTCGGCAATGCGCCCGCCAAAGACATCGGCGGCATAGCGTACCAGATGGCGCACAAGCGTCTTGGGCACGCTCGCGTTGACGGCGTACATGCTCATGTGGTCGCCGTTATAGGTAGCCCAGCCGAGCGCCAGCTCCGACAGGTCGCCCGTGCCAATGACAAAACCGCCAGCCTGGTTGGCCAGATCCATCAGAATCTGCGTACGCTCGCGCGCCTGGCTGTTCTCGTAGGTCACGTCCTGCACAGCTGGATCATGCTCAATGTCCTTGAAGTGCTGCTCCACAGCCGCGTGGATCGAAACCTCGCGGAAGCTCACACCCAGGTCGCGGGCGAGCGACTCGGCATTCGACTTGGTGCGATGCGTCGTGCCGAAGCCGGGCATGGACACGGCTGTGATACCAGTGCGCGGCAGCCCCAGTGCATCGAAGGCACGCACGGTCACAAGCAGCGCTAGCGTGGAGTCCAAGCCGCCCGAAAGGCCGATAACCGCAGCCTTGGTACCCGTGTGGGCAAGGCGGGTCTTGAGGCCCGCAGTCTGCAGATCGAGGATCGTCTCGCAGCGCTCGGCCAAGTCGCCGTGGTCGGCCGGCACAAAGGGCGCGCGCGGGAAAACGCGGTCGATATCGCAGGCATCGCGCAGGACGGGCTCTTTGGCCAGCACGCCCTCAAATGAAAACTCAACAGTCGTGGCCTCAGGCGCATCGTCCGCGCGCGTCCACGTCGTCGAGCGACGGCGCTCGGCAACCAGACGGTCGAGGTCAACATCGGCGATGGCCATATCGCAGGTAAGCAGTTTGGTCGCGGCGAGCTTGGAGCCGTTTTCGTAGACGAGGTTCTCGCCCGCAAAGACCATGTCGGTCGTGGACTCGCCCTCGCTCGCATCTGCATAGGCATAGGCACAGTACAGGCGCGCGCTCTGGTTGGATATGAGGCTGCGTCGGTAATCTGCCTTGCCGATAATCTCGTCCGAGGCCGACGGGTTGAGGATCACCGTCGCACCGGCAAGCGCCATCTCGGTCGAAGGGGGCGCCGGCACCCACAGGTCCTCGCAGACCTCAACGCCCAGCACCATATCCTCGGCACCCTCGTCACAGCAGCGGTAGACAAGCTCCGAACCCAGCGGAACCGGACCCTGACCGGCAAACTCGACCCACACGGGATCTGCGGGCGCCGGAGCAAACCAGCGGCGCTCGTAGAACTCGCCATAGTTGGGCAGATACTTCTTGGCCGTGAGGCCCAAAAGCTCGCCCGCGCAGCACACGGCGGCGCAGTTGTAGATATTCTCGGCAACTGCAACGGGAAGACCGATAGTAAAGACAATCGGCAGCTCACGAGTCTCATCGAGGATATGCACCAAAGCAGCCTCGCAGGCATGCAGTAATGTGCGGTTATGGAACAGATCGGCCGCGGTATAGCCGCACAAGTTGAGCTCGGGCAGTACCAGCGCGCGAACGCCGCGCTCAACAGCCGCGCGAACAGCCGCTAACGCAACCTCGGCATTGCCCTCGACATCGGCCACGCGAATCTGCGGCGACGCCGCCGCCACACGCAAAAAGCCATCGTTCTTATTAGCCGAAACGCAGCATTGCCTTGTTGATCTGGACACTGGAGGCCCCTTCTACCCTGAGATTCAGTCTAACGGACGTTCACATATCTCTAACTAGCCAAAGCAACCTCCCAGTTTACTGAGAGGCCAACCTGTGCTAAAAGCATGTATTTCAAAAATATCTTTAATTAAAAAAGGAGAAATCGATAATCGACTTCTCCTTTAAGCGAGGCGAGTAAATTCCGAAACTAATGGCAGAATTTATCCATGTAGTCCTCAAAGTCGAACACTTCCACCACGACGCCCTCTTCCTGAAACTCTTTCAGTTGCTCCAAGAGATCTTTGTTAATAACGTCCATGCAGAAACCTCCTCTATCTAATCAATTGTAGTATATCTGCTTTCATGCAATTATCAACCAACTTGTTTAATTGCTCCTCGTTTGCCGATAGTCCCTCTTTTTTCAAAATGTCGCGCACCTCGTTCTTAGTAATCGGCTTTTCAAACAACGAAAGCAAAGCGAACGAAAAATCATTAACCGCACACATTCTATGGGTGGCACAACTCAGCAGTACTCTTAACCCCTCTTTTGAGCGTCCGACTTCTTTCACAAACGAACTTTTAACCAATTGAAAACCATTATCGTGCATTACATAATCGGCATCGATATTTGTATTCAGCAATCCATAATGCAACAGTTCTTCTATCGCCCTTGTCAGCTCGAGGTCGCCCTGATCAAGGATAAGAGAAATGCTACAATCGGCCTCCAATAAACGGGCCAACTTAAGGTATACCAACTGGGAAACAGCATAGACATGATGGTATTCAGAATTATAGAAGTAGGCAAATGGCTCAACGAGCACGACAGAGGTCTTGGAATCCAGCCAGATTCGATCAGCTGGATTTAGACTAGTTAGCCGTCGCTTTACTTTGGTCAAATGTCCCTTATACCTGACAGCGTGAATAGAATCTAGGATCCAGGTCACCTCTGAAATATGAAGCCGCTGGGGCAAGTCAATTGTGTCGCTACCGTTTATGACCTCTTGCATATAAAAATCAATATGATGCTCATCAGATAAGGATTTTGCTTCATTTAAAGTTAAACCAGTGCCTGAAACATAATCCACTTCGAGGCGCAAATCCTCATATTGGGACTTCGGCATTACAGAGACACCATACTTATCGGGATGATTCCAAACATCCGACCCCATAACGAGACCAAAATTCGTAAATCCTCTCGTGGAATATGGAACACCACATACCTGTTTTGAATAATTCAAAACATTCTCTGTATAAGCTAAGGTGTTCAGAGCCTCTTCTTTAGTTTCGGTCGGGAAGCCAATCATAAAGAATAGATGAACAGGAATACCCGCATTGAGACAATCATGGATATTGCGATCAATCCAATCAACTCTCGTGTTCTTCTTCATTAGATCAAGAACTCTTTGGTTGTATGACTCGAGGCCAAACTGAATCTGCCTACATCCACTTTGGTATATCTTGTTGAAAACGTCTGTACTTAGGGTTGGAGAGAACCTCGTTTCTCCATGCCAGAAAAACGTTTTTCCCGATGCGTTTATTTCATCCGCGAGTTGCTCCATTCTTTTGCCTTCGAATGTTTCATCCACAAAAGAGAAAACTCTCGTGCCGTATTTTTCATTTAACCGACACATTATTTCAAATACTCTCGATATAGGCATCTTTCGGTAACAACCACCGGTAGCACCGGGAATGGTGCAGAAGGCGCAATGATTAAAACACTGCCTAGAGGAATAAACCGGCAATATTAACTCAGGCATGAAGTATTTAGAAAGGGCGAAGCCATCGAAATCGGGAACTGTATCGTTGATAAATGTTTGCTCAATCCGATGGTTTTTATATATCTTTCCACCTTTAGCATGGCAAAGGTTTGGAACACAGTCGAGATTGTCATCACCGGAGTCAAGAGCCTCAAGAAGACGTGCAAGCGGCTCTTCGCCGTCATACATCATTATCGAATCAATGTATTCAAAAAAGGGATGCCATTCTTTCATGCAGTCATCTGCTAAACGAGTAATGTAATTGCCGCCCAATGAGACGTGTTTAACAGATGGACATTCTTCTTTAATCAGTTTCGCTAACGTAACTGCAGAAATCAATTGGAAACAGCCGCTCACCGAAATCCCAATAAACTCAATTTTTTCCCTCTGAATACGCTTAAGAAAGGCAGTTTCATAGAAGGAAATAAACGGATTATGCAAGGTATCCGCAAGCGATTTCATTATTTCTGGTGTCGAATAATAATCATAGGGCAGATCTATGGAGTTGAACGTGTATTTAACTCCATACGAGACGTGATTTATGATATAGAGTGCATTTCTAAAAATGTTTTCAGCATATTGTCTTTCTTTTAGATTAAAGTATCTCTTCGATCTGAAAATATCTTTTGCCTCGTCAACATTAAGTGCTGACTTTTGTATCAACTCGATTGTTAATTGAACATTCGAACTAAACGAATCCTTTGATTCCCGATACCTTTTACAGCACTCTTCGACATGTCTAAAAGATAGGAGGTCATCGTAAAATTCCACGTTTAAGTCAACAATGTCAACTTTATATTGTTCAACCTCTTGAAGATATGACTTCAAAACAGGCAAGGCAAGATACGGCCCCACTGGACTCCATCCTGGGGGAAATACTAAAAGCGTTTTAGGCATATCAACGTCACATCTTTCGCAAATAATTCAATTGAAACGCAGCTACCATCATAATTGAAAATACACCAAGTCCTGTAACGAGAATTGAGAACATCGCGGTGCTCGTGAACAGCGAAACAAGGAGTGTTGAAATAACAACAGCAACCGATTGCAAAGACTCCCTAATTGAAAACAGGCTTATCGATTCAGATTCGTCTCTCGCCAAATCCTGCAGCGATGTTATGAGAAGCACATCTTGAATGGCGTTTCCGGCACCGACGATAAAAAGGAAAATAAACGATATCCCAGACGCATAACGATAGCCAAACGCCAGATACGCACCGAGCGCAAGATACGTCACAAAACAATATGATTTAACGCAATCGGAACCACTAATTAAACGACCATATATTGTATTTCCGAACAACAGTCCGATTGTAAGACTACTCTGAAGGAATCCATATTGTATCGATGACGAGTCAAATTGCAATTGCGCTATAGCTGGCAAAAGAGAATTCAGAGAGCCGAATGCCACGCCACTAGAAATATCGATTAATAGGAAACCAATTGCCAAGTGCTTCGCGCTAAGATCACTAAATGCAGTCCTGTTTTTTTCATTTTTGCTTATCCCCTCTTTATCATTAACCTCGATAACCGACGGAACATCTCGCAGCAACCAGAACGACGCGGCAAAAGAAAGCGCGTCTAATGCAAGAACAGCCTCCGCCCCAAATTGAGCGACAACAAAACCGCCGGCAACTGGCCCCAGAACCATCATCAAATTCTGCAGAAACCCAAACGAATTATTAATTACGTCGCGATTGATACTATTCGTATTGGCTCTTAACAACGAGTAAAAGCAGGGCATTTCAACCGTTCGGCAAAGCGATACCGCGCACGTAATAGCAAACATACTCCATTTACTATCAACAAAAATATAGCAAACGAATAATCCCGCGCGAATTAAGTCTGCCAATCTCATGGCCTGCAGTGTCCCGATACCCATCTTCTGAGGCAGCTGCGCGAGCGAAACTGAAAACAGAGAGGGGGCAAATCTGCAGCAGACCATCAAAGCAGTTGCAGAAACATCGTGAGTTACCTCGTAAATCAGCATTGGCAAAGCAATATTCGCACACCAATTGCCTATTTCGCTTATCCCTCTAGCAATATATAGGACCCGAACCGGATGGCTAGCTCTCAATACCGTGAACATCACGATTAACCTCGTATTTCAGGCCTCGTTCATCCCTTAATAGGAATCCATAATCAACCAAGTACCGCCTCAACACGGCATAATCAGGATAGAGCTGTGACAGCACACGATTAACCTGAAGCTCCGTATAACTTGTATTTAATTCAAAGAAAGAGACGGCCCATAGCAGCATGATTCTTTTATAGCTTTCCTTTTTTGGAATTGAAACCAGCTCGCCATTCTTGAGAAATCGTTTTTTAAAGTCTATTAGCTCATCCATTCACATCCTCCATTTCATACGCATCTAATACTAAAAATGCATACGCTTTAGGTCATCGCATTCGGCTTCTTTATTCGAACTAAACTCGAACTAATCTAAATGATTTGCTCAAACACTCTTCGAAAGCTCGTTTTTCACTCTGAGTAAAATGCCCTTCCCAGTCAGTCCACGAACAGGAAGGCAACTCACAGCGAGCGGAGTCGAAGCCCTCTGCCGTCGGTCGTTCAAAATGCACGACAACCTTTTCGATATCCTCATCTGCAATCAGGTCAGAATGAACGACCTCGGTACCGTCTTCGAATGTCATATACGGGTACATCACGTAAACCACCTCGCAATCGTAAATCCAGTTTAGCATCAAGCTATTGCACCAAAGACAGCAAGCCCCCCTTGATGAGTTGATGGTATCTGTTAAATGTCACGTACGATTCACATCTGGTGGGTACCCTGATGGCTACACGAAACGAAGCAGATTTACACCGGGAGGACCCCGTATGACAACCAAGTACACCGACGCGCCGCGCACGCGCGTCATGACGCCGGCATCGCTCAACAACGGCGTGCACGAGAACCATTCCATCGGACAGACCATGGCCATCGCGCCCAAAAAGGGCCTGTTTGACGACATTTCCATTCCCCAAATCATCGCCGGCGCCGCAGCTGCCGCCACGAGCGTCGCGCTTGCCTCCAAGATCGGTATCGCCGGATCGGTGATCGGTGCCGCCGTGAGCTCGGTCATCACCGTTGTGTCCTCGCAGGTCTACCGCCACTTTATCTCTGCCAGCGCCGAAGCCCTCAAAGGTACGCACGCCACCGTCGACTACCCCGCCGGCGCCTATGAACCCGTTGAATTAAATGCCGAGGAGCACTTAGGCGGCGCCGCGACTACCCAGGAGATGCGCCAGATTGCAGGGCGCGCGACCACGGCGCGCGTCGCCCCCGACAGCCTGCGCGCCAAGGCGGCGGCAGAGCGCAGCCAGACGCAAAAGAAGGTCATCATCTTCTCGATCGCCATCGCCATCGTCGCGGTTATCGCCTGCACCGCTGCCATCCTTATCACCACCGCCGGTGAGGGTCTGGGCGAGCGTCCCGAGCCGATTCTGTCGTCACGCACGACCGAGCACGACGCGGACAGCACTGGTCAATCGCAAAGCCAGCAGGACGACTCGCAGGGCACCTCCGCATCCACCGACTCGTCCTCGAACACCCCCGATCAGTCGCAGGGCGCCGATTCTTCTGTGAACAACAACGGTACGCAATCCGGCACAACCGACTCAAGCCAAACGACTGACGGCTCTCAACCGAGCACGGGCGACCAGACGAGCGACACCACGTCGGGAACGGGCTCAGCAGACAGCAGCAACACCAGCAACTCGAACAGCTCGAGTGGAACCGCGTCCGGCACGGCATCTGACAGCTCGAGCCAAGGCACGGCATCGGGCAACTAAGCACGTTTGCCCCTCATAGATAATCGACCTGTATAACGGGCGCGAACCGGCAACGGTCGCGCCCGTTTGCCTTGGGCGCCGAGGTAGCAAGCCCCGCGCGATGGTAAGATGCTTTGGTGTGTAAAGAGGAGATTTGCCATGAGCAAGACAATAGTTAAGCCCACGCTATCGCTGGGCAACCACATCTATCTGTATCGTCTGCTGCGTGATGCGATTGGGTGCGGCAAGCAAACGTTTATGACGCAGGTCGAGGAGGCGCTCGCTGCTGGTGACATGGCCGCTTATGACCTGGGCTTCGAGTCCACGCGCGAGCTGCTCGAGGAGCTCGACGACTGCATAAGGCTGACCGTCTTTAAGGGCGGTCGCCTGTATGCCACGCTCATCGCCAACGAGGCCTGGGATGCCGCCCTTGCCAAGGGCGAGGACAAGCCCAAGGCTGCCAAGGGTGCCAAGCAGTCCTACAAAAAGAAAAAGCGCGGCGAGAAGGACCTCAAGGCCGTGCGCCCCAAGCACGTTAAGCGCGCCGAGCCCGAGCCCGTGGCCGAAGTCGCTCCGGAGCCCGAGCCCGAGGCAGAGATCGAAGTCGCTATTGAGGTAACGGCAGAAGCCGACACCGAAATCACCGCCACGACCGATCCCGAAGTCATATCCGAGCAGGAAGCCACTGCGGAGCTCAACGAAGCTCCCAAGTCGACAACCGAAGAAGCCGCTGACCAGCCCGAAACGCCTGCGTTCCAAAACAGCGATGTCTTTGGCGACGAGACCGAGGACGATCAGCCCGACGAGCCCGACGATCAAGGCGCTACCGAGTCGGCGCCGGAGCCCGAGACGCCGCAGCCCGCCATCTCGCTCACGGTCGTCTATGACCCCGAGAACGCAAACGCCGGCATCACCACCATGGCATCCACGCCCATCGAGGCAAAGTCGAGCGTCGAGAACGAGAACGCGACGCAGGTTGAGGTTGAAACCGCAGTTGCAGACGCGCCCGTCACCGTGAAGCCCGCAGATTCCACAACCAAGCCGAAGACGACGCCGGAGCCCGCAGATTCCACGATCAAGCCGGAAGCGACGCCGGAGCCCGCACCCGTCATCGAATCCGTGCCCGCCGCTGTTTGCGACCAAATTCCCGCACCGGCACCGTCTCCGGCCCCCGCTGCAGCACCGGCCCCCGCACCCGCAGCACCGACCATCCCCAAGGACTTCCCCATCGATTTCGCAACCGAGGTCTTCTGCCCCGGCCCGCTTCTGCACGAGCTATCGACCTATCTCCCCTACGGCGCCGACACGCTCGGTATCGTCGGCGAGTACTACTGGATCGCCCGCGAGCGCGGTACCATCGAGGCCGCGCGAAACCGCGCAAGCTTCCCCCTGCACTACACGCAGGCCGGCGAGCGCCACGAAGTCACCGTGCGCATCCGCCGCAACACCACCGGCGGCCTCGGAGCCACCTGGGTCATCGACAAGGTCGAAGCCCCGGTCGAGTAAAAAAGGCCTTGGATAGCCAATTGACCATCCGAGGCCTTTTGAATTCAGGCCTTTTAGTTGTCATCGGTGCATATAGACACCAGAGAAGCAAGCTCATCCTCAAGTTGCGGAGCAAAGTATCTAAAAGAAACCTGCGCTCCAGTCGGTATCGACTCAATCATATTCGCAGCATTATCTGAGACTCGGTACGGTGCAGTTTCACCTGTCTTTAAATCCTCTATTGAGCAGACAGCGTCTTCAGCATCAACCGACCTAAGCACGCCTTTTCCTTGTAACATCACATCGGCATGCCCGCCAGCTATTTCTAATGAACCTGAGTCTGTCGCAGTCACTTCTCCGGAACCTCCGCGCGATATCTCTTCCTTTGTTGAACAGCCCACCAATGAAGCCATCAGCACCAAAGACAGGGCTAGACGAATCGCCCTACTTCGAAAAAGTCGTTCCATAAGTCCACGCATAATAGCTCTGATCATACTTCAGGAAGGATAAAGATGAATTCCAGCCGTCCGCTATGCCAATCATCTGCCTTGTCTCTCCAGTTTTCTTACCAGTAAGTGTGGCGTAAGCCTCCGCTGTTACAGAATGGGCTGATCCGTTGTACAAACTCGCATGTAAAACATTCGGTCTATTAGAGTTAATCTCATTTTGAATGCTCGCGATAGCCGGAGAGGAGACAGTGCGGGCGATAAGAGTACTTCCTCTGCTTGCGCAGTAATTTGTAAACCCCGTTGCACAGGTTGATATCGGCGTTCCACCCAAAACAACGCCGGGAACAGTCTGTTCTTCATCGGAAAGAGCATGGGTATTGGTGTAACTCCATATCTGCATATATTGCGAAGGGTCGCTATATAAATTGGCAATGCCATACAGTTCCGCAACGTTCGAAAAAGCTGTCACCATACAAGCATAGTGGGCGGTAAGCCTCTTAATCTCGCTTTCATCATATGACATAAACTGAGAAATGGAACGAAATCCAGATACTGTGTAATCCTGCATTTGAGTTGCGTAAATTACAACATCGTTCCAGCTTGAAGGTTTATTCGATAAAACGACAGGCCGTCCTTCTATGGAAACAGCCGGGATTGTTCTTCCGCAATTTGTTGTTATTGAACCGTCCAAAGATTGCACGCCGAATTCGAATGGATTGATCATTACGACTGGGTTATTGAAAGAATAAGACTCGACACCAAGATCTCCTCCCCGATCCATAGGGCTGACTAAGCCGTCTCCAAAACGATATCCCGTAAGTATTTCATCATCTGAAGCATCTAAAACCAAATAGCCCGCGGCTCTATTGGATGTCACAACCGGAACAATGTAACCAAGCGGGGACCCATCAACATCTACAAAAGGAATAGGGTCAGAAGGCGTATACGAATAGCCGAGGAGTCCCTTTATATATTTATCGGCAAGCTCTTGCGCAATTTCAGAAGTAAATTGTATCTGCTCACCATCAATATTGCCCGTCGAAGCAAAAACCTCTTTCGGACGTGCGGCTAAGGCGACAATTGAAGACGCGACAAGTTGCAGAAAACGACGACGCGAAAGCATATGTTCTTCTTTCTAGAGAAGCGACTTATAAGGTACTCCTATTCTATAATCTTTTTTGTAACGTTACAGCACTGGTTATATTTCAATTCGATTTGCTTATGTCCTTGCAACCCAATGCGTCTTTACGTTTTAAACGGAATTAGAAAATCGCTCATAGCAAAAACGGGCTTTAATCCCAAAGAGATAACTTTGATTATGAATCAAACCAGCAGCCAGGGCATAGCTGCAGTGCAATTGCTACAAGAAAGGCCGCCCTTGGTGGCGGCCTTTCTACTTGCTACTAGTCGCGCGTCAGCTTACGGTGAATACGATGCGGCTGGGCCGCGTCCTCGCCCAGGCGCTCGATGCGGTTGGCCTGATAGGCCTCGAAATTACCCTCGAACCAATACCAGTTGCCCGGATTCTCGTCGGTGCCCTCCCACGCCAGAATGTGCGTGGCGACGCGGTCCAGGAACATACGGTCGTGGCTAATGACCACCGAGCAGCCCGGGAACTCGAGCAGCGCCGCCTCGAGCGAGGACAGCGTCTCGACGTCGAGGTCGTTCGTGGGCTCGTCGAGGAGCAGCAGGTTGCCGCCCTGCTTGAGCGTGAGTGCCAGGTTCAGACGGTTGCGCTCGCCACCGGAGAGTACGCCAGCGCGCTTCTGCTGGTCCTGGCCCTTAAAGCCAAAGCTCGCCACATAGGCGCGGCTCGGGACCTCGGTCTCGCCGACCATCATGTGGTCCAGGCCGTCCGAGACGACCTCCCACAGGTTCTTGTCGGGGTCGATGCCGGAGCGGTTCTGATCAACGTAGCTAATCTTGACGGTCTCGCCCACCTCGAGCTCGCCCGAAGTCAGCGGCTCCAGACCCACAATCGTCTTGAACAGCGTGGTCTTACCGACACCGTTGGGGCCGATCACGCCCACGATGCCGTTGCGCGGCAGGGTGAACGAAAGGTCATCGATGAGCACGCGACCGTCGAACTCCTTGTGCAGGTGATGGGCCTCGAGCACCTTGTTGCCCAGACGCGGGCCCACAGGGATGCGGATATCGGTCCAGTCGAGCTTCTGGCTTGCGCGGGCCTCGGCCTCCATCTCCTCGTAGCGAGCCAGACGAGCCTTGTTCTTGGCCTGGCGAGCCTTGGGTGAACTGCGTACCCACTCGAGCTCGGCCTCCATGCGCTTGGCGAGCTTGGCGTCACGGTTGCCCTGCGCCTCGATACGCGCGGCCTTGGTCTCCAGATACGTGGAGTAGTTGCCCTTGTAGGGATAAAGGTGACCGCGGTCGACCTCGCAGATCCACTCGGCAACGTTATCCAGGAAGTAGCGATCGTGTGTGACGGCAAGCACCGCGCCCTGATAGTTATGCAGGAAGTGCTCGAGCCACAGGATCGACTCGGCGTCCAGGTGGTTCGTGGGCTCGTCGAGCAGCAGCAGGTCGGGAGCCTCGAGCAGCAGCTTGCACAGGGCAACACGACGGCGCTCGCCGCCGGAAAGCACGTTGACCGGCATGTCGGAATCGGGCAGCTGCAGGGCGTCCATGGCCTGGCCGAGCTTGGAATCGATATCCCAGCCGTCGGCGGCATCGATCTCGTCCTGGAGCTTGCCCATCTCGGCCATGAGGGCGTCCATGTCGCAGTCCGGGTCGCACATCTCCTCGCCGATCTTGTTGAAGCGATCGACCTTGGCGATCATGTCGCCAAACGCCATGCGCACGTTCTCGATGACGGTCTTGTCATCGTCGAGCGGCGGCTCCTGCTGCAGGATGCCCACGGTGTAGCCGGGGGTGAGCCTGGCATCGCCGTTGGAGACCTCCTCGATACCGGCCATGATCTTGAGCAGGGTCGACTTGCCCATACCGTTGGGGCCCACGACGCCGATCTTGGCACCGGGGTAGAAGCTCAGGGTCACGTCGTCAAGGATTACCTTGTCGCCATGGGCCTTGCGAGCCTGATACATCTGGTAGATAAACTCCGCCATATGTCTGTTCTATCCTTTCTACCTGCTGTTTCCCTATTCTTGATTCGCTTTAGTGGAAACGAAATGAGGAAACCAGCTCTGAAACTTAACGAAAAAGGGGCATGGTTGCCCACGCCCCTAATACTACCTGGGAAAAGTCCCCCGGAACATACTATGAACTGCGTACGCTAGTTTTCCGCAACCTTAACGAGCGGCTCGCTGCGATTTGCGCCACAACAGATACGAGTAGACGTAGACGGCTCCAACCGAACCAAACGCCAGAACCGCAATCACCGCGGCGACGACTTCACTCGAAAGCACGCTGCCTGCCACGCCCATCACAATCAGGCCAATACCCAGCACCATAAAGCAGGCGCCGCCAAAACGCTGCGTACGGCGCCAGTTCTCGGGATCGGCAAGCGCCCAAGGTGTCTTGATACCGAGCGTATAGTTCTGCTTCACACGCGGCAAGTAGTTGCCTACGCCGATGAACAGCAAACCGATAGCACCGGAAATCAGCACGTTGACCGAACCGACCGCCGGCACCACGCCCCAGACCGTAAGCTCTCCCAGCCAGCTTACGGCACACATGAACAAGGTAAAGGCGATTACGAAGCCCTGATAGAACTTGCCCGAGGTTCGATATGCCTCACCTTTGGGATCGATGTGCGGCACCACGCGGAACATTGCAAGAAGTGCCAGAGGCAGCACGCCGAGCGCGGAGGCCATCCAGCTAGGGCCCCAACCGTCGACGGCGCCGTTCGCTCCCCAGTGCGTGGGAATCTGCGCAGGCAAGCTCGGCATCACTATGAGGTGCACTACGACATTGGCGACGCACAGAGCGATCAGCGCAATCCACACACGCCGCGATACCCCCGTGGCGTGAATGCCCTTGTTTTCGTTATTCATCCTTATCACCTTCCGTGTTTGTAAAGCCCATAAACCAACCGATCAAGTCCTGCATGACGGTGGTGTTTAAGCTGTATACGATGTTTTGGCCATGGCGCTCGTCGGTCACCAACCCGGCGTTTTTGAGCGTCGCCAAGTGATGGCTCAATGACGGCTTGCTGATGTCAAAATGCTCGGCAAGCTCCCCGGCCGTGCAATTGCCCTCGCGCAGCAGTTCCAAAATGTGACGCCGTGTAGGATCGGCCAGCGCCTTAAAACCCTCTCCCGGCATAAGACCTCCTCTCATCATCTCTCATGACGCGCACACTATACTCGATATTTAGATGTTTGTCTAATTATCTAATCGCAATGCTTCAAACCACATCAAAGTAAACGCCATCGCAACCTATGGCGATTACCTATAATGACGATAGCTAAAACACGATTCGCTTCCCCATCGGAGGATGTCTATGACCGAAACCGCTGCCGCTCTCGTCGAGACACGCGACACCAAGCTCGAGATCATCATGGGCCGCGAGGCACTCGATAAGCTCGCCGATGCTACGGTGCTGATGCTCGGCTGCGGAGGTGTGGGGTCCAATTGCTGCGAGGCGCTCGCCCGCGGCGGCATCGGTCATTTCGTCATTCTGGATAAGGACATCATCGCGCCCAGCAATATCAATCGCCAGGCCATCGCCTTTCACAGCACCGTCGGCAAGCGCAAAGTCGACGTCATGGAGGCTATGATTCACGACATCAACCCTACCGCTACCGTCATCAAGCGCACCGAATACCTGCTGAGCGACAACATCGATGATTTCTTCGCGAGCGTTTTGGAGCAGACGGACGGCAAGCTCGACTACGTCGTCGACGCCATCGACACCATCTCGGCCAAGCTCACCATTGCCAAATATGCTCAGGACCACGACATTCGTTTGGTTAGCTCCATGGGCGGGGCCAACAAGCTCCATCCCGAGTGCCTCCGCTTTGCCGACATTTTCGATACGGTACGCGACCCCATGAGCCGCATCATGCGCAAAGAATGTAAGAAGCGCGGAATCAAGAGTCTGCACGTGCTGTTTAGCTGCGAGGAATCGGTTAAGACCCAACCCCGCGACCCGTCCAACATCCACGAGCGTACCGAGTTGGGTACCGCTAGTTTTATGCCGCCCATCATGGGTCAGATGATTGCCGGCGAGGTTATCCGCCAGATCAGTGGACGCGGCACCGAGCGTGTGCGCGCCGACGGCCAGCGCCTGGACTAGCGGAGTGCGCCGAGATGGAGCCCCGGTTATTTGATGCACACTGCCATCTTGATTTGATGGCTCACCCGGACGCCGTTGCCGATGAGGCGACGGCACTGGGCTTGGGCCTATTTGATTGCGGCGTCGATCCACGTGACTTTTCGGCCGCAAACGAGCGCGCCCATCGCCAACCAAGCATCATCGCCGGCATTGGGCTTCACCCCTGGTGGCTTGCCGACGGTCGCTGCGGTCCTGCCGAAATCAATCTGCTTTGCGAAGTTGCAGCCCAAGAGCGCTACATCGGCGAGGTGGGACTCGACTTTTCTGCGCGCTTTGCCGGAAGCGAGCCGCTGCAAACACAGGCACTTGACCGGCTCTGCGAGGCTCTCGCGCAACATCCTCTTACCGGGCGTGTGATATCAATTCACGACGTTCGTTCGGCAGGAGCCGTACTGGACGTCCTCGAATCGCATGGACTACTCATCCCAAACCCCGACTCCCCCGCTATCATCTTCCACTGGTTTAGCGGTACTTCGGACGAACTCGTCCGCGCGCGTAATGCGGGCTGTTATTTTTCCGTCAACGAACGCATGCTCGCATCTAAACGAGGACGCGAATACGTACGACAAATTCCACTCGATCGTTTACTGCTCGAGACCGATGCACCAGCGGGGGTAAACGCAGAAATAAGCGCACAGTCACTCATCAGATCGCTCGAAAGCGCCTCAGAACACGTCGCCTCGCTCAAAAAATGCGACGCAAAGCATATTGAGTGGTGGCGCGCGCAGACGTGGTGTAAGAGTGTCCTGAGGTCCGTCGCTGCAAGCCC
>CATYIV010000004.1 GCA_958407465.1 uncultured Collinsella sp. | reverse complement strand
GATTCGGTCGCACGAAGAGCATTTCCCAGTTGACAAAACTATAGGAACACCCCCCGGAACGCTCCACAGACATGCACCCCAGACGCCGAGGGCGATCACAGCCCCCGGGCAACACCAGCGACCCGCACCACTCCCGCACGAAGATCCCACCAGTCGGCCTTACCTTGGCGGCAAACAACCCGGGCGCACAAAGCGACCCAGGGCACCTCCACCCAAGAAAGGATCTTCTATGCTCAAAGACGGCATCGCATACCTACTCAAGTTTGCACCCAAGGAAGCATACATCGACGACCTAATAAACGGTCGCCTCTACATGAACGCGGCCGGCTACTATCATGGCCTGCCTGGCGAACAGGGCGATCCGCTCGAAGCTTCCATGGCTCCCGGGGTGCGCCTCTACAGATATACTTCCCTGCCCATCTACTGCATGTATACGGTCCGCGAGAACGATATCGTCGACAACGCCGTGAAAATCCCGAAACGCATGATCCAGGAGTTCGGATGCGAGGACGGATGGATCGGCATTGTGCAGTACGACAGCTTCGCGCGCCTCGCCGACAGACACACCACCGACGACGGAAGCATCTACGCCCACGGTCCCATCTCCTACGGCGTTCCCGGGCCAAAACTGATACGCGAGATCTTTGAGGGCATCCCGCACAATCTCGTTATCAAAACACCCAAGTACGCATATCAGAAGGAGTATCGAATCATCGGGTCGCGACCGGTCGAATGTCGCCTTTTACCAGACGAGAATCACCTAGGCTGCAAAATTGAAAAATACGACCACGCAGAACTTGACCTAGGCAGCAGCCTTGCGGACTTTTCCTGGAAGGTCTCGGTGGCGAGTCTCGAAGAAGCGCGAGACGGCCTTATGCTGGATTTGCCGCATCAGGCATAGTCAACCCAACGCGATTCACAACGTCACCGGGCAACCAACCATCCCTCCCCTCCCCAACATCCCCCAGAAAGTTCGCTGATGTTGACTGGGGTTCCCGTAAAATAATCCCCAATAAAATATGTGCGGAGTGCAGGCCTGGAGCTGCCTTCGGACCCTATTGACTGCTCACCGAGAGGCTCCGCTATGAAACGACCCCTTTACTACCTGCTCTGCGCGATCGCGTGCACGTCCATGGTCGGCGCGACGATGCCCATGGCAGCCATCGCGGAGGCAATTCAGCCCCAAGAGACCACCGAGCAGCAGGCGCAAGCCGACGCCACGAGCAGCGGCACAGACAAGGCTGAAGACGGCACCAACACAAATGCGACAGCAGATTCCGCAGAGGACAGCACCGCAACATCTACCGGCACCAGCCAGACCGACCCCGCGGACGCCAACACCACAGACACCGCCACCCCCGGCACCGCCGCCGCAACCGGCGCGGCCACCACAGCCCCCACCCCATCCCTCCGAGCCCGCACCAACCCCACGCCCGCCGCAATCTCCACCACGTCACAAACCACCTACGCCCACTCCGCCACGGCAACCCAAAACGGCGTCACCTTCACCGTCTCGTGGAACGACGCCCCGGCGGGCACCGCGACGACCTTCCACGTAACCCAAACCAACGGCTCGTCCCAGGCCAAGGCGCGCATGGACGTGCCCACCTACTGGGACGGCGGCAGCCATGAAAGCGTCTGCGACCCGTCGCGCCCGGCATGGGGCAGCTACTACAGCCTGGGCACCGCGGGCCACGACTTTACCTTTAACTTCACGGCATCGGGCACGTACCGCATCTACTTCTACTTTATGGACAACGACAGATACGACCCCCAAAACGACAAGGGGATCTACTACCTGCGCACCACGGCGGAGGTGACCGTAAACGACGCCGCCCGCCCAAGCGTCACACAGGTCGTCAACAACGCCGTGGCCCAGTGCAGGCAACTGACAAACGCTCGGAATACGACATGGCGCTTTGGCTCCACGACTGGACGCTCGACCAGCTGGAGTACGACCACAGCCTCAACTGGTGCTCGGCCGAAAGCGGCCTCACGCGCCACCAAGGCACCTGCGAGAGCTACCAGCGCATCTACTCCAAGCTCCTTGACGCCGCGGGCATCGCCAACGGCCGCATCACCGGCAACGGCCACACCTGGAACGCCGTAAAGATCGACAGCAAATGGTGCCAGATGGACCCAACCTGGGATGACACCAGCGACAACTGGTACGGGGACCTGGACCAGCGCCATCTGTACTTTGGCCTGGCCGACGAGCTCATGGCAATCGCCCACTCCGACCACATGGCTAACTACCAAAAAGACGGCTACGCCCACCACTCGACCGACCTGTCTAACAATTACTTTGTACGAACTGGCAAGGCCGATGAATGGGCAGAGAAGTATGCCGATCGCATTCAGCAGCACCTAGATGCCTTTCAAAGCAGATAGTTAATTGAATGCGCCAACGAATACACCATTACAGTTTGGAACGCCCGAACAGTCCTATGTTTAGAATCACCAAAGTGCGAACACTAGAGCTTTAACTAACATCCACCCGAAATCGTCGATACGAGACACAGGCAGTCCAATCAATTAAACAAGTGAATTGAAATTAAAGACCTTAGTTGACTCAACCGGGAAAAACGATCTGATATCGATTTCTCGTCTTCTGCAGCCACATTTGCAACCTCATAGAAACGTCTGGCCAAATCACGACGTCGTTTCTGATAAGCCCTGGCAGCCACCGTAGAACGATCGGGTAAACCATAGTCGAAAATATAAAGCCTGCATGCCGAATCTGACAACCTATCAGCCACTTGTCGCCAAATGTAACCATCGCTTTCTCCCAAGCTGCAGCCATATATACAAATGCTATCGGCTTTAGCTATCAGCTCACTCATCTCAGCGGTTTTCGTATTGCCATAAATTCCGTAGTTCTTTTTTTCTTTAACCCAAAGCTCTTGAAAATCCACCTTAGAGGAATAAACGGGAGATGTAATCTGATCAGAATCTGAAACGCCAAATATAATATTGGTAGCAGTGCCCTCATCATTGATTTCTCCATGAAGATGAAGAAGCGTGCCTTGATAAAAGAACTTAGGCGTAGTACCGACAATCAACTTACCAAAGGGCTGGTCTTTCCCAATCTCATCCCAAAAACGATTGACGGTATTCGTATAGTTTAAAACCAGAACGTGCACAGTCACGTCTTCAGAAGTCGACATCAAAGCGGGGAGCCCTTTTAATACGTCAACAGCAGTGAGTCTCGTATAGAAGCTGCTAATTGATGCTCGAAATTCCTGAACTGCCTCCTGAGGAAGCTCGACAGGCATACGGCTGGACTCTCTAAATACGTAATCTAAAAACTCATCTTGAATATTCTCAAACGTCTCATGAAATAATTCTTCGTCGTCTTCATAAAACGCTGATGCTCTGCCTAGAAGATTTTCCAAATCACACCAAAGTTCAGACGCTCGTTCTGGGCTGAATCCCTCAACTCTTTTTACAAGCTCATCCCTATATTTGTTCTGAACGCCATCTTTAAAATAGCGATTCTTCAAAAAAGAACGGTAATCAGTTGCGAGACCAAGGTTCCGATCAAATCCATTCCCAATGATCCAAAGAAGATTTAGCATTCAATACCGTCCGATTTAATAACAGAGATTAGTTTTACTGCGCAGTACACCATGCAATATAACGCATGAAGGGCTCTGCCATCAGCGAGCCCTTCATGCACCATCGGTTCATTCTGATCGTATAACTGGATGTTAAAGCATGGACATGTACCCCTTAAGCTCCTCCTCCCAGTCGGGCATGTGGAAGCCACTGGTCTCGAGCTTGGACAGGTCGAGCGCGGAGTGGGCCGGGCGCGGTGCGATGGGGCCCGCGGCGTTCGAATAGTAGTCGGCTGTGCTGACCGGAACGACCCTCTCCCCGTTGCCGTTGGCGGCCTCGAAGACGGCGCGGGCGATGTCCGCCCAGGACTTCACGGCGCCGGAGCCCGTGCAGTCGTAGGTTCCGTAGGGGGCGTGCGTGCCCAGCACGTGGAAGATGGCCTCGGCCATGTCGCGCGTGAAGGTCAGGCGGCCCAGCTGGTCGTCCACGACGGTAACCTGCGTGAGCCCGTCCTCGGGGTCGGCTACGCGGTCGGACAGCGCCTTCATGGTCTTGACGAAGTTGTGCCCCTCGCCGATGACCCAGCTGGAGCGCATGATGTAGTGGCGCGGGCAGCCGGCCACGGCGATGTCGCCGGCGGCCTTGGTCTGGCCGTAGACGGACAGCGGGCTGAGGGGCTCCTCCTCGTCGTGCACCTCGGCGGTGCCGTCGAAGACGTAGTCGGAGGACACGTGGACGAGCGTAATCCCGTGCTCGGCGCAGGTGCGGGCGAGCAGGGCCGGGCCGGTCGCGTTGGCCTTCCAGGCGATGGTTCGTCCCTCGGGGGTCTCTGCTTTATCCACGGCCGTGTAGGCGCCGCAGTTGATGACGGCGCCGTAGAGCGACCAGTCGTACTGCGCGTAGGCCGCCGGGTCGGACATGTCGAAGGTGTCGATGTCGCAGAAGTCGAAGTCCTTGGCGACGCCGCGCTCCTCCGCCAGCGCGCGCACCGCGCGGCCCAGCTGGCCGTTGCAGCCGGTGACGAGGGTGCGCTTCGGCGCCATGGGGACGACGTCCCTGAGCATCGGGTGGTTGAGGTCGGCCTCGGAGACGGTGGCCTCGTCGAGCGGGATCGGCCACTCGATGGCGAGCTCGGGGTCGGCGAGGTTCACGAACGTGTACGTCTTCTTGAGCTCCAGCGACCAGTGGGCGTCCACCAGGTAGGTGTAGGCGGTGCCGTCCTCCAGGGCCTGGAAGGAGTTGCCCACGCCGCGCGGGACGTAGATGGCCTTGCTGGGATCCAGAACGGTCGTGAACACCTTGCCGAAGGTCTCGCTTCCCTCGCGCAGGTCGACCCAGGCGCCGAAGACCGAGCCGCGGGCCACGGAGATGAACTTGTCCCAGGGCTCGGCGTGGATGCCGCGGGTGACGCCGCGGCTGTCGTTATAGGAGATGTTGTTCTGGACGACCCTGAGGTCGGGGATGCCCAGGGCGGTCATCTTGGCGCGCTGCCAGTTCTCCTTGAACCAGCCGCGCGAGTCGCCGTGGACGGCCAGGTCGACGACCTTCAGGCCCCCGATGCCGGTCTCCGCGACGGAGAGGTCCTTCTCGAATGCGATGTCTGCCATGTGGGAAAAGCTCCTATCGACTATACGGTGGTTGCGGGCGCCCCGGGCGGGCCGCAGGACCATCCCCATGCCCTGCGGTCCGCCCGGGGCGCCCCGCGGTGCGGGATGCCGGGGTTCGGCCTACTGCCCCTGGGCCTTATACCTGGCCTCGGTGGCCTCCTTGGCCGGGCGCCACCAGGACTCGTTCTCGACGTACCAGTCGATGGTGGCCTTGAGCCCCTCGGCGAAGTCGGTGTGGGCCGGCCTCCAGCCGAGCTCGCGCTGGAGCTTGGTGGAGTCGATGGCGTAGCGGCGGTCGTGGCCGGGGCGGTCGGCGACCCAATCGAAGTCCTCGGGGTCGCGGCCCATGGCCGTGAGGATCATGCGCAGGACCGTGATGTTGTTCTTCTCGCCATTTGCGCCGATGAGGTAGGTCTCCCCCATGCGGCCCTTGGTGAGGATGTCCCAGACGGCCGAGGAGTGGTCCTCGGTGTGGATCCAGTCGCGGACGTTCTCGCCCTTGCCGTAGAGCTTGGGGCGGACGCCGTCGACGATGTTCGTGATCTGCCTGGGGATGAACTTCTCCACGTGCTGGTAGGGGCCGTAGTTGTTGGAGCAGTTGGAGATCGTGGTGCGCAGGCCGTAGGTGCGGGTCCAGGCGCGCACGAGCATGTCGGAAGACGCCTTGGTGGAGCTGTACGGCGAAGAGGGCTTATACGGCGTCTCCTCGGTGAACTTGGCCGGGTCGTCGAGCGCCAGGTCGCCGTAGACCTCGTCGGTGGAGACGTGGTGGTAGCGGATACCGTATTTCCTCACGGCCTCCAGCAGGCGGAAGGTGCCCTCCGCGTTCGTGCGCAGGAAGGGCTCGGGGTCGGCGATGGAGTTGTCGTTGTGGGACTCCGCGGCGTAGTGCACGATCGCGTCGTGGCCTGGGACGATGCGGTCCAGCAGCTCCGCGTCGCAGATGTCGCCCACGACGAGCTCCACGCGGTCGGAGGGCAGCCCGGCGATGTTCTCGGGATTGCCGGCGTAGGTCAGCTTGTCCAGGACGGTAACGTGTACCTCGGGGTGGTTCTTCACCACGTAGTGCACGAAGTTGCTGCCGATGAAGCCGCAGCCGCCCGTGACGATGATGTTCTTAGGTTCAAAAATCTCAGACATGAGGGGTTCCTCCTAGTACTCGCGCGGGCTGTTGACGATCTCGCCGGCGGCGACCTTCTTGAGGTGCTGCCCGTAGACCGACTTCCCGTAGGCCTCGGCGGCCTCCTCCAGCCCGGCGGTCGTGATCCAACCGTTCTCCCAGGCGATCTCCTCGGGCACGGACACGGGAAGGTCCTGGGAGTGCTCCACGGCGCGGACGAACTCCGCGGCCTCGTGGAGTGACTCCATGGTGCCGGTGTCCAGCCACGCGTAGCCGCGGCCCAGGGTGACGACGGACAGCGTCCCCTCCTCCAGGTACATCTGGTTGAGCGTGGTGATCTCCAGCTCGCCGCGCGCGGACGGCTTGACCTCGTGGGCCTTGGCGGCCACGTCGCCCGGGTAGAAGTACAGGCCGGTGACGGCGTAGGAGCTCTTGGGCTCGGCGGGCTTCTCCTCGATGGAGACGGCCCTCCCCTCGCCGTCGAACTCCACGACGCCGAAGCGCTCGGGGTCGTCCACGTGGTAGCCGAAGACCGTGGCGCGGCCCGACTCGGCGTTCTGGACGGCGCGCGTCAGGTGGCGCGACAGGCCGTTGCCGTAGAAGATGTTGTCGCCCAGCACGAGCGCGCAGGGCTCGCCGCCGATGAACTCCTCGCCGATGGTGAAGGCCTGCGCCAGGCCGTCGGGGCTCGGCTGCTCGGCGTAGGAGAGGTTCACGCCGTAGCGCGAGCCGTCCCCGAGCAGGCGCTCGAAGTTGGGCAGGTCCGTCGGCGTGGAGATGACCAGGATGTCACGGATGCCCGCCAGCATGAGGGTGGACAGCGGGTAGTAGATCATGGGCTTGTCGTAGACCGGCAGCAGCTGCTTGGAGGTCACGAGCGTGAGCGGGTACAGGCGCGTGCCGGACCCGCCGGCGAGGATGATGCCTTTCATATCCTAATCCAATCTAGATGAATGACATTTACTAATGCTTAAGCCTGCTCAAACGCGAGGCAACGTTTTTCAATTCAGAATGATTAAGTAAAAGATAGCCAATATAAACTATCGAATACAGGAGTGCCGCCACTCCACCGGGCATGAGCTCGGTAAATAAGACGAAGGCAACTGTAAGCAAAATCTCCTGAAACGGCCTGGACGAACCCGGAGCACTTAACCTTTCATTTAAATATAGTTCGGACCACAGTGACCTTCCGATAATGCAGATTACAGCGCCACACAGGACAGCATCGAGTGAATCGAGAGCGAGAACACCGAATACCGAAAAGACGGTGCTGCAAATAACGGCAACGATATTCAACTTCAGGAGCAGCTGTTCTTTACGAAGAACCTTGAAATAGGTAGTACAGCAAAGGCTCATCTTCGTATTGAAGACGCATATCGGAAGTAAGAGCGCAAAATATCTAAGACTCTCGGCATATTGAGGAAGCCACGCCCCCAAAAACCAAACCATAGGGAAATAGAACAAAAAGATTGCAGGAAAAATGAGTTCGATGGCATTTCTTATGCCAATGTAAAAACGAACTCTCTCCTCATCAGAACCTGTCCTAAGAGCAGGAAATAAGACCATGCTCGCCTGCGAGACAAAAGTGATAAAGAAATTGACAAGAGAGAGGGAGAACGAAATTTTTGCAAAGGCGACGATACCCCAAAAATGATCGATAAGAAACCTAGATACCCCGAGGATCAGTGTGTCGGCGATGTTCGCAATCATCAGCTTTACGCCGACGATGATACTGCGGATACCGTCCTTAAGCGAGTTGCCAAAAGACACTGATTTAGCACATAGGATATCCCTGCCCATCCAAGAGCAATATATGAGCGCAATAATCTTCGAAACGAGATACGCGTAGACATAGGGATGGTAGTCCGAAACCTTAAATCCAATTAAAACAAGGAGCGGAGCCAGAAACACCAGCCTGTCTAGCATTGTAGAAAACGAAAATAGCTTAGTTTCGTTCATAGCCTGAAAGACAAAGCCCAAATAACTTGTCAGGTTATAGACGACGGTGTAAAGCGCAAAAGACGCGATAACAAATACTCGATTTGCGTCATCGACAAGAGGCAGCGAAACAAAAGTGATGCCGAGGCAAATCACTGCCTGGAAACAAGCACCGAAGATATACTGGGATTTTATTGAGCTCTTATCGATTTCATCACGAGAGAGACCCCCGTTAATCAAGTAGACACCATCATTCAGGCCAAGGTGAAAAAAGCCGGAATAGGTCGTATAAAACATGAACAGCTGCCAGTATCCATAATCAGCAACACCAACGATTTTCGGCACGAGCAGCGACATGACAACACTGACCGATAGAGAAATAAACTGTGCAGCAAACGCAATCATAGTGTTGCGTGCAATAGACGAATAATTCATTCAACCTCGTTTGTTTAAACTAACATCCTTGATTTATTCAGAAATCAAGGATGGGCCTGACTCGCACAAATCTGAATACCGAGCACTCGTTCTACCCAGAACGAGTCCACAGGAAGCAAACAAGATAACCGTTGGCACCCACCAACCAAGCTCACAATAAAATATGAGCTCCGCACAGCATATACAGGAGACGGTAAATAGTACTTGATCGAGTTCGCAACCCGACCTGAACGAACCGATGCCAGCGGAAATTATCAAGAATACAAAGCTACAAATTCCAAGAAAACCATATTCATACAGCATTGCAAGGAAACCATTATCCACCGTTGAAAAACCGCTAATTTCAACCGTCGTGCCCAGCATAGTCACGCGACTACTGCCAAAACCATTTCCAGTAAGCCAAAACAGCGGCCTGCTTAAAAAGCTATGAATAATATAGGCAATGGCTCCGGAACGCTGGCTATATGAAACATCAGTTTCAAGCTCACCAAATCGAGAAGCCACAAAGTTAAACAGTCCAAACTTGTAGAGAATAAAAACGAGTAGCAATACAGCTGGAATTAAAAGGGCAATTAAATTCCATTTAGAATACTCGGGGTTCTTTAGGCGAAAGACCAGGTACACCGATGCTAAAGCAATGAGAATAATCCACGCGCTACGACTCTTTGTCAGAAGCAGAGCGACCAAAAGAACTACAGAGCATAAGAGACGTTTCATCCTGCCCGTCTCCAATTTATAGTTAATTACCACAGCAATAACTATCATTTGGCCAAATACGATTGCATGACCGAAAAAACTACGCAGTCGATACAAGGATGGATTATCAATCGTTACAGTTTGCAGAAAAGAAAAGGAACCATTTGTAACTAGTCGTTGACCTAAAACAATTTCAAGGACAAAGCTAAATAGGCAGGCGAACACCATAACGTTGCGAAGCATAAGCAATGCAGACTCAACCCAGTCATCATTCTTAGCTTTACCGTAAATATAACCAAGAAGAATGCAAAAGAAATACGAGCAGACCGTAAGAAGGGATTCGTTAATGCTTCGGGACGTAAACGCAATAGCAGAAAAGAAAACTATCGCGCCCATAACGACAATGGGAATGGCGTTATTTAAAAACACTTTGTAGAGACGCCCAGAAAGAACTTCTTTGAAAACGAGCAATCCTAGAACAGAAAAAAATAGTCCTTTAACGGGAGAAATGACACTTAAGATTGCGGCGAAAATCAAAATAGTGAATTCATTAGTAAATAGCTCAAGCATTCTAAACACCTACTTACTGTCACAGGAACTGATTAAGGCCTTAAAGTCACCAAGCAGGGAACGATTTGACAGTTCATACTTACGGTATTTTAGAATGGTGCCTAAATCACTTATTTTTAGGCCACCTACGAGCAAGTGCAAACGGGCATTTAAAACAGAACCGTAATGCTCTATATGCGCAGAAGATATACGATAATCGCCAGGATTACTACTGCAGTATTCTTCTAAAACCTTAGAAAATCTCAAGCACATCCCTATCTCAGCAACACGAGATTTCCTGTCAATATGTCGCATCTCAGTTGCATTAGAGTCATGCCTACGGAACCGAATCAAGGGCTGATTTAGAAGTCTGAGGGTCCCCTTCAGTAATGAGAAGCGCCATAACATACCGTCATGAGCAAAATCATCCTGCCAATATGGCATGATTTCCCTTATAAAACTCGATTTTACGGCATACGAACATCCAGGGCGCCGTACCGACATAAACTTGCTATCGAAAACCGGGGCCTCCAAATCGTCCAGAGGTTTGGAATCATCGGCAGCACCATAGACTGTTACTTTTTTACCGCCGCTCTCATAAAACGGCTCGACGGCGCAGCTGAGAACGTCGATAGAGGGGTCCTTCTCGAGGATTGAGGACATCACAGCGATTTTATCGGGTTCCCAGATATCATCCTGGTCGCACGGGAAGACGATTCCATCGTCTATAGATGCAAGGTCGAGAAGCCGCTTAAAGCTCTTGCGCCAGCCGAAATTAGAGCGATTCTTGTTGATGGTCCAATTACCGAGTCCGTGTTCCTCGATATATTTGACAATGAGATCGAACGACCCGTCTGTCGAGCAATCATCCGCAATCAGCACTCGGTCCGGAGACACTGTCTGAAGTCTTAAGCTATCTAGCTGCTCAGTAAGATATCGCGTGCCGTTGTAAACTGACATCACAACCGTAACCATTAAAAACCTTCATCCAATTAAAGCTTAGCCATTAGCTGATCGTAAATACCGATAAGACGTTCTACATACGCGGTCTTTTCGAGGCAGCTGAAGTCCGCCTTCTCAACCGCCCCCCTGTAACGCGAGTAAACATCGGGATCGAGCATATTGACCATTGCGGCGGATAGCGACTCGGCATTGCCCGCGCTGAAGACCTCGCCGAGACCTTTCGACCTCACAAAGGAGGCAGCGTCGCCGACATCAGAGACGATGCACGGCAGACCGGCAGCGATCATGGCCTCATAGGCGACAAGCCCGAACGTCTCTCGACAAACCGAGGGCATAACGATTGCACGTGACCGCGTCATGACGGAAAGCACCTTGTCATGGGGCAGCGCGCCCATGAATTTGATATCCGGATAACTGTCCGACAGCCTCTTCAATTCGGTACCGTCACCGATGACGATAGCGTCCACACCGGCCCTACTGGCGGCTTCGCAAAATAAATCGCAGCCCTTTTCAGGGCTCAGGCGACCAACGAATAGGTAAGCCTCGCAATCTGCATCAAACCCATGCTGGAATTTGTCCGCATCGACGTAATTTAAACAGTCGAATCGCTCGGCATCCCATGTTAGATAGGGCTCAATCAACCGACGACTGGAATCTGAAACGAAGGCGACAGCCGGGCGCAGCGCTCTCAAAACATATCCCTGCACGGAAAAGCGAACGGATCGATACAGTTTTTGGATATATGAGCGCTTGTCACAGTTGTGCAGCAGGCACTTCGGAGAACCGGGGGCAATTCCGCAGTTGCAATGATTAACATAATCGTAGAGTCCACCGTTGGAACAAACGAGGAAGTACTCATGGGCTGTGATCAGGCACTTGAACCCCCGTCGCCCTATGGCCGTGAATATCGAGGGAGAAAGGGAGTGCGTCCAAGAGTGAACGTGGACGACCGTCGTCTTCGGATCGAGCTGCTTCAGTAGATCATCCAGCGCCGTTTCCGAGCGCCTGTTCCAGATACCCTGAGCAGCGCCGGAGACGCCCCCGTTCAGGACGTCGTTCTGCCCGCAATTGAAACAAACAACGCCCGATTCGATTAAGGAGGGATCGGGGTCACCCAACGCTGAAAAGAAATAGCTGTTGACACCTATCCTCGCCAGAGCAGCTGCTGTTTCGATTGCGATTTTTGAAGCTCCGCCCCCGATATGGGGACGGTCGCAAATCGTTATCACTGTGGTGAAGTTACTCATGCACGGTCCTAGGTTTAATAGATCGGACAAACCGCTTTACACGCAGGCGCATCGACGGGGGGAGCAGCATTTTCAGACGGTCGAAAAGAGTCGCATTCGGCGCCAGGACGGAATCAAAGACTTGTAATCCTGTAGCCTCGAACTGCTCGATAACGGCATCGCGCCTCTCCACAAGATCAGAGCGCTTATTAGGATCTTCATGCAGCAGCACATCATCCGGAGCAAGGCCGTTGTTAGAGTAGGCGACGTAATCGCCTATTTCATCGATCAATTTTGCCCCGCGCTCGGTCTTCACGATAACGGCCGAAACACCCTTCTCGGGATGTCCGCAGTCTTGGACAGACTCAGAACGCCAGGAATCACCGAGGATGATGTCGGCAGGACTGTCGCACCCTCTGAAAGGACAGCCGTAGCAAGACGATCTGCTGATCAGGCCTTTGATGTAGGAACCATAAAAGGGATCGAATGCAGCGGGCCTCTTTATAATCCTGCCGTCGGATAACTCGATTTTTATGTTATGGCCCCATCCGAATTTCGATTTATCTCTAAAAGTCAGTGCGGTGACATCGGACTTCTCCCGAAGCTCGAGCCAGCCAACATAGGAACGAAACATGGAAGAGCTTGGTACACCGTGGCAAACAACGCTGACGGTTGTCAGCCCATCCATCGGTTTACCCAAATAGAGACGCAGCGCGGAAACCTGACAAGGAGTACCGCTGAAGAGGACTCGCTTGCCGGATTTGAGATCGCTGAGCACTTCGGGATACGATTCGCTAGCATCGCTCTGGACATATTTGGACTTTTGCAGGAGCGCGATTTCGGCAAGCTCGGATATACCGATATGCCTGACGTGATCGACGCCATCCCAGGCGGCGCCGTAAACGCGCCCGCCGTCCGATAGTATACGTTTCGCAAGAAGGGAGAAGACGCCGCCGGACGAACTTTGCGCGAGCTCGTCCGGGTCATCGCTCTGCAAGACAGCGGCGCGAATGGCCTCCGAGTCCGCGTCGACTTGGTTTTCCGCCGGACAGGTACGCAGGCAAAGACCGCAGGAGGTGCATCTCGCTGCGTCCACCACGGGATATTCGAAACCGTCGGGCGAGGTACGCATAGTAATAGCGGAAAAAGGGCATTTGGCCGCGCAAGCTCCGCAACCAAAGCAGGCCCGGTGAGAAACTGTGTCGATGTTCTTGCTCAAGCTAACTTTCCCCCTATTGCTCAAGAGCATCCAAGAGCCATTTTTTCGAAAACGTGATGAGCGACTCCACGTCGGACAGTCGCTTCTCATAGCCCTCGATTTCCGTAGCGTTCATGTGACTGTCATAGCCATCTAGCAGACGATCCTCGGTATTCGAAAGCCTCGAGAGGCTCTCGACTCGAGAGTTTTGAGAGCGCTTGTCGGTCTCCTCAAATCTCTTGAAGCAGTAATAGTCTTTGCGGAAAATTTGAGAAAACAGCGTACCGTGCAGCGAATCGGTTAACACGAACCGCGCGCTCGCCAGATAAGCGAGCCATTCATCGGGACCAAGCCCGTAACGCGGATTGAGCTGCTCGTCGACAGCATTTTTACCTGAACCGACAAGCGTCACGACCTCGCAGCCGAGCTCTTTTGAAATCGAATCGACAGCTTTCCTGTAAAACGGCCTATTCCCAAGGAAATAGCAGACGATTTTCCCGGGCTCAGGACATTTACCGTTGATGAGCGGGGCCCAGTCCTCTTTCGACAGGAGCAGGACAGGGTCCACAACCTGTGAAGGGCGCTCGAGACCGAGGGATTCGACAAAATCCGCGCCCGCATCTTCACGAACAGACACAGAGCTGAACGTTTTAATCAGATCGGTAATGATCTTTTTCTTCCTCTGCGTGGTGCTCGTGACACCGAAGCTGGGTGCATACGCGATTCTCTTATCGCTGTCGCTTAGAAAGGAGAGATAGAAATTCCTATTCAAAAGATAAGGGGACCAGATTTGATCAGATCCGCAGACGTATGCATCGTATTTTCCCCGTAAATCGACCAGTCCGTCTGTATCGACAATCCGATCAGTGGTCTCGATGTTCTGGCTCAAAAAGCGATTGAATACGTCAGCCGTCGAGGAACCGAAGTCATCATGTTCCTTCTTGCGATTGAATAGCTCGCGTGCTTTGCCAGCAAATAAATCGAAGGAGTTCCGGTTGATTGCCCAGTTCAGTAGCTTTTCTTTAACGCAGGGAAGATAGTCGGCGTCGACAACGTCATGCCCTTCTGCCTTCAAAAACTGCTGTAGGGCATAAGCCTGAAGCAACGTACCGAAATTTTGATTATGGAGCCACGTTAAAATACAAATTTTCATTAATTCACCGTTTCAAATAACTTCAGATAGTACTCTTCGAGCTTGGGCGCTGCCCTAAAGATGTCATAAGATTCAAGCCCCAGAGATGCTTGGGGATCGGAACGATTAACGACATCTGTGCGTGTGGTAAGGATCGCATTGGACCAGCCCTCAATGCCCGCACTCAACGGAACGAAGCTGCACCGACCGGATAGCGCGACCTCGTTGGGGACCCTCTCAGAGCAGATGCACGGGAGACCGGAGACCTGGGCCTCAATCGCGACCATTCCGAGGCCCTCGTACAGACTAGGGAGAACGAATAAATCAAGCGCCTGATAGACGTCCTGTACATTGGAAATCTGACCGAGAAAACGCACCGCTGACGCAATTCCCAGCGAGCGCGCCTTTTCCTCCGCCTGCGGTCTCAACTTCCCATCGCCGCAGATAACAAGGATGGAATCAGGATTCTGAGCATAAACCGCCTTGAAAACATCAAGCAAAAACAGCTGATTCTTCTGGGGGATGAACCTACCGATATTCCCCAATACCAGCGTATCGTCCTGCGCTCCAAGCCCAGCACGTTGCTCATCCCTAATCGATCGATTGAAAGAAAAACTGCTCAAATCGATAGCATTATTAAAGACGGTAAAATGGGATGAGCCGAACAGCCATTTACCGGCATACTCAGTACAGGCCGCCAAATCAGTTGGATACCTTGTCGAAAACAGTTTCAAAAAGCCTTTAAGGGCATTTTTTGCAAACTCGCCTTTGCCGCTCGTCGAGTGGCTGTGGGCGATACGCACGGGTACCCCTGCCTTCTTCGCGGCGCGAAGCGGAAAGACGGAAAGCGCGTTGATATGGCTGTGCACTATCTTCCAGCCCTCTTGCGTAAAGAGGCTTTGAAGCTCTCGCTGATATTCAATCGCATGCTGGTAGGGCGGAATCTCAAAGATTCGACCACCAAGCGATTCGATCTCTTCACGTGGCACGAGCGTCGAATCTGAATCGACAAGAAAATCGAACTGGACTTTACTTCGGTCAATATGGCGATAATAGTTCATGACAACGGCCTCGACGCCGCCGCCAACCATCTTGCCAACAATCTGGGCTACCCTAATCGGTTCAGTCATCTAGCAAGCACCGCCACCGGTAAAGACCTCAACGACTGTGAGGAGAACAATCTTTAAATCGGTGACCACGCCGCGTTTGGCGATGTACTCCAGGTCGCGGCGGACCATGCCGTCGAAGTCGGTATCGTTGCGGTCAGTCACCTGCCACCAGCCGGTAATACCTGGCTTCACTGCCAGGCGCTGCAGGTCGAATTCTGTGTACTCGGCCACCTCATTCGGCAACGGTGGGCGCGGGCCGACGACGGACATCTGGCCCAGGAACACGTTGAGGAACTGCGGGAACTCGTCGATAGAGTGTTTGCGGATGAACTTCCCGATCTTGGTAACGCGCGGATCGTTCTTCATCTTGAACATGGCGCCTGCGATCTCGTTCTGCTCCTTGAGCTCAGCGAGGCGCTCGTCGGCATCTCTGTACATGCTGCGGAACTTCCACATGCGAAAAGTGGTTAAACTACCGTCGGAACGGGTGCGGCCCACGCGGATCTGGCTATAGAAGGGGCTCCCCTCGCTCTCCAGGCGGATGGCAGCGGCGAGTACGAGGCCGGGGATCGCGATGAGGACGAGCGCGGCACCGCTGAACACGATGTCGAACGTGCGCTTCACAGCCCTATAGACAAGGCGCGAGCGATCCCAGTCCATGATGGATTGCATGGCCTTGTAGCGGCCGACGCCCTCACGCCGGTCCATCGCCTGAGCAATCAGCGCCGCCCCCACGGGCGCATTGCTCTCTGTTACTTCTTTAGCACTCACAGTCAAACTTACGTCCCCGTTCCCCAGGGATCCCCCAATCGATGAATTCAAAAGGTTGATGAATTGCCGGCGAAACGTCCCCTTACGTTTTGCTGGGCACGTCCAGCGGAAGCAGTTCCCTAAATGCGGAATCACCCTCGCCTACGTCTACCAGGCACCAACGCTTATGACGGTCAATCTTCTTTACACGGGCCTCTTGCCCCACCAAAGGGCCTTGTTCTATGTGCAGCACGCCGTCTTCTATGCGCGCAACGCTGTTGCGCACCACGCCGTCGTCGTCCAGCACGCTGCGGTACCAATCCTGCGCATCGTCCGGCATGGGCATGTACGCCCGCTCCTTACTGCCGGCGATGCGACAGCCAAAGCTCAACTGGGCCAAGGCCCTATCGAGCGCGGCGGCATCGTGCGTGGCGACGAAGAAATATTCCTTGTACATGGGTTTGGTTTGGAGCGACCAAGCGCCATCCCGCTTAAACCAGAACTCCTTTTGCATCACAAAGGCGTCCTGCATCAAGTTGTGCGGGATAATGCGGCGGACCTTTTCGCAGGTCTCGCGCTCTTTACCATTGGGGGTGTGAACCAGATACCAGCGGACGCGGCCGTGCTGGCTGTTGGTAGTGGCGCCGTTAAATGCGCCCGGCAGCTGCTCTTGGCGCCGTGCCGTCTGTTCCATGTTCTCGCCCCCTCTTTTGGCTTTGCGATGCACGCAAATGCAGGGACGTTTAGAACAGGCTTCTCGCTCGCAGTTAGGCGCAGTCGCAAAAGTACAGGTTTTTGTATCTTTCGACAGATGACATTATACGAGCAATTAATCAGCGTTTGCCCAGATTACGCAAAATGTACTGCCAGTAGGTGCATCTCCATACCCCTCTACAAAAACCTGTACCTTTTTGTGCAACAAAAAAAGCCGCTCAACCAGCGGCTTTTCTTATTTGGGCATGAAAAAGGCGACCGCCCTTTGTGGACGGTCGCCTTTGTTAATTGTTGTGAAGTTTGCCTTAGGCGCGAGTCTTGATCTCCTCGGTCACCTTGGCAACAAACTCGTCAACGCTCATCTGAACGGTCTCGTTGGAGCGATCACGGACGGAGATGTTGCCGGCCTCGACCTCCTTCTCGCCCAGGATGAGCATGTAGGGCACACGGTCGATGCTGCGGGCCTCGCGAATCTTGTAGCCGATCTTCTCGTCGCGGTCGTCGCAGACAACGCGGATGCCGGCCTCCTCCAGCTTGGCGCACACCTCGTGGGCGTAGTCGCGGCTCTTCTCAGAGACGGGAAGCGCCTTGACCTGCACGGGAGCCAGCCAGGTGGGGAACTTGCCCGCAAAATGCTCAATCAGAATACCAATAAAGCGCTCGATGGAGCCAAAGCACACGCGGTGCAGCATGATGGGGCGCTTCTTGGTGCCGTCGGCGTCCACGTACTCCAGATCAAAGTTGAGCGGCATCTGGAAGTCGAGCTGCACGGTACCGCATTGCCAGGTACGGCCGAGCGAGTCCTCCAGGTGGAAGTCGATCTTGGGGCCGTAGAAGGCGCCGTCGCCCTCGTTGACCTCGTAGTCCATGTGCAGCTGTTCCAGAGCGGTGCGCAGGCCCTCCTCGGCGCGAGCCCAGTCCTCGTCCGAACCCATGGAGTCCTCGGGGCGGGTGGAAAGCTCAACGTGGTACTTAAAGCCAAACTTTTGGTACACGGAGTCGATAAGGTTGACTACGCCAACGATCTCGTCGGTCAGCTGGTCGGGACGCACAAACAGGTGGGCGTCGTCCTGGTTAAAGCAGCGCACGCGGAACAGGCCGTGCAGGGCGCCGCGCAGCTCGTGGCGGTGCACCAGGCCAATCTCGCCAGCGCGAATGGGCAGCTCACGATAGGAGTGCGGCTTGGAGGCGTACACCAACACGCCGCCCGGGCAGTTCATGGGCTTAATGCAGTACTCTTCGTCGTCGATGACGGTGGAGTACATGTTGTCCTTGTAGTGGTCCCAGTGGCCCGAGGTCTTCCACAGCTGCTTGTTCATGATGAGCGGCGTGGAGATCTCCACGTAGCCGGCCTTGTGGTGGATCTCGCGCCAGTAGTCCAGCAGCGTGTTCTTAAGGATCATGCCGTTGGGCAGGAAGAACGGGAAGCCGGGGGCCTCGTCGCGCATCATAAAGAGGTCCATCTCGCGGCCGATCTTGCGGTGATCGCGCTTCTTGGCCTCCTCCAGCATGTGCATGTGCTCGTCGAGCTCTTCCTTGGTGGCAAAGGCGACGCCGTTGATGCGGGTGAGCATCTTGTTGTCCTTGTCGCCCTTCCAGTAGGCGCCCGAGACACCGGTGAGCTTAAAGGCCTTGAGGGCCTTGGTGTAGCAGATGTGGGGGCCGACGCACATGTCGATGTAGTCGCCCTGTTGGTAGAAGGTGATGCGGGCGTCGTCGTCCAGGTCGCCGATGTGCTCGACCTTGTACTTCTCGCCGCGCTCCTCCATAAGGGCGATGGCCTCGGCGCGGGGCTTCTCAAAGACGGAGAACTTGAGGTTCTCCTTGACGATCTTCTTCATCTCGGCCTCGATCGCGGGGAAGTCGTCCTCGCTGATCTTGACGCCCTCGGGCAGGTCGACGTCGTAGTAGAAGCCGTTGTCGGTCGCGGGGCCGTAGGCAAAGTCGGCCTCGGGATAGAGGCGCTTGATGGCCTGCGCCATGATGTGCGCGGCAGAGTGGCGGATGACGTGCGTGACCTCGTCCTGCGGGAGCTCGGCCACCGAACCGTCATTGTAGAGTGCCTTCATGGGTATGTTTTCTCCTCTCGGATGCCTGATGCAAGTGTGTGCGATGCGCTCGGCGTTTTTGACTTGCATCATTATAGGCAGGTTGCCTTGGTATACAAGCGCCCGCCGCACCTTAATGGCACGGCGGGCGATTTTCTACGCATGCTTCATCGTGTGGGCGCGGGGTGTGGGGCGCGCGTGGCTTGCGCGGGACGCGCGGTGCCCGTTGCTTGCGGCCAGCCCTGCGATGGATGCGTTACTGGATGCGAGTTCGGCAGTAGGGGCAGACCTTCCAGTGCGCATCGAGCGGGCGATGGCAGCTGGGGCAGACGTTGCGAACCTGGGTATCGCACACCGGGCAAACGACGAAGTCCTTCTCGATGGGCGCGCCGCACTGCGGGCAGGTGCCGTACTGGGCAAGCTGACGCTCGCGCAGGGCCATGTCCAGCTCCTGCTCCTCGCGGTCGGACGCGTAGGAGTGCGGACGCAGGACCAGGTAGGCGATGAGGCCCACAAACGGGATGAGGGCGATGATGCCCCATGCCACGTAGGCGCTGGCGCCGCGGCGGCGAGCGTCGATGAACACATAGACGACCGACAGCACATACAGGGCGATAATAAAGCCAACGAAGGCATAGACGACGCCCATAAGCTGCGGCGACATGAGCTCGGAGATGTACTTGGACATTGGGGTGTACCTTTCGGAATATTAACAGTACAGATTAGTTTAACACGGGGGTCGTTCAAGCGGGACCCTGGTGGGGCCCGGCGGCCGCCACAGACACAAACATCTCAATCTGTAACAGGTAGAGGCGAAATCCGGGTCTAGATGTTACAGATCGAGACACAGGGGTCCCTCCCCGACTTCAATCTCAATCTGTAACATCTTGGGCCCCAAAACCCCTCTTACTGTTACAGATCGAGACAACCAGAATCCGTCGGAAGAACTGTCTCAACCTGTAACAGAAAGGACCAAAAAACCCTGCCAGCTGTTACAGATCGAGACATACGAATAACCCGACGGGCTAACGTCTCGATCTGTAACACGTAGGACCGCAATTCCCCTCTTACTGTTACAGGTTGAGACGGACGTGCTCCTGTGGACTCGACATCTCAATCTGTAACAGACAACGGCACAGTCCGCGAGGTTGGTTGGGAGAGTCTCGCGGTCTGGCGGGGCCGGCATCCGTGCTGGGCCGGCTCTCGCCTGCCGTTGGCGGATACAGTTGGGGCTGTTCGCCGCATTGCCGCTGCACTGGGGGTGTGCAGACCGTAGGATAGTCCTATTGACAGCCTGTCAACTTGTCTGGGAGGCACTGTGATGGAAACGTTTGATATCGCAATTGTGGGCGCGGGCATCACGGGATGCGCCATCGCGCGTCAGCTCGCGCGGTTTGACCTGTCCATATGCGTGATCGAGGCGGCCAACAATATCGCGCTGGGCGCGTCGAAGGCCAACGGCGGCCTGGTGCACGCCGGCTACGATCCGGCGCCGGGCACGGTCAAGGCGCAGGTCAACGCCCGTGGCTGCGAGCTATATGGCACGTGGGCCCAGGAGCTAGGCTTTTTGTTCCGACGCACCGGGTCGATGGTGCTGGGATTTAACGACGAAGATCGCGCACACCTGGAGAAGCTGCGCCAGAATGGCCTTGCCAACGGCGTGCCCGAACTGTCGATTATCGGCCCTGAGCGCATCCGCGAGCTGGAACCGCGTGCGAGCGCCAAGGCGACGTGCGCGCTGTGGTGCCCTTCGACCGGTTACGTCGACCCGTTTGAAGTGGCCATCGCCGCGATGGAAAACGCCGTCGCCAACGGCGTGGCTTTCATGCGGTCCTCGCCGGTGGAGGCCATTGAAGTTGCCGGCTCGGATGACAGAGCCGCGCACTTTACACTAGCGACGCCCGCCGGCAACGTGCGCTGCCGCTATCTGATCAACGCCGCGGGCAACGGTGCCGCGGACATCTCGCATATGGCCGGCGCCGAGGAGCTCCGGATGGTCTGGCGCCAGGGAAACATCGTGGTACTGGACAAGGAACCGCGCGCGCTCATGCCGCTCTACCCCGTGCCTACGCCGGTGTCCAAGGGCGTTATCGTCACGGGTACTGTACACGGCAACACCGTAATTACCGCGACCGCCGCCGTGCGCGAGCCAGGCGATACACAGACCTACGCTAGCGATGTCAACGCGTTGCTGGACGGCGCACGCAAGTTAGTACCCGATCTGGACACGCGTCGCGTGGTGCGGGCGTTTGCCGGCGGGCGTCCGGTCATTCAGGGTACGAACGACTTTTTTATTGGGCAGTCGACCGTGGTGTCGGGACTGTTCCAGGCCGCGGGCATTCAGTCGCCGGGCGTGGCGAGCGCGCCGGCCATTGCCGAGCGCATGGAGCAGGTACTGCGCGATGCTGGCGTGGCCCTGCACGAGCGGGACGATTGGGACCCGATTCGCCGTGCGCCGGACGACTTTGACCGCGCGCCGCTCGCGCGCAAGGAGAAGCTGATTGAGTCCGATCCCGCGTGGGGGCAGATCGTCTGCCGCTGCGAGACGGTGCCCGAGGCCGAGATCGTGGCCGCGATCCGACGCCGCCCGGGCGCGGTTTCGGTCGAGGGCGTCAAGCGCCGCTGCCGCGCCGGCATGGGTCGGTGCCAGAGTGGTTTTTGCCAGAGCCGCGTGGTGGCGATCCTAGCGCGCGAGCTGGGCTGCGACCCCAGCGAGGTGCTGTTGGAGGATGCCGGTTCTTGGCTGGTCGAAGGAACGCTGAAGGGGGTGCGCTAGGATGGCGACACTTGATATGCGCGACGGACACGCGGAAGCCGGAGCTACCGAGGCGGTGCAGGCGCAGGCGTTCGACGTGGTCGTTATCGGCGGCGGACCTGCCGGCATGGCGGCCGCGCTTGCCGCGCACAAGGCCGGCGCGCGCGTGGCCATCGTGGAACGTGAGCAGCATCTGGGCGGCATTCTGCGCCAGTGCATCCATCCCGGTTTTGGCCTTTCGCACTTTAAGCAGGAGCTCACCGGTCCCGAGTACGCGCAGCGCTTTATCGACCAGGTGCGCGCGACCGACATCGTGCTGTTCTTGGACAGCATGGTGCTCGGGATTGATTCGGTCGAGGACACGTCGGGTGCGGACGAGGCCGCGGGAGCTACCGCAGTCCATACCGTCACGCTCATGAGCCGCGCGGGCATGTTGCAGCTCACCGGGCGTGCGGTCGTCCTTGCTATGGGATGCCGCGAGCGCACGCGCAGCGAGATCAAGATCCCCGGCAGCCGTCCCGCCGGCGTGTTTACGGCGGGCCTGGCGCAGCGATACATCAATATCGAAAACCTCAAGCCCGGCTCGCGCGCCGTCATTTTGGGCTCGGGTGACATCGGACTTATCATGGCGCGCCGCTGCACGCTCGAAGGGATTTCCGTCGAGGGCGTATACGAGCTCATGCCGTACGCCAACGGCCTGCGCCGCAACGTCAAGAACTGTCTGGACGACTTTGGCATTCCGCTGCACCTGTCCACAACCGTCACGCGCGTGATCGGACACGATCGCGTGGAGGCCGTTGAGGTGAGCCAGGTCGACGAGCACCTGGCGCCCATTGCCGGGACCGAGCGCGTTGTTCCGTGCGATACGCTGCTGCTTTCGGTGGGCCTGATTCCCGAGAACGAGCTTTCGGTGGGCGCGGGCGTTGAGCTTGACCCGCGCACACGCGGCGCCGTAGTGGACCAGAACCTGCAAACGGGCGTGCCGGGCATCTTTGCCTGCGGCAACGTGCTGCACGTACACGACCTGGCCGACAACGTGACGACCGAGTCCGAGCGCGCCGGTGCGGCTGCGGCGGCATACGCGCTAGGCCGTGGCGCTGGGGTCGATGCGGTCGCTGCGGGCCCGGGCTGTCAGCTTACGGTCTCCCCCGCCGGCATTGCGGGCTACGCGCTGCCGGGACGCATTACGGCTGTGGCACTCACCAAACTCAACTTCCGCGTACGCCGACCGGTCGACGCCGCCCGCGTGCGCATTCTGGCAGGCGACGAAGAACTGTTTGCAGGCAAGGTCCGCCCGTTTAAACCGAGCGTAATGGAGAGCTTCCCGCTGACGGCAAAGGTGATTCAGCGCGCGCTCGACCTGGGTGTCAGCGAGATTGCCCTGTCCGTCGATCCCGTTGAGGAGGCGTAAGGCCATGAGCATAAACGCGATCGAAACGCTGCAGTTCAACTGCACCACCTGCCCATCCGAGTGCCTCCTGACCGTAGAGGTAGAGCGTGACGCAGACGGCGCCGCGGTAGAGGTGCGCTCCGTGACCGGCAACAGCTGCCCGCGCGGTGATAAATTCGCGCATCAGGAGCTCACCTGCCCCATGCGCGTGCTCACCACAACCGTGGCCGTATCCGGCGGCGACGAGGCGCTGCTACCCGTGCGCACGGCCGAAGCCATCCCGCTGGCGCTCCACACCCAGGCGATGGACCTCATCCGCGGCCTAGTCGTCGAAGCCCCCATCCGCATGGGCAACGTCGTGTTGGAAGACCTCCTCCACACGGGCATCGACCTAATCGCCAGCATGGACATCGACCCAGCCTAGGTGGTTCATTTTGGACGGGGCCCTTTTAGCTACCCCGCATCCACCCCGCCCCTCCTCAATTGCGGTGAAATAGTTCCTGATTTCCGTCAAACCCCGGCATCCAGGAACTATTCCACCGCAACTATCTTTGGGATTGGTATATAGCTTGTGCCTACTTTAGTGCCATTTCAAAACCATGCCGGATTACGGGGCTGATTCGGAGACCCCCATCCATACCGGCAATTATCGATTTTTGATAAGCTCTCTACCTGCACTGATAATTGTTCTCGGGGGAAGCGGGCACTGCGGGGCGCGGCAACGGCGCGCGATTTCCGCGTCGCAGCGCTACCCTGATGCTGAATGCCGGGACGATGACCCACTGACCTGCTGACGCCTCTTCGGCCGTCCTCAAATCCGACCTGTCTCGCCCCGGCATCCGCGTCCCGGAGTCCTGCCATGACCTAATAGGAGCATGAGCGCGGACAATCGGACAAGCCAATTGGATTGTAGCGCTCCCGTCAGTGCAATGTCTGGGAGACCCGGGCGCGGAGCAGGCGGCAGACCGAGGGGAGCGAAAATGGAAGGCGAAACGGTCATCGCGGGCGTCGACACGCACAAGGACGTGCATGTTCTGTGCCTGCTCGACGGCCTCGGGAGGAAGATCTGGAGCGGGAGCTTCGGGGCCGACCCCGAGGGCTACGACAGGCTGGCGGAGGCGATAGGCGACCCGGGGAGCTGCATGGTCGTCGGCGTCGAGGGCACGGCATCGTACGGGGCCGGGCTGACGAGGAGGCTCGTGGAGCTCGGGTACAACGTCGTCGAGGTGCTCAGGCCCAAGAGGGACAAGGTGAGGCCCGGCGAGGGGAAGAGCGACCCGCTGGACGCCGAGCGCGCGGCGCGCAAGGCGGCGTCCGGGAAGGGCTGCTCCGTGCCGAAGTCGCAGGACGGCTGGGTCGAGGCGGTGCGCCAGCTCTACGTCGCGCGCAGGCTGGCCGTCGCGACGTCCACGTCCTGCGTGGCCTGCGCGAAGTCGATGCTCACGACGGCCCCGAGCGCCCTGAGGGAGCGGTTCAGGGGCCGCGAGCGGCCGAAGGACCTCATGCCGCTGCTCGCGCGCGGGAGGAAGGCGGGCGACGCGCTCGAGGAGAGCGTGCTGGCCTCGCTGCGGTCCGTCGCGGCGGTCTGGAAGGAGGCCCGCAGCCAGGTCGAGTCCCTCGACGAGCGCATCCGCGCGCTGCTGGAGGCGAACGCGCCCGCGCTGCTCGGCGTCGAGGGCTGCGGCACCACGACCGCCGCCGCCCTGGTCGTGGCCGCCGGCGACAACCCCGGCAGGCTGAAGGGCGAGGCGGCGTTCTCGATGATGTGCGGCGCCTCCCCGATCCCCGCGTCGAGCGGGAAGACGGACCGGCACAGGCTCAACCGCGGCGGCAACCGGCAGGCGAACTGGGCGCTCTACGAGATCGCGATCAAGCGCATGGCGTACGACGAGAGGACGAGGAGGTACGTGGCGAGGCGGACCTCCGAGGGGAAGTCCCGGCGGGAGGCGGTCCGCTGCCTGAAGCGCTACATAGCGCGGGAGGTGTACCACGTGCTCATGGACCCGAACCCCGACGGCGCCGCGCCGGAAGGCCCCGAGCTCGCGAAGATGCGCAAGGCGATGCGGGTGACTCAGAAGAAAGCCGCCGCGGAGCTCGGCCTGTCCGCAGCCACACTCGGGCACTTGGAACGGGGGAAACGGCGGTCGACGAAACTGGAGAGGAGGTATTACGAGCTCCTGTGCGAATTGGAGAGAGCGCTCCCGCAAACTGCCTCTTGACAACTTATAGGAGCGTCGGTTTTAATTTCGCGATTTTTCCCATGGTCAAGTAATACAGGTCCAGCCCCGTAATCCGCCATAGTTTTGAAAGCAGCCCATTTGGGACGGGCCTCTTATGTTACTTTTGCCCGAACGTTCGCTAGGCTGGCCATGCCGAGGAGTGTCCCGAAGTGCCGGCAGAAAAGAAACGTCCCTATCTGCCAGGCATGGGATACCATGGTGGCACCCTAGCGAAAGGATATTTCATGGCACATGTCGATGACCAGCGTGTGGCGCGCGTGCTCGATGCGCTCGAGGCTCAGCACCCCGGCGCGCAGCTGCTCGTAAACGACCCGTGGTCGATTTATTACCTGACCGGCTTTTATGCCGATATGTTCGAGCGTTTTTGCGGCGTGCTGCTCGCACGCGATAGCGAGCCTGCGATCTTGGTCAACGCGCTGCATCAGCTGCCCGAGTACGACAATGCCCGCGTGGCCCACCACAACGATACTGACGTCGTGGCCGACGCCATCGCGAGTGAGATCGATCCGACCAAACCGCTCGGCATCGACACCGTTATGCGCTCCGGCTTTTTGATGCCCCTTATGGATCGTCACGCCGCGAGCGAGTTCTTCCTGGGCGACTTTGCCGTCACCGCCGCACGCGCCCACAAGGATGTCACCGAGCAGGAGCTTATGCGCGTGTCCTCGGCCGCTAACGACGCCGTGATGGCCGACGCCATCAAGCTCGTCCACGAGGGCGTAATGGAGCGCGAAATTGCCGACCAGATGCTCGGTCTGTACCGCAACCACGGCTGCGAGGGCTTTAGCTTTCCGCCCATCGTAAGCTTTGGCGCCAACGCCGGCGACCCGCACCACGAGCCTGACGACACCGTACTCAAACGCGGCGACGTGGTGCTGTTCGACATTGGCGGACGCCGCTGCAACTACTGCTCGGACATGACGCGCACGTTCTTTTGGGGCATGCCAGACGAAGAGACGGCGCGCATCTACGACATCGTGCGCCGTGCCAACGAGGCCGCCGAGGCTCTCATCGCACCGGGCGTGCGCATGTGCGACCTGGACCGCGCCGCACGCGACGTGATTGAGGAGGCGGGCTATGGGCAGTACTTTACGCATCGCCTGGGACACTCGATCGGTCTGCAGGACCACGAGCCGGGCGACGTCTCGCTCGCCAACGAGCAAGTCGTAGAGCCCGGCATGACTTTCTCCATTGAGCCGGGCATCTACCTCCCCGGCCGCACCGGCGTCCGTATCGAAGACCTGGCCCTGGTCACCGAGTCCGGCGTCGAGATCCTCAACGCCTACCCCCACGACCCAGTCCGCCTAGACTAGCCTGGTCCCCAAGCCCCCAAACTAAGTTGCGGTGGAATAGTTCCTGGATGGGCTGCTAGAGCCCAAAAACAGGAACTATTTCACCGCAACTGATGAGGGGATGGGTTAACGGAGCAGCCCCGCTACTTCGCCGGCTAGGGTGATGGTGCCGGCTGCTACGAAGGACTCGCCCGCGGCATCGAGGGCCGCGAGGGCCTCGGATACGCTGGGATACACGCCAGCGAGCTTATCGGCGTCCACCAGGGCAGCAAGCTCCTCCGCCGGCAGGGCGCGGTCGGAATCGGTCTGGGTCACGACTACGCGCGGAAAGGCGGGAATCAGGACGTCGACGATGCCCGCCACGTCCTTATCAGCCAGCGCGGCGCACAGCAGCGTGGGGCGATTTTCCACGCACGGATCGATCTCGTCCAGTGCGCTCACAAAGTTCTCGCAGCTCTGGGGGTTATGGCAGGCGTCGATCAGCTTGAGTGGATCGGTTCCCAGCACATCAAAGCGACCCGGCGTGGGGCAGCTCATAAGCGAAGCGTCGAGCACATCGTGGTCGAGCTCGCGGCCCAGATAGCCCTCGCACAGCATAATTGCGCACGCGGCATTCTGCGGCTGATACGCCGGCTTGACCATACTCGACGTATAGATCGCACGCGGCGTGGTGCAGCTAAACTCCACCGTATCGCCCACGTGTGCCGGAAGTTTGGTCGTCGTATGGCTCACCACGAGCGGCACAACACCGCACTCACGGCAACGGGCATCCATCACACGCTGAACGCTCGCCTCATGCGTACCCTCGCCCAAAACAACCAAACGACCAGGCTTAATAACCGCAGCCTTCTCCCCAGCAATGGCTTCGAGCGTATCGCCAAGGACCTTCATATGGTCGAGTCCAATGCCCGTAATGGCGACGGCCACGGGATCGGTCGCACTCGTAGCATCCCAGCGTCCGCCCATGCCAACCTCAAGCACGGCCACGTCCACGCAAGCCTCGGCAAACATAGTCAAACCAGCCACGGACAAAAGATCGAAGGGCGTAATAGAACGGAGCTCCTCGCCCGCCGCCTCACGACGTGCGTTGAGACGACGACCCGCCTCATACGCCGCAGAGACACCATGGGCAAAGACCTCGTCTGAGACGACCTTTCCGTCAATCTCCATGCGCTCGGGATAGCGCACCAGATGAGGCGACGTAAAGAGTGCCGTCTTAAGGCCCTCGCCACGAAGAATGGCAGCCGAGAATCGCGTCGTCGAGGTCTTTCCATTGGTACCGGCTATCTGGACGCAATCATAGAACTCGTCAGGACGACCAAGCTCATCGAGCATCTCGACGACGGTCTCGAGCAGCGGCGTGGAATAACGCGCAATCCTGCCCGTATCGGCCGCAAGTGCAACAGCCTCATCAATAGAAAGCTCCGGAACCTCAAACGGCACCGAATACAACCCCGAACGCTTCGCCATAACCAAAGTCTCCCATAACAGAAAAAGAGGCCCGCCAATAAGAATGAGCCCCTCGCGTTGACAATATCAGCCTTTACCCGATTGCAGCTGAGCTCAAGGAGATCCTGGCGGCGCTGACTGCTCAGGTTGCTGACTTCTCGTAGGCGTTACTGAGGGGCGCGTCCCGATGCTTTGCTCGCCGCAAGTTCCGCACGCAAAGGACAGCACTTAATGTGCTGTCCGTCTTGCGCAGGACTGTCCGCAGCGGAGAGCAAAGCATCGGGACGCGCCCCTCAGTAACGCCTACGAGAAGTCAGCAACCTGAGCAGTCAGCGCCGCCAGGATCTCCTTGAGCTCAGCTGCACGGTCCCTCTTCTTCTGGACCACCGCGGGCGCGGCCTTGGCCACAAAGCCCTCGTTGGCGAGCGTCTTCTCGCAGCCGGCAAGCTCCTTCTGGGCCGCAGCAATCTCCTTCTCCAGGCGCGCCTTCTCGGCCGAAAGATCGACCTTGCCCTCGAGCACCACAAAGACCTCGACGCCGCTGTCGACCACGGCGATGCTCGCAGCCGGCTTCTCAACGTCGGTACCCATGACCAGCGAGGCAGTGTTTGCCAGAGGCTCAATGGTCGAGCGCAGGCTCTCGAGCTTCTCGATGTCCTCGGCACCGGCGCGCACGACCACGTCGAGCTCGGCCTTGGGGCTCAAGCGATAACGCGAACGGGTGGCGCGGGCGGCGGAAACGACAGCGCGACAAAGCTCAAACGCGCGCTCGGCGTCCTCGTCGACATACTTGGCATAGTCGGCGGGCTCGGGCCACTTGGCGATCATGAGCGCCTCGGCGCGGTCAACGTTGCCCTCGCCGTCCAGGTCGAGCACGCTCGCCGGCATGTTGTCCCAGATCTCCTCGGTGACAAACGGCATGAGCGGGTGCATCAGGCGAATGGAGGTATCGAGCACAAAGATCAGGTTGCGCTGCGCTTGCAGACGACCCTCGCCCTTCAGGCGAGCCTTGGTGACCTCGACGTACCAGTCGCAGACCTCGTTCCAGAAGAACTGCTGCACGCCGCGGGCCATGTCGCCAAAGGTGTAGTTCTCGATGCCCTCGGTGACCATCTTCACGGCCTTGGCCAGGCGGCTGAACATCCAGGCGTCGGCCGGCGTCTCCACGACGGGCTCGCCGGGCGTGTAACCCTCCATGTTCATAAGCAGGAAGCGGCTGGCGTTCCAGATCTTGGTCACAAACGACTTGGCCTGCTCGGTGCGCGGGCTGTCGATAAGCTTCTTGGTCTTCTTGTCAATGTTCGCGTCGAACTTGACGTCCTGGTTGTTGGTGCACAGCGTGAGCAGGTTAAAGCGCATGGCGTCGGCGCCGTACATACCGATGAGGTCCATGGGGTCAACGCCGTTGCCCTTGGACTTGGACATGCGGCTGCCGTCCTTGGCCAGGATCGTCGGATAGATGACGACGTCCTTAAACGGCACCTCGTCCAGGAAGTACAGCGAGCTCATAACCATGCGGGCGACCCACAGCGCGATGATGTCGCGCGCGGTGACGAGCGCCGTCGTGGGGTGATGGCCCTCGAGCAGCTCCGGCTTTTGCGGCCAGCCCTGCGTGGCGAAGGTCCACAGCTGCGAGCTGAACCAGGTGTCCAGCACGTTCTCGTCCTGGTGCACGTGATGGCCGCCGCACTTGGGGCACACGTCGGTGTCCTCGGCCAGGGCGTCCTCCCAGCCACAGTCCTCGCAGTAGAACACGGGGATGCGGTGGCCCCACCACAGCTGGCGGCTGATGCACCAGTCCTTAAGGTTCTCCATCCAGGTGGTGTAGGTCTGCGTCCAGCGCGCGGGATGGAAGGTGACCTTACCGGAGTTAACGGCGTCGAGCGCCGGTCCCTTGAGCTTGTCGACGGCGACAAACCACTGCTCGGAAAGCCACGGCTCAAGCGCGGCGTCGCAACGGTAGCAGTGCATGACGGAGTGGTCGTGGTCCTCGACATGATCGAGCAGGTCATGCTCCTCAAACCACTTGATGACGGCCTCGCGGCACTCCTCGCGGGTCATGCCGGTGAACTCGCCGTAGCCCTCAACGACCACCGCGTGCTCATCGAAGATATTGATCTGCGGCAGGTCGTGGGCCTGACCCATGGCGTAATCGTTGGGGTCGTGGGCCGGGGTAACCTTGACAAAGCCGGAGCCAAAGTTGGCGTCGACATGCCAATCCTCAAAAATGGGAATCTCGCGGTCGACGATGGGGAGCTTGACGGTCTTACCCACGAAGGCGGCCTTCTCGGGGTCCTTCGGGGAGACGGCGACGCCCGTATCGCCGAGCATGGTCTCGGGGCGCGTGGTGGCGACGACGATGTAATCCTGGCCGTTGACCGGCTCGGTCAGCGGGTAGCGCAGGTGCCACAGGTGGCCCTTCTCGTCCTTGTACTCGGCCTCGTCGTCCGAGATGGCGGTAGTGCAGTTGGGGCACCAGTTGACGATGCGCTTGCCGCGGTAGATCAGACCGTCGTGGTACCAGTCGCAAAACACCTTGCGCACGGCCTGGGCGTAGTCCTCGTCCATGGTGAAGCGCTCGTTATCGAAGTCGACGGAGCAGCCCATGCGCTTGATCTGCTCGACGATGATGCCGCCGTACTCGTGGGTCCAATCCCAGCAGGCGTCAACAAACTTATCGCGACCGATTTCCAGACGGCTGATGCCCTCGCTCTTGAGTTTCTTGTCAACCTTGGTCTGTGTGGCGATACCGGCGTGATCGGTGCCGAGTACCCAGCGCGTGGACTTGCCGCGCATGCGGGCCATGCGGATGATGGCGTCCTGGATGGAGTCGTCGGTGGCGTGACCCATATGGAGCTTGCCGGTCACGTTGGGAGGCGGAATGGTGACGGTGCAGTCGCCCACGCCCTCACGGCGCTTGTAGTAGCCGCCGTCGAGCCACTTCTGCAGGATCGCCGGCTCGTTAGTCGACGGATCGTAGTTCTTGGGCATTTCTTCCATATATCTCTCCCTGTTCCACCGGGGAGGAATGTAGGCCCGATTTTCGCTCGGTCAGGTCCTGGGCTCGCTCGAAGACCACATTAAGTGGTCTTCGGCTCGTGCGGAATCTACGAAAATCGGGCCTACATTCCTCCCCTTAGGTATCGATTACTTCAGTCTGTAATGACTTCGCTGAGGCTTAAACAAACACACAGAATAGCACAGGTAGTTGGGGTTATTGCGCATATATAAAATAGCCTCCGACCGCGGGTGGTCGGAGGCTATTAGCAAACACGTTTTTGACTGGTTTACCCATAAATGCGTTGGGGCTGTTCTTCGCCCTTTACGGAGGCTTCGGTCACGATGACCTTGGTGACGCCCTCCTCGCTGGGCAGGTCGAACATCGTCTGCTGCAGCACGTCCTCGCAGATGGAGCGCAGGCCGCGGGCGCCGGTCTTGCGGGCAAGCGCCATACGGGCGATCTCATGCAGGGCGGCGTCCTCGAACTCAAGCTCAACGTCCTCGAGCTGGAACATCTTGCGGTACTGACGCACCACAGCGTTCTTGGGCTCGGTAAGGATCGACACCAGGTCGTCCTCGTCGAGCGCCTGCGTCTGGGTGACGACGGGCGTACGTCCCACAAACTCGGGGATCATGCCAAAGGCGTTGAGGTCCTGCGGGAGCACCTGACGCAGCAGGTCGTTCTCGTCGACCGAGGTGGGGCCGGCGATCTCGGAGTTAAAGCCCACGCCCTTGTTGCCCACGCGATCGGCGATGATCTTGTCCAGACCAACAAAGGCACCGCCGCAGATGAACAGGATGTTGGTCGTGTCGATCTGCAGCAGCTCCTGCTGGGGATGCTTGCGGCCGCCGGTGGGCGGAACGCTTGCCACCGTGCCCTCAAGAATCTTAAGCAGCGCCTGCTGAACGCCCTCGCCCGAAACGTCGCGGGTGATGGAGAGGTTCTCGGCCTTGCGGGCGATCTTGTCGATCTCGTCCACGTAGATAATACCAACCTGCGCGCGCTCAATATCGCCATCGGCGGCATTGATGAGCTTGAGCAGGATGTTCTCCACGTCCTCGCCCACGTAACCGGCCTCGGTGAGCGCGGTGGCGTCGGCGATGGCAAACGGCACTTCCAGGATGCGCGCAAGCGTCTGGGCGAGCAGGGTCTTACCGGTACCGGTGGGACCGAGCAGCAAAATGTTGGACTTGGCGAGCTCCACCTCGTCCATATCATCGTCGAGCTGCGAGTCCAAGCCGTCGTCAAAGGCCGAAAGCGCAGCGCCGCCCTCGATGACGCGGCGGTAATGGTTGTACACGGCAACCGACATGGCGCGCTTGGCGTCCTCCTGGCCCATGACATAGGCCGAAAGCTCGTCATAGATCTCGTGCGGCGTCGGCACATGCGTAATGACCTGGCGGGCGTCGTCCTCGAGCTCAAAGCCCTCGGCCTCGGGATCCACGGCAGGCTGAGACGCAGCCTGGCCGTGATCGTTGAGGAAGCCCGGCAGCTTGCCGTTGCGGGCAGCGTCCATAAAGTCCGAAGCCAGCGACTCCTCAAGGATCTCGGAGCAGGCGGCGACGCACTCGTCGCAGATAAAGATGTTGGTCGGACCCTTTACAAGGCGGCGCACCTGGCCCTGCTCTTTTCCGCAGAAGGAGCAGCGGATGGGGTTGCCGTTCTCGTCAAAGTTGTCCTGCATGTTACCGGCCATCCTAGGCGTCCTTCGCGGCGAGGTCGCGCGAGGTGACGATGCGGTCGATCAGGCCGTAGTCGAGGGCTTCGGCAGCGGTCAGGTAGTTATCGCGCTCGGTATCGGCCTGGACCTTCTCGATGGGCTGGCCCGAGGCGTCGGACAGGATCTGGTTGAGCTCGCGGCGGGTCTTCTTGATCTCCTCGGCCACGATCTCGATCTCGGTCTGCTGGCCCTGGGCACCGCCGCTGGGCTGATGAATCATCACCTTGGAGTGCGGCAGGCAGAAGCGCTTGCCCTTGGCGCCGGCCGAAAGCAGCACGGCGGCCATAGACGCGGCCATACCGACGCAGATGGTGGAAACCTGCGGCTTGATAAAGTTCATGGTGTCCAGAATCGCCAGGCCGGAGTAGACCTCGCCACCGGGCGAATTGATGTAGAGCGAGATATCCTTCTCGGCATCCTGGCTCTCAAGATGCAGCAACTGGGCAACGACCAGGTTGGCGCTGACAGAGTTGATCTCCTCGCCCAAGAAGATGATGCGGTCGTTGAGCAGGCGCGAATAGATATCGTAGCTGCGCTCGCCGCGCGGCGTCTGCTCGATAACGTATGGCACGAGGGCGGAATCGAACTTAGCGATCATACGCATCTCCATTTCTCTCTTGCGGACCAAATTGGTTCTAGATAAACGTACGGTGCCCGCATGCTATGCATTGGCTGGCACCGTACGAAGCAACCGGATAACCGGTGTATAACTTTACCCCATCACGGGCGCACGCATGCGCTCGCGGGCAAGGTGGCGAGAATTACTCGGCGTCCTTGGCGGTCTCGTCGACCTCGGTCACCTTAGCGTTCTCGACCAGGTGGTCGACGGCCTTGGAGCGACGGATGGACTCACGGACGGCAGGCATGCGGCCGTCGGCGATGAACTCGGCCTTGGAAGCCTCGACGTCCTTGACGCCGGCCTTCTCGAACTCGGCGTTGATGTCGTCCTCGGTGACCTCGATCTTGAGCTCGCGGGCGAGGGCGTCGAGAGCCAGGGACTCACGGGCAACGTCGTTGGCCTGCTTGTGCAGGTCGCCGATGAACTGCTCCATGGTCAGGCCGGAAGCGGGCAGCCAGGTGTCCAGCGTCATGCCGCGGGCAGCGAGGTTGGACAGGAAGTTCTGGCCAAGCTCCTCAAAGACGGACTGCTCGTAGTCGGCGTCCATCTCGTCGAGCTGCAGGCGCTCGGCGAGAGCGGAGACGCAACGGTTCTCCTTCTCGGCCGGGAGGCGGGAAGCCTTGTCCTGCTCGATCTCGATCTTGATGGCGTCCCGCATAGCGTCGATGCTGTCGAAGCCAAAGTCGGACTTGACGAGCTCGTCGGTGAGCTCGGGGGTGTTGCGAACCTTGATGCCCTTGACGGTGACCTCGACGGTGTGGGTCTCGGCCTCCTCGCCCTCCTCGACCTCGTCGGTCCAGGTAACGGTCTTGACGTCGTCAACGTTGGCGCCAATCAGGGCCTCGTTGAACTCCTTGGGGTTGCTGTCGCTACCGGCGATGAGCATGCGGCCCTCGGCAGCGAAGTTGTCGGCGTTCTCGACGGCCTTGAGGTCGACGGTGACGTAGTCCTCGGCCTCGACGGCGCGACCCTCGACGTCTTCGAAGGTGGCACGGTAGTTGAGGAGCATCTCGACCTGGTTGTTGATCTCGGACTCGGTGACCTCCGCAGGGGGCATCTCGATCTCGACGGCGTCGAAGGAGGAGAGCTCAGCGGCGGGACGCAGGGAGAACTCGACGGTGTAGGTGTAATCCTCGTGATCCTTGGCGAGGTCGAGCTCCTTGTAGTCACCATTCTTGGTGGGAACGATGTCCAGCTCGTTGAGGACGGCGGGCTCGTTGGCGGCGATCAGGTCGTTGGTGGCCTGAGCGAGGGTAGCCTCGGCGCCAAGAGCGGAGTCGATGACCGGACGGGGAGCCTTACCGGCACGGAAGCCCGGGAAGCGGTACTTCTTGGCGGTCTCCTTGTAGGCCTTCTTGATCGCGGCGTCGACGTCGGCGGCCGGGATGGTGACCGTAGCGGTGAGCTTGGCGTCCTTGACGTCAGAAGCGGTGATGTTCAACACGTTCCTCCTCATACTGCCCAGCTTATCTGAGGTGCTGGTACCTTTATGCAACAAGCGTCGCGAGGGCATAAGCCGACGCGGGTGCGTTGGTGCGGGCGAAAGGACTCGAACCTTCACGGGAATCCCACCAGAACCTAAATCTGGCGCGTCTACCAATTCCGCCACGCCCGCATGAGCGCACAGATTAGGAATGATAGCAGATACGAGCGACAAGCGCACGCACACGTTTTACAGGCTCACGACCTCACCACGAGTGCAAAAGGCGGGGCGAGTTGCCCCGCCCCGCCAATTACGACTTGTTCGATGACCCGCTACTCCCCCAGCAGGGCCTTCTCGGGCGTGATCGGCAGCGAGCGTACCTGATGTCCGGTGGCGTGTGCCACGGCCGAGGCCACGGCGGCGAGCGGCGTGTTGATGACGACCTCGCCGATCGACTTGGCGCCAAACGGGCCCGTCGGCTCGTAGCTCGGCTCAAAGGCCACGCGAATGCTGCCGATATCCAGGCGCGTGGGTAGCTTGTAGCTCATAAAGTTGCCGGTGCGCAGGCGACCGCGGTCGTCGTGCTCGACGATCTCGTAGAGCGCATGGCCTATACCCTGGGCAATGCCGCCCTCGGCCTGGACGCGCGCGAGCGCCTCGTTAATAACGGTGCCGCAGTCCACAGCCGCCGCGTAGTCCACCACGGTCACCTTGCCGGTGGCCTTATCGACCTCGACCTCGGCAATGCCGGCCATAAACGGCGGAGGCGAAACGGGCAGGCAGGCAGAGGCATGCGAGGTGAGCGCGTCGTCGCCCGCGATGTTCTTGACGCACAGGTTGGCAAAGTCGCGCAGCGTGAGGTAGCGGTTCTGCTCACGCGCGGCACGCTCGTCGGACAGGCGCACATACTGACCATCAAAGACCACATCGGCGGCGTCCACGTCCCACATCTGGGCGGCCTTGGCGCAGATCTTCTCGCGCAGCTCGGTCGCGGCGTTCTTGGCTGCCAGACCCGTCACGTACGTGCCCGAGCTCGCGTACGAGCCGGCGTCGAACGGCGACACATCGGTGTCCACGCCGCGCACCACAATGAGCGAGCTTTCAACGCCCAGCTCCTCGGCGGCAATCTGCGCCAGGATCGTGTCGACGCCCATACCGTTATCGGTGGCGCCGGTGCCGATGGTAATAAAGCCGTCCTCTTCCAGGCGCATGTCGATGCCGGCGATATCCACGTTGGAAATGCCCGAGCCCTGCATGGTGAGCGCGCAGCCCAGAGCACGCACGCGGTCGCCCAGGTCGACGGCTAGCGGCTTGTCGCGCCAACCGATCATGTCCATCGCGCGCAGCAGGCAGCGGTCGAGCGCGCAGGCGTTGAGCTTCTCGTTGTAGTACTGCGGCATGATCTCGCCCTCGTGCACCATATTCTTAAGGCGCAGGTCGGCGGGATCCATGTGCAGCATGTCGGCGAGCTCGTTGACGGCGCTCTCGACGGCAAACTGGCCCTGGGTGGCACCGTAGCCGCGATACGCGCCGCCACGGTTGGTATTGGTGTAGACGGCGTCCCAGCTAAAGCGGCTCGCCTTCACGTGGTTGTAGATGGGCAGGCTCTTGTGGCCCGAGAGGCCGATCGTCGTGGTGGCATGCTCGCCATAGGCCCCGGCGTTGGACAGCGTATGCAGATCGATGGCCGTGATGGTGCCGTCGTTCATGGCGCCCAGCTTAACGGTCATCTGCATCTGGTGGCGCGAGTTGCCCGCGGTGATGGTCTCCTCGCGGGTGTAGCAGCAATAGCTCGGACAGCCGGTCTGCTGGGTGACGAACGCCACGAAGATCTCGCAGCAGCCCGTCTGCTTGGAGCCAAAGCCGCCGCCGATGCGCGGCTTAATGACCTGCACCTGCGACTGCGGGATGTCGAGCGACTGCGCGACCATGCGGCGCACGTGGAAGGGCACCTGCGTGGAGGTGGTCACCGAGATGCGGCCGAACGCGTCGGTCGTCGCGAAGGCGCGGAAGGTCTCCATGGGCGCGGTCTGCGTGGCCTGGCTGGTGTAGGTGCGCTCAAAGACGATGTCGCTCTGGGCGAACGCCTCGTCCAAGTCGCCATAGTCGCTCATGCCGCTGCATACCAAGTTGCGCGGAACGTCGCCGCCCTGCGGGAACATAAAGGTCACGTCGCCCTCGGGGTGGACCACGATGTCGTTATCGAGCGCCTGGGTAAAGTCGAGCAGGGGCTCGAGCACCTCATAGTCGACCTTGATGAGCTTGAGCGCCTTGTCGGCGGCCTCCTCGGTTTCGGCGGCGACGATAGCCACCTCTTCGTTTTGGTAACGGACGAGATTCTCGAGAATCAGGCGGTCGTAGGGACTCGGCTGCGGATAGCTCTGGCCGGCGATGGTAAAGCGGCGCTTGGGCACGTCCTCGTAGGTGTAGACGCCCACCACGCCGGGAACCTTCAGAGCGCGCGACGTATCGATTGAGCGGATATTGGCGCGGGCATAGGGGCTGCGCTTGAGTTTGACGATGAGCGCACCGGCGGGCACCATATCACCGGTGTAGACGGGACGACCCTCGAGCAGGGCCTTCGAGTCCTTCTTGGGCTGCTTCTTGGTGATCTGCTTGTACGCGACACCGTCGGAGCTCGTCTCGTTGACGGGCAGCTCGGGCATCTCAAAGCCCACCTGCACGCCGGACTCGTTGAGGAAGCGAACGATGGCGCGCAGCTGGCTCTCGTAGCCGCTGCAGCGGCAGAGGTTGCCGGCGAGCTGGCGCGAGAGCTCCTCGCGCGTGGCGACGAGGCTCGGGTCCTCCTTGGCGGCGCGGGCAAGCGCCAGCACGTTCATGATGAGGCCGGGGGCGCAAAAACCGCACTGCTCGGCACCTTCGGCAGCCATTGCGCGGGCGAGCGCCTCGGACTCGGCCTTGAGGCCCTCGAGGGTGGTGATGGAGCGGCCCTCGACGCGCGCGGCGGGAACCGAGCAGCTCAGCACCGGATCGCCATCGAGCCACACCGTGCACAGGCCGCAGTTGGTGGTCTCACAGGCGCAGCGCACCGATGCGCAACCCTGCTCGCGCAGCAGTGCAAAGAGCATGGTATCGGGGGCAATCTGAACCTTGACCTTGCGGCCGTTGAGCGTAAAGGAAAGATCGATGAGTTTGGCAGCCATTAGCGCACCTCGCTAGAATCGACGCCGGGCACGCGGCGGCAGGAATACTCGTCCGTGGCAAACTTAGGCACTTGCACGGTCTCGAGCTCGCGGGCAAGCGCGGCCGAAAGCTCGATGCCGGCGGCACGACGTACAGCCTGAATCGCCAGCGGGGCCGAGATGCGGCGGCGGTAGTCAGCCGAGCCCCACAAGTTAGTGCCGTAGCTCAGGGCACGCACGGATGCGGCCAGTGCGCGCAGCTCGTCCTCGGAAGGTTGCTCGTTCACCAGGCCGCATGCCTCGCCCCGCAGCAGGGACGCGCGCAGCGGGCGGGCGCCCACGGTGACATGCCAGCTGTTGTCCCACCAGGCGGCGGTGACGTTTAAGGAGGGGAAGTCGGTCGCGGCCTTGCGCACGGCCTCATAGCTTGCGCGGTAATCGTGCTTAACGACCACCACGTGCTCGATCACGTCGCGCACGTAGCCCATGTCCACGAACTCGGCGAGCGGCACGCGGCCGGCGCCCGTCAACTCAACGTACGAATCGAGCGCCAAAAATGCCGAGAGCACGTCCGAGAAACCAAAGCGACCGTAAATGCTGCCGCCCACCGTGGCGGTGTTACGCAGCTGCACGCCCACGATATCGTGGACGGCGAACTCAAAGACATGGTTGACAAGCGCGTTGAGCTCGGCATGACGCTCGAGCTGGTGCAGGGTACACATGGCACCGATGCGAAACTCGGTCTCGGTCTCCTCGATCTGATCGAGTCCGCAGGCCGAAAGGTCAATCGCCGTCGCCACGCGACGCGAACCCAGGCGCATCCAGATGCCGCCGCCCACAATCTTGTTGTTGCGGTTCTTCTGTAAGAGCTCATAGGCTTCGGCCGCGTTTCCAACGCGGACGTAGGTACCGAACTTGAGCACGTTCTCCCCCATCTCTTCACTTGTCCAGTACTTTTAAGTGTACCAAACGAAGGGCCGCGACCTTCCACAGCACAAAAACCTCCCTCCCATCCATAACTTGCGGTGAAATACGGACTGTTTGTCGGGCTTAGGGCGCCCAACAGTCCGTATTTCACCGCAACTTAAGGGGCGGCCGGCAGAGGGCCGAGACATAATGATCCGTTTTCCTCCGTCCCCAACGGATCAAAAAAGGCTCCCAGCCGGAATGGCTGGAAGCCTCATCACATGCTATGTCGAGCGAAGATTTAGCAGACGCCCTGGGCGAGCATGGCGTCGGCGACCTTCAGGAAGCCGGCGATGTTGGCGCCCATGACAAAGTTACCCTCCTGGCAGTACTCCTTGGCGGTGTCGTCCACGTTGTGGAACATGCCGCGCATGAGCTGCTCGAGCTTGCCGTCGACCTCCTCGAAGGTCCAGGACAGGTGCTCGGCGTTCTGGCTCATCTCCAGGCCGGACACGAGCACGCCGCCGGCGTTGGCAGCCTTACCGGGCATAAAGGCAACGCCGTTCTCCTGGAAGTAAGTCGTGGCCTCGATGGTCGTGGGCATGTTCGCGCCCTCGCCGACCACCTTGCAGCCGTTGGCGACGAGCGCCTGGGCGTCCTCGAGCAGCAGCGTGTTCTCGCGAGCGCAGGGCAGCGCGATGTCGCAGGGCAGCTGCCAAACGCCACGGCCGTCGCCCTCGTGCCACACGGCGTTGGGCTTCTCGTCAACGTACATAGCGAGCGTAACGCCCTTGTCGTGGCCGGAGCGCTTCTTGTTGTAGACGTGCTCGAGCACGGTGTAGTCGATGCCGTCGGGATCCTCGACCCAGCCGTGAGTATCGGAGCAGGCCAGCACCTTGCCGCCGAGCTGGGAGACCTTCTGGACGGCGTAGATGGCGACGTTACCGGAGCCGTGAACGACGACGTTCTTGCCCTCGAAGGAGTCGCCGCGGCTCTTGAGGTACTCGTCCACAAAGTAGGCCAGGCCGTAGCCGGTGGCCTCGGTACGGGCAAGCGAGCCGCCAAAGGAGAGGCCCTTGCCGGTAAGGACGCCAGTCCACTCGTTGGTCAGGCGCTTGTACTGACCGAACAGGTAGGCAACCTCGCGGCCGCCAACGCCCAGGTCGCCGGCGGGAACGTCGGTGTTGGGGCCGATGTGGCGATAGAGCTCGGTCATGAAGGACTGGCAGAAGTGCATGATCTCGTTGTTGGACTTGCCCTTGGGGTCAAAGTCGGAGCCGCCCTTGCCGCCGCCCATGGGAAGGGTGGTCAGGCTGTTCTTGAGGATCTGCTCCAGACCCAGGAACTTGAGCATACCCAGGGTGACCGTCGGGTTAAAGCGCAGGCCGCCCTTGTAGGGTCCAATGGCAGAGTTGAACTCGACACGGTAACCGCGGTTGACCTGAACCTTGCCCTGGTCGTCGACCCAGGGAACACGGAACATGACGATGCGCTCGGGCTCGACGAGGCGCTCCAGCAGGGCGGCCTCCTCGTACTCGGGGTGGGCGTCGAGCGCCGGCTGGATGGTGCCGAGGATCTCGGTCGCGGCCTGGATGAACTCAGGCTGCTCGGGATAGCGGGCCTTGAGCTCTTCGAGAACTTTCTGCGTGTAGCTCATGCTTCCTCCAATGATGGGAAACGAAAATGTTGGTCGCGGCACCCCATGCGCCGCGAGCTTTATCGTGTATGGATAATATCGCACTGTTGCGGCAAAGTTTCGCATAAGCCGACGAGCGGATGTTTCGTTTTGATTACGATGCAGGTAGAAGCGTTTTTGAGTGCCTGACATGCAAAACCCGTGTTTCAAACCTGTTTCGTCCACGTGTTCCAAACCACCACATTGGGGACAGGCACCTTTATGGTGGTGCTGACGGTTAGAGGACGAGCTGATGATAGTCGGCGGGGGTTATGCGGCCTTCGGTGGCAGCGCGGAAGGCGGCGAGTGCATCGCCCGAGAACGGCATGGCCCAGCACAGCCCGCAGCCGGCGGTGATGGAGCCGGGCAGTGGCATGATGCGCCCGGGCACACCGGCGGCAAGGCACAGCTGCTCGCATTCCATCACATCGAAGGTGCTATCGAACGAAACGATGATCTTGCGTTCATGGTCGAGAGCATCACCGGACGGGCCTTCGCGGTGTGCATCGCGATACGCAGCCGCCGCTGCCTCTTCCTCGGCCGTATGTCCGCAGCCGCCGCGGCCGCAGGTGCAAGGCTCGGACCCATCGCAAGTGCAAGGTTCTCCCGTGTCGGGACAAATATCGTGAGACATGGCAACTCCAATCGTCTAGGCGAGCAACTCGGCCGCCGCAAACTCCTCGGGCGTATTGACGTTCTCGAAGCAGAGCGTCGAACCCGCGGCCTTAACGATCTGCGGCTCATCCATATAACCGGCCTGAACGCGATTGATCAGGCAGCGAATGCGCTGGCGGTCGCAGGCAAGCAGCTCATGGGCAACCGGCGCACACGCGTCACGGCGCCAGACGGCGCAAAGCGGCTCAATCCCCCGCTCCTCACGCGGCACGCACACATCGAGCGCCTCGGCCTCAACATGACCGGCAAGCGCGCCGATGAGTTCCGGCGAGACAAACGGCATATCGCAGGCAACGATCGCCACGAGAGGCAGCCGAGCCGCAGCCAACGAGCTCGCGATGCCGCGCATGGCGCCCGCAGAGCCTTCAAGGTCCGCCACCACACGCGGCACCAGACCGCCAAACGCGCGCTCCTCAAGATAGGCAAGCTCGCTGGGACGCGAGGTCGTCACGACCAATTCGCCGGCAACTTGCGCCAGCCGACCCAGTACGCGTTCGATGAGCGGCTCGCCGCAAAACAACATCCGCGCCTTATCGCAACCCATGCGCGAGGACAGCCCACCCGCTTGGACGACACAAGAAAGATCGGCACGTCTTACGGTAGTCATACGGCAAAACACCTCCATCGGCGCGTTCTAAACCCAGCGCACGGGGCAAATACCGTAGGCGACAAGGCAGACGACACGGCGGACCCGCACAAAAACAAAACAGCGCCCTTGCGGCACGCAGCAAGACCGCGAGCACAAAAGCGCTGGTAGTGTATGGCGGGAACGTATGTGAATCGAACACATCCAAGACGTTTTGCACGCCTCGCAACGGTTTTGAGGACCGCGGAGCCCACCGGAGCCCATCCGTTCCCAAGTGCGGCGGTATTTTACCAAACCGAAACGGCTCCATCCCAAAAAGACGAGCAAGAAGTTGCGGTGGAATAGTTCTTGTTTAGGCTGCAAGACCCCAAAAACAGGAACTATTTCACCGCAACTGAGGAGGCGGGAGCGAGTGACCGGCCTAGCGCAGGGAGCGCAGGCCGCCGGCGTCCTTGTCGAGCACCGTAAAGCGCACGGCATCCAGGTGCTCCAAGATGCTGATGGCACGTTTGCGCGACACGCCAAGGGCCTCGCGCAGCACGCTCGTGGTGGCAGCACCGCCGGCTGCCTCAATGGCGGCGGCAACAAGCTCGCGCGCATGGGCCTCGGCGGCAGCGGACAGGGCAACGTCGCGCTCGACCTTAACGATCGAGCGATTGAGCGAAAGCTCGCGCAGGGCACGCGTCATGGTGTCGCGATCGAGCTGCAACTGCTCGCCCACCTCGGGCAATATCGGCGCATCGAGGCCGGCTTCGTCCAGCAAGGCAACGATACGTTCGCAGGCCTCGCGCACCACACGCGCCGCGGCGGCAGCGGAGTGCGGGTCGAATACCTCGGCACCCTCGGCGGCACACACGCCACGCGAGCAGCCCTCGGAAATCAGGGCCGCGGCAACTGTATCGTCAGCGGTAGGCCAAGCAGCATGGGCAACGGCGCCGGGCGTAAAGCCCGTCTCCTTGGGGGCAGCCGCGTGCATGGCTGACAGGGTCGCCGCTAGCGCACCCATCGCGGCGTCGAGCACCACGGCGTCCGCCAAGTAGTCCGCATCACCCACAGCAAGCTTGCGAACAGAGCCCTGCGACACCAACCCGCGCAGTGCGGCATCGACCTCGCCGACACCAAGATCCAAAGCGTCGGCAACATCAACCGCCGTAACTGGCAGCATCTGCAGCGCCAGCCAAGCGCCCACACCGCCCGCGGCATCGCCGGCCTCAAGCGCTGCAAGCAGCGTGCGCTCCCCCGCCGAAAGCTCGCGCGAGCGACGGCAGCGCGAAAGCAGCACACGCCCGCCGCCAATGAGCATAACGGGCGAATACGACAGCACCACGGCATGGTCTCCGGCACACAGCGGCAGCGGGTCCTCCAAGCGCACCTGCACGGTACGGGTCTCGCCCACCGCCATGGGGGCCTCGCCCTCCATAAGCATGATGCGGCCGACAACCTCGGCCGTACCCGCCATCACATGCACGCGCGCGCCCGACTCAAGCACGCGCGGCTTGGCGCCCTCGCGGCCCAGGTAGGTGAACGTCATCATAAAGCGCAACGTCTGACCAAAGCGGTCCGCCACGCCCAGCATCTCGCCACGGTCAAGCGCCGCGACACCGTCACCAACCAGGTTGAGCGCCACGCGTTGCCCAGGCAGCGCGCGCGGCGTATCGCCATGCACCTGAATCCCGCGGACACGGCAGACCGTACGCGACGGCAAAGCCATCAGCTCGTCGCCCACCGCAACCGGCGCATCGTGCAGCGTTCCCGTCACGACGGTGCCGGCGCCCTTAATCGTAAAGCAGCGGTCAATCGGCAGGCGCGGCGCGGCATCGCTCCGCTCGGCACGCTCGCGACAGGTATCCCAGCAGACACCCACCTGCTCGTCGAGCACCGCAAGCAGCCCGTCAATCCCCTCGCCCGTCTTAGACGACACGGGCACAATTGGCGCGCCCGCAAACACAGTACCCGACAAAAAGTCATCGACATCGAGCTCGGCAAGCTCGGTCATCTCGGCGTCGGCCAGGTCGCACATAGTCAGCGCGACCACCATATGCGTAACGCCCAACAGCTCCAGCACATGCACGTGCTCGCGGGTCTGCGGCATTACGCCCTCAACGGCAGAGACCACCAGCACGGCAACGTCGATGCCTGTCGCACCCTGCACCATAGCGCGCAGGTAATGCGCGTGGCCCGGCACGTCGACAAGGCCAACGATCTTGCCGCTCGGCAGTGCCAGTTCGCCAAAGCCCAGCTCCACCGTCATGCCCCGGCGACGCTCAACCTCCAGACGGTCGGGATTCTTGCCGGTCAGCGCCTCGATCAGTGCCGACTTACCGTGGTCAACGTGACCCGCCGTGCCAACGATAACGGGACACTCCACCAGCGCTTGAACCTCACTCATCGAGCAATCGCCTTCTCAACGCATGCGGCAAGCGTCGACGCCGCCGTCTCGATATCGCGGTCGCCCACAAGCGTACGGACGTCAAACAAAATGCGATCGTGCGAGGTTCGCGTGACGACCGGCGTGTCGAAGTCCTGGACAAGCGAGCGCTTGAGCGCGTCGACCGTCAGGCGCTTGTCAACAAGACGCACGGCAACGCACATCGTCGGCAGTTCCACGGTAGGCAACGAGCCGCCACCGGGCGTTGAGGACTCCTCGACGATCTCCACCTGCACGGCGCACGGGCAACCCGCCTTATCGAGCCCGGCGACCATACGATCGCGCAGCTTGCGGGCACGTCGTTCCAAATGGGCCTGCGGTAGCGTAAGCATGCTGAGCACCGGAATATCGCGATGGGCAACATCGGCGCCGTCCATGTAGATACGCAGCGTGGCCTCGAGCGCCGACAGAGCCAGTTTGCCCGGGCGCAGGGCACGCATAAGCGGATGCGACCCGCAGGCCTGGACCAGATCGCGACGGCCCATGATAATGCCCGCCTGTGCGGCACCGAGCAGCTTATCGCCCGAGCACGACACCAGATCGAGCCCCGCCGCTACCGAAGCCGGCGTGGTTTCTTCGCCGCCGCGCACCAGGATGTCATCGGGCAACAGCGCGCCCGACCCCTGGTCCTCGTAGAACAGCAGGCCATGCTTGTGGGCCAGAGCGGCAAGCTCCCGAGAGCCCACCTCCTCGTGAAAACCCTCGATGCGATAGTTGGAAGGATGGACCTTAAGGATCATCGCCGTATCGGGCGTGATGGCGCGCTCGTAGTCGCCCAAGTGCGTGCGGTTGGTGGCGCCGACCTCGACGAGTTTGGCGCCCGAAGCCGCCATGACATCGGGGATGCGGAAGCTGCCGCCAATCTCGACAAGCTCGCCGCGGCTGACGATAACCTCTTTGCCTGCGGCATGGGTCGCCAGCACCAGCAGCACGGCGGCCGCGTTATTGTTGACGACCAGCGCATCCTCGGCACCGGTAAGCGAGCGGATGAGCTGCGCGGCATGTTCCTTGCGCGACCCACGCGAGCAGGTGTCCACACTGTACTCGAGCGTGCTGTACCCGCGCGCGACCTCGGCCACGGCCTTTGCCGCCGACTCCGCGAGCGGGGCGCGGCCCAAGTTGGTATGGATGACCACACCCGTGGCATTAACTGCTGGGCGCAGGCTCGGCAGCGCAGAGCGATGCGCACGCCACTCGATGGCCGAGGCCAGGTCGCGCTTGGAACGCGGGGCGGCACCGGCACGAATCGCAGCGCGCTCCTCGTCGAGCTCGGCCGTCACGGCAGCATGGACCACCGCGTCGCAGGTCTCCCCCGCCGCCTTCACCACCGGCCACTCGGCAAGCAGCTCGTTGACGGAAGGAATAGCGCGAAGGCGGGCGCGTACCTCATCGGACATGTTCTGGCTATCGCTCATGTGCGGCCTTTCAAAACTAAAGGTGAATCAATCGTTCGAACGTCAAACTATCAGCCAATTCGATCGGCTGAGTCAATCAATCGCTATTATCCTCGCGCGCCGCGATCTTTTCCACGCGAACGGCGTTTTCCTGAGTGAGCGCGGCGCCCGTCAACGGGTCCCAACGCAACGGTGTATGGTCGAGCGGGCCGACGCCCAAGGCTTGAGCGCCGCCGGCATCGGCGCCAAACGAACGTCCGCCGGGGGCGGCCGACGTAAAGATACACGCCGGATGCAGATACGGCGTCGTCTCCACGCGCACGCGGTCGCGGCCCATATCGCTCACGAGCTCGACGATCTCGCCGTCGGCGATGCCCATGTGCGCAGCAGCATCGGCATTCATCTGCACGGCATCCAGGTCCGATCCAGCCTCGGCGGCACCTTGAGCCGCAAGCCTGCGCGAGGTGTGCGACTCAAAGGGACGGTTGCCGCTAATAAGGCGAAACATCCCCGGGCCGGGCTCCACCATGGGCGCAATCCAGTTGGGCACACGACCCATGCCGACTCGTTCCCATACGTCGCTTGCCAGCGCAATTTTGCCGCCGGCAAGCGGAATCACCGGCTCACCCGTGCGCGACGGCAGCGCCACGCCCGTATCGGCCCAGCCGCGCTCCTTGAGCTCGTCCAGATCGATCCCAAAAGGCGCCACCTGGACAGCCGCCAGATCGTCAGACGTAAACTGGAAATACTCGCCCACGCCACACGCCTGCGCCAGACCGGCAAAAATCTCCCGACCGGGACGTGTGCCGTCATGCTGCACGGGCAGCACGGCGTTGCGGTAGAACACACGCGAATCGTTGGCGCCCACGACTGTGCCCACACCGCGGTCGGCCTCCAGATACGTCACGTCGGGCAGCACGAAGTCAGAAGCACGCGCCGTCTCGGACCAACGAATATCAATCGTCACAAGCAAGTCGAGCTGCTGCAAAATACCCAACCAAGCCTGCGCATTGCCATAGCCCGCACCGGGGTTACTGGCATAGACGATGAGCCCACGCAAATCGCCGGCAAGAATCGACTGACCGATGGTCGTGCACAGCCCTCGCACCGGATCGACCAGTGGATAGCGCTCGGACCCCAGCTTGGGCTCGCGCGGCACCGGCGGCGTCGCAAAGCGAGTGGGATCGAGGTCGCCCAGTGAAAGCGGTGTGGGCGGATTGAGCGCGCCACCCGCATGTCCAATACAGCCCAGCAGCACATCGACCAAGCAGATAGCGCGTGCGGTCTGGGTGCTATTGGCATACGCGATGCCGATGCCACCATGAAAACCCGCATCCACCACAGCGGCAGGCGCGGCGGCAGCGAGATCGCGCGCCGTGGCGACAATCTCTGCGGCCGGCACGTCGCACATCGATTCGGCCCACTCGGGTGTCCAAGCACTGGCCGCCTGCGCCAGCTCGTCAAAGCCTGTGGCGTAGCGGTCCACGAACTCGTGATCGTACAGGTCCTCGGCTACCAGCACATGTGCGATACCCAACAGCAACGCCAGATCGCATCCAGGACGTACGCGCAACCAGCGGTCGGCAAGCGCAGCCGAGCCACTGCGCCGGGGGTCGACCACGATGATCTTCGCCCCACGTCGACGGGCATCGTTGAGCGCATCAACGGCCCCCATCGTCGACGAATCGACGATGGAACGCCCCAGGTACATGATGCAATCGGTGTGCGCCAGGTCGGAGGCGGGGCTGTAGCCCAGGCTATGCTCCCAACCGGTAAGTCGGCTTACCTCGCAGGCACCGTCGGCACCATACACGTTGGGCGAGCCCAGCGCATGCATAAAACGATACGCCCAGTAACGGTCGAAAGAGGGCACGCCGAGCGTCATGCCCAGCGCGCACGGACCATGTCCGTCAACAATCCCCCCAAGGCGCGCTGCAATCTGCGCGAACGCCTCGTCCCACGAAATCACATCGAACCCCGAGCCATCAGCTCGTCGGCGCATGGGGTGCACAATGCGATCGCGCTCGTCAAACGGCATGTCCAGGCGATGCCGTCCGCGGGCGCACAGGGCACGCGCCGCGCACGGATGACCCGGCACCGGCAGCTCGGCCACCACACGCCCATCCTCAACATGGGCCGCAAAGGCGCAATCGGCATAGCATCCCCCGCATGTGGTCACCACGGAGCGACCGTCACGCTTCACAGCAGATGCCATCTCGATTACCCCTTTCATCAGCCAAACACAACAGGCCAAAGGCCCGGCAACGAGCCCCAGACCCAAAAAGCCTCCCGCACGGCAATGCCCCGCGGGAGGCCCAACGTCAAACAGACGATACCTTACGCCTCGGACTTCTTGGCGTAGATAAACCAGTAGCCGAGCGCGACCAGAACCGCGCCGCCCACGATGTTGCCCAGCGTAGCGGCGGACAGGTTAAACGCAATGCCCGCGGCGTTGAGTGCATCGGCGCCGGCGACGTCGGCACCATAGCCGCACGCATGCATCACGGCACCCATGGGCAAAAAGTACATGTTGGCAACGCAGTGCTCAAAACCGCAGGCCACAAAGGCGGCGATGGGCAGCAGAATGCCCACAACCTTATCGACCACGGTCTTGCCGGCGGTACCGATCCACACGGCCAGGCACACAAAGATGTTGCACAAGATGCCGCGGAAGAAGATCGTCACCCAGTCGACCGTCACCTTGCCGGCGGCGACGCTCACCATGGAATTGGCGACCGCCTCGCCGTTGAGCTTGTAAATGCCGGCCATGTACACCAAAAAGACGATGAACAGGGCACCGGCAAAGTTACCAAGCCACACGACGACCCATGCCTTGAGCATCTGAGCCAGGGTGATCTTTTTGCTCTTGAGCGCGCAGACCATAAGCGAATTGCCGGTAAACAGCTCGGCGCCGCACACCAGCACGAGCACCAGGCCCAGGCAAAAGCACAGGCCGCCCACGACACGCTGAGCGCCCCAGCCCAGCGTGCTATCGCTCAAGAACACGGTAAAGAACAGGCCGCCGAAGGCGATGAACGCACCGGCGAACATTGCCAACAGAAAGGCCTTTGCGACCGGCAAGTTGGCCTTGGTCACGCCGGCGGCCTCGGTCTTGGCCTCGATCGCGGCGGGCGCCAGACAATCGGGAGCGGGGTACTCCACCTTGGAATCTGCCATGTCAATCACTTCTTTCCTAATCAGCAGGGACAAGCGCTCCTATTGCTCTTGCCCCAAGCGGACAAAGTGGGAAAAGTCGTTGGCAGCCACGGCGTCATACACGGCGTCGACGGCGTCAAAGACTTCCGGGGACATGGGGTTGTAGAACTCCGTGTCGCCCGGCTGAATCCCAACGAAGACGATATCATCACACGATTGTTCGATTTCTTCGATCAAAATCGACAAGGGAAGCGAATGCGTGGTGAACATCGACTTGCGGGCCACATCGCGCTTGTCGAGCAAACGGATGGACCCGACGGGCAGCGCCATGTCGGCAGCATCGACCAAGACCAGACGCGGCGGACGCTCGCGCTTGACCTCGATGATGTCATCCTCGGGCGTCTGACCGCCGTCGATGGTGTACCAACCGGCGATGGGCACGTCCTCCATCTTTTTGGAGAGCACGGGGCCGGCGGCATCGTCGGCACGCAGCACGCTTCCCGCCGTGAGCACGATACCCGCAAACGGGGCGCCGTTCACACGACCATCCACAACGCGACCCATTACTGCAACCTTCCCGTCAGATACACGCCCGACACATCGCGCACGCGCTCAACCAGATCGCGAAACTTCATTAAGAACGCGACCTGCTGGGCATGCAGGCCAAAGTCGTCATCGAACACCGAGATGCCGGCCTTGGCAGAACCGCGAAAACCGCGCTCGTCGAGCAGTGCATCGCAGGCCTCGAGCAGCGACGGCACCGCCGCCTTGTCGAGCTGGCACTCGCCAAAGGAGCGGATGGCCTCAAACTTGGTCTTGGCCTCCCCCTCCGGCAGCGCGTCGATAAGCGTATAGAACACATCCACCGGCACCGACAGGCGCGGCTCAAAGCAGTCGAGCACGCCGGTGTGGTGGCCCACGGCGAGCGTGTAGTACAGCACGTCGCAGGCCTCCTGGGGAACGTCTTCCTCGGTCTCCACAAACTTACGCGTAAGCTCGTAGAAGACCACCTGGTCGGGCGCATGGCCCAGGCAGGGGTCGGCGACGCCCTCGGCGGCCTCGTCGCTTGCGCGCGAGGCATCGCCAAAGGAGCCGCCGAGCATACCGGGACCCGCAAAGTAACCAGAGCGGTCCGTGAGCTCCATCTAGCGACCTCCGGCCAGCACCAGATCCTGCAGCGCCGAGTACACCTCGACGCGGCGCGGATCGTCCTGCTTGTCGATGAGCAGCGCCATGGCACCGCGGATATCGCCCTTGGGCGCGCCCTCGAGCGTATCCATAAACTCATTGGCCAGGTCGCGGCCGTAACGATAGCCGCTCATGGCGCGAGCCTCGCGCTCAATGGCAACGCGCAGCTTGTACGGCACGCCGGGATGCAGGATATCGGCCTGCTCGCCGGCGGCCTCCACCGTGGTCTCGGCATGGAGCTTTTGGTCCAGCAGACCGAGCGCCATGGCAAAGCCGTAGATGGTCTGCGCGGGGCTGGGCGGGCAGCCGGGGATGTAGACATCGACCGGCAGAATCTTGTCCGTGCCGCCCCAGACGCAATAGTTGTCGTAGAAGATGCCACCGGTGCAGCCGCACGCGCCATAGGACACCACGATCTTAGGATCGGGTGCGGCCTCAAAGGCGCGCAGGGCCGGCATGCGCATGGCGCGCGTCACGGCACCGGTGTACAGCAGCACATCGGCGTGACGGGGCGAGGGCACGACCTTGATGCCAAAGCGCTCGACGTCGAAGACGGGCGTGATGGAACCGAAGATCTCGATCTCGCAGCCGTTGCAGCCGCCGCAGTCAACACGGTAGACATACACCGAGCGCTTGATCTTCTTAAGAAGGGTCGCCTTGGCCTTCTCGATGCTCTCGTCGAGCTCGATCTTGGTCGGGCGGTACTGAAGCCGCTCGGGCAAAAGCGTGGGTTCGGCCATGGTTACTCCTCCTTCGTATCAAAATCCATGATGATGCCCTCGACCGGCGCAGGACCGGCGGGAATCTCGGGCGCATCGGGGTTGAGCTCGCGGTCGATATACTCCGGGTTCACGCCGTGGCCGCCCAGATACTCCATGCCGGGGCCCTGGGGCTCGCCGGACGCAAGCGTCTCGTTGGCAGCCATGCCGTGTGCGTTGCCGGTCTTTACGGCCGAGGCGGCGCGCAGGGCGTCGAGCTCGCGCTTGCACTCCTGGCACATACCGACGGTACGGGCGGCCTGCTCGGCCTCCATGCCGCCGGCCTTTTGCAGCAGGCGCTTGGCGTAGTCGATTTCCTTGTGCGGGGCAAACGGCTTGCCGCAACGCGAGCAATGCTCGAGCGTATAGACGCTCTTGCTGGTGAGGTCATCCTTGCTCATGACGGCCAGTTCAAACTCCTCGGTGAGCTTGATAGCCTCCATGGGACAGGCCTCCTCGCAGCGGCCGCAGAAGATGCAGCGACCGTAGTCGATCGACCAGGTGATGGTATCGGCCGCAAGGTCGGTGTCCATGCGAATGGCATCGGCCGGGCACGCCACGCCGCAGGCACCGCAGGCGATGCAGAGCTCGGCGTTGTGCTCGGGCTTGCCGCGCATGTCCTTGTTGGTGGGAAACGGCGCAAACGGGTACTTGACCGTCGCGTCGCCGGCCTTGGCGTTGACCTTCCAAAGCTTCAGCATATTAGAGCGCCTCCTCATCGAGCGGAGCGGCCATGGTGCCCTCGCCCGCAAGCGGCGACTTGTCGCGCCAGACGTTCTCGAACTGCTCCTTGTCGAGCACGTGGTCGCGCTTGGCGGCGACATCGGTCACCGTCACGCGGTCGGTGCAGGAGTAGCACGGGTCGAGCGAGCCGACGATCAGCGCCGCGTCGCCCACGGTGTTGCCGCGGAACATGTAGCGCAGGACCGGCCAGTTGCTGTACGTGGCGGCCTTGGCGCGCCAGCGGTAGCACTTCTGGTTATTGCCGAGCATGGCCCAGTGCACGTCCTCGCCGCGCGGCGCCTCGGTGGCGCCGATGGCGTACTTGTGCGGGGTGTACTCCCAATCCGTGGTGAGGATGGGGCCCGACGGGCAGTTCTCGAGCATGGTCTCGATCATGTCGATCGAATCGTAGACCTCCTGGATGCGGACGGCGGTGCGGCCGAAGGCATCGCAGGTGTCTGCCGTAGCAGCATGCATCTTCTGAACATCCGGATCAGCGTAGCCGTCGAAGGGATGGTCAAAGCGCACGTCGCGGGCATAGCCCGAGCCACGCATGAGCGGGCCGACCGGCGAGAAGTCGCGTGCGATCTTGCGGTCCAAGATACCGATGCCACTCGTACGCTCAATAAAGTTGGGCGTGGAGAGCAAGACGTCGACGAGCTCCTGGACCTCGGAGCGCAGCTGGTGGATGGTCGTGAGCGTGGAGAGCTTCTGCTCGGCCAAAATGTCGCGACGCACGCCGCCGATCACGTTGAGACCGTAGGTCTTGCGGTGACCGGAGAGCTTCTCGGCCAGGTCCATAGACTTCTCGCGGACGCGGAAGAACTGCTGGAAGCCGGAGTCGAAGCCCGTGTAGTGAGACGCCAGGCCAATGTTGAGCAGGTGCGAGTGCAGGCGCTCGACCTCAAGCATGATGGCGCGGATGTACTGGGCGCGCGGCGGGACATGAATGCCCTGGGCGCGCTCGACGGCCTCGGCATAGGCCACCGAGTGGGCGCAGCCGCAGATGCCGCAGATACGGTCGGCGAGGAACGTCACGGCGTCATAGTTCAGGCGCGTCTCGGCGACCTTCTCCATGCCGCGGTGCACGTAGAACAGACGGTAGTCGGCATCGACGATCGTCTCGCCCTCGACGAACAGGCGGAAGTGGCCAGGCTCGTCGGAGGTAATGTGCAGCGGGCCCATGGGGACGAGCGTGGTCTCCTTGCCCTTGGTGTCGGCCAAGAACTCGTAGTTTTCCATGTCGCTCGCGGGAGCGGGACGGAAGCGGTAGTCCATGGAGTCCTTGCGCAGCGGGTACAGGCCGCTGGGCCAGTCATCGGGCAGTACCAGGCGGCGACGGTCGGGCAGGCCCTCGGGGATCAGGCCGAACATGTCGCGCAGCTCGCGCTCGCCCCACACACAGGCGGGGACGAACGGTGTCACGGACGGGAACGTCATCTTGGCGGGATCGACCTCGGTGCGCACGGTCACCCAGCCGGGGTCCTCCCCCTCCATGGAGATGACATAGTACACGGCGTAACGGCCGCACAGGCTGCGCTCATCGTTGCCGATGATCACGGGAATCCAGCCGTAGCGCTCGTAGTACAGGTAGTGGACGGCCTCGGGCAGCTTGTCCTGCTTGACGGTAATCGTCAGCTGGTCCTCGCATTGCCACTCGACCTTCTCGATGCAGCCCGGAACGGCGCGGCGCAGGGCCTCGACATGGCTCTCGCAGCGACGGGCATACACCTTGTTCTCAGTTTCAATCATTCGTTACTCCACCTCGCTCTGAGCGGTCTCGGTACCGAACACAGCGCGGTACATCGGCGTCGCGTGAAGCTCCTCGGTGCTCTGCTCGAGCACGATGCCGGTCGCGGTCTCCACACCGTGCACGAGGGGCAGCGGGGTGGCGATGCCAAACCACAAGATCATGACAGCCAGGATGATTTCGGGGATAAGCATGAGCGCCGGGGCCTCATGCTTGCCCATGCCCTGGGGCGCATGGCCGAATACCGACTTGAGTGCGATGCGGGTGAGCGCGGAGATGGCCACGGTAAGACCGAGGGCGACCACGACGACCAGCCACATAGGACCGGCGGTAACACCGGCGACAAAAGTCAGGAACTCGGAGATAAACATGCCAAAGGGCGGGAAGGCACCAAGACCGAGCAGCGCCAGGACGGCGAGCGCGGCGGTTGCGGGAGCAACCTCGACGACGCCCTGAATCTTAGCCAGGCTACGCGTACCAAAGGCGTGCTGGATGTTGCCGGACACGCAGAAGGCAAGCGTCTTGGTAAAACCGTGGAACACGCAGTGCAGCAGGGCTGCGGCGATACCCAGTGGGCCACCGATACCCAGGCACAGGGCGATAACGCCCACGTTCTCCACAGACGAGTACGCAAAGCGGCGCTTGAGGTCGTCCTGGCGAAACATCGAAAGTGCCGCCACCAAAATGGACAGCGTGCCGACGATCAACAGCAGAAGTTGCGGATACTCGGCGCCCACGGCCTGGATGGTAAAGCCGTAGAAGCGCATGATCACAAGCATGGCGCACTTAAGCAGCACGCCAGAGAGCAGGGCCGAGACAGGGCTCGGGGCCTGGGAGTGGGCATCGGGCAACCAAGTGTGCATGGGGAACAGGCCGGCCTTGGTGCCAAAGCCGATCACGATAAACGCAAAGGCGAGGCGCATGAGCGTCGGATCGAACTGGTCGGCATACGGCAGTACGCACGACAGGAATGCGGCCTCGTGGGCGTTGGGAATCACGTCGGCGGCGTTGGCGTAGATGAGCAGCGTACCGAACAAGCCAAAGGCCACGCCGGCGGTGCAGACCATCGCATACTTCCAAGAAGCCTCGAGGGCCGTCTTGTTCTTGTAGATACCCACGAGGAACACGGTGGAAAGCGTGGTTGCCTCCACGGCGGCCCACGTGAGGATCATGTTGTTGGACAGGCACGCGAGCAGCATGGTGAACACAAACAGGCTAAACAGCGCAAAATACTGCTTGGCGCGCTCGGCGGGCATGGAGCCCTCCTCGATATCGGCCTTTACATAGGGCAGCGAGAACAGCCCGGTAAGAAAACCGATAAAGCCGATGAGCAGCACAAAGATGGCGCCCAGCGAATCGAGGTGGAACCACAGGCCAAGAGCGCTCGCGGTGTCGCCGCTCATAAGGACGTCACCGGCCGTCACAATCGACAGCACCAGGACGGCTGCGACGGAGACCAGGTTGAGACCGGCAAACACGTTATAGGACGTGTTCTTGGGCAAAAATGCCATGACCAGCGAGAACACCAAAGGAGTCGCGAGCAGGGCGAGAATCAACGTTTCCATGGACTACCCCCTCAGCTCGGACAGGTCGTGCGCATCGAGCGAGTGCGAGTCGTCCCAAATGCGACGCACGACGATGGACATGATGATGACGGCAAAGATGGCGTCGGTGGCGATACCGATCTCGATGATCTCGGGAGCGGTGGGGGCCAAAAGCGCGAGCGTCACGTGGCTGCCGTTTTCCATAAGGCAGTATCCAAAGATCTGCTTCATGATGTTGCGCTGCGAAATGATGCAGGTGAGGCCCACAAAGAAGTGAGCGAAGCTAATAGCGAGCGCAGGCGTTGCGACCTCGGCCGTGGGAAGGCTGATCTGCGTTACGACGGCAAAGCAAATCGCGACCTCCACGGCGATGATGCAGATGGCCCACGCGGGCTTAAGGCCGGCCTTGAGTGATGCGTCGCTCGGCTCGCCCATCTTCTTGTATGCGCGGTTGAGGATATAAGGGACCAGGACGACCTTGGTGATAAAGGCAGATCCGGCCCACATAAGCAGCTCCTGCGCACCGGTGGTGGCACCGAGCGTAGCGAGCAGCCCCACGAGCACCAGCGACTGCACCGCATACCAGTTGATGGCATGTTTGATGTTCTTGGAGACGACCACCATGGTGGACGTGACGATCAGAAGGCCGCCAAGGATGTTGACGATCGAATAACCCATGTCGTTCTACCTCCTAACCGATCCAGCTGGCCGAAAGCGGGCCGCTGACGATGACCATGATGATGAGCACGATGAACACGAACGCCATCGCACGGGGAAGCGGGGCTCCCGCAGCGACCTCTTCGCTCGGCTCGCCGGGCAGGCAATAGCCCATCCACTTGAGGAACCAGGCGAAGGTGGCGACGGTCTCGGCGACCATGATGCACACGAGCACCAGGATCGCGACGTTGCCGGCACCTACAGAAAAGCCGCCGGCGATGATCTGGAACTTCGAGAAGAACGTGTTCATGGGCGGCACGCCGGCAATAGCGAGTGCCGCGACACCGAAGCCCACGCCCGAGATCGGGTACTTCTTTACGATGCCGCGAAGCTTGGGCAGCATACGCGTGCCGAGCGTAAAGGAGAACGAACCGGCGATCAGGAAGAACAGCGTCTTGGCGAAAGCGTGGTTAAAGATGTGGCAGACGGCGCCATCGAAGGCCAGCTGGCTGCCAAAGACCGAAAGGCCCAGACCAAAGAACACATAGGAGAGCTGGGCGATCGTGGAGAAGGCCAGCAGACGCTTCATGTCCTTTTGCGGCAGGTACATAAGGAAGCCAAAGAGCATGGTGACCATGGCGTCGATAATGGCGACCCAACCCACGATCTCGGGGATCTCGCCGGCAGAGACGAGTGCACGCGCGAACACGCACACGCCGACCTTAACCATCGAGGCGCCATGCAGGTAGGCCGAAACAGGCGTCGGCGCCTCCATGGCCGAAGGCAGCCACATGTACATGGGAACCTGTGCGGACTTGGCCCAGGCCGCAAACAGCACGAGCAAAAGGACGATAGCCTTGAGCTTGGCGTCGAGGCCGGCAATCGCGGTAATGGCGAAGGTACCGGTATGGGCAAACACGATGGCGGCGCCCAGATACAGGCCGAGCGCACCGATATGCGTAATGATCAGAGCCTTCATGCCGGCCTTCTTGGCCGTAGGCGTCATGTAGTAGCTAATGAGGCCCCAAGAGCACGCACCCGTGATCTCAAAGAACACGAGCTGGCCCAAAAGGGTCGAGCTGTACACGAGACCGGCCATGGCGCCGATGAAGGTCGCGAGGTACGCGTAGAAGCGACGACGCGGTGCGTCGGGATGCTCACGGTTATTCTCGCTCATATAGGGAATCGAATAGATCACGACAAGCAGGCCGATACCCACAAAGGCGGGCGCGAGCAGCGTGCTCATGCGATCGAAGGTGAATCCCATGACGAGGGTCTGCCCAAACGAGATCAGGGGGACCTGCGTGTCGGGCATGCCGGCGCCAGCGAAATTCCCGGCGAGGGCGATGGTGCAGACCGTCGAGACGGCGGCACCCAAAACGCTGAACCACTTGGCGTACGGACGGGGGAACAGGGCGACGAGCACCGAGGCCACCATCGGGGCCGCGATAGCGACCAAGCCGAGAAGGGACAGACTGACTGCAAATGACATTGTTTCTCCCTTCTCCTACACGCCGACGACCACGAAGACAAACGCCAGAACGGCGATGCCAACGACAGCCCAGGTCTGATTGCCAAGCACCTTAAAGCGCGAACGCGAGCAGGAGTTCTCGATCACGCCGCATACGACAAAGTCGATCAGGCACTTCACCAGGAAGATGACTGCGCCCAGAACGGCGGCGGCGCCCACGGTCGCGGGCTCGCCCCAGGGGACGAAGATCGCGCAGAACCAAGCGACGACCAGGACCTGTTTCATGGACATGGCAAGCTTGGCCATGGCGAGCGACGGGCCGGAAAGCTCGGCGAGCGGACCTTCCTGGAGCTCCTGCTCGGCCTCGGCCTGATCAAACGGCAGCTTGCCGAGTTCCATGTAGCAGGCAATCGCAAAGGCGATGCCGGCGAGGATCACGGCGACCGGCGCGTCGATGGCGCCCGTCATGATGTGCTGACCCATGGTGGCGATGTCGGTGGAGCCGCACACCAGGGCGGCGGCAAACAGCGCCAGCAGCATGGACGGCTCGATGAGCACGCTCATGAGCAGCTCGCGGACGCCGCCGATACCGGCGTAGGCGTTGGACGAATCCACACCGCAGAGGGCGAAGAAGAAGCGGGCGAGCGCCAGGCTGTACATGATGGTGATGGCGTCACCAAAGACCGGGATGGGGCTTTGCGCCGTAAAGAGCGGCAGGCCCATCGCGAGCATAAAGGCGACGGCGAAGAACAGCGGCGGCATGATGCGCAGCGCAAAGCTCGCGTCCTCGCTCTGGGACTCGGGGCGCGCAAAGAGCTTGGCCAGGTCGCGGTAGTCCTGCATGATGCTGGGGCCGCGACGGTTGTGCATCTTGGCGCGGATCACGCGGCCGAGACCGGAGAAGAACGGCGCGACGGCCATAACGACCACGCCCTGCAGAACGGCAAGTACGATGTTGTTCATGCTCTCCCCTCCTTAACCCATTTGCACGGCGAGCACGAGGAACACCACGAGTGCCGCGACGATGTAGCAGATATAGATGCTGTAGTTGCCGCCCTCGAGCTTAGTCGCGAGGTCGGCGAGCTTCTCGACACCCTTATGCGGGGCATCGACGAGAACCTTGTCGGGCACGGGCTCCACAGCCTCGGCCACACCGGTGAGCTTCTGGAAGAAGTGCGCGATGGACCAGCAGACGGCCGTGCAGCGGTCACGCAGCGTGTAGAGCGGCTGCATAAACCAGGACACCTCGGAGGCAAAGGTCGTGGCCACGACGGGCATATGCTCGTTGGGAGCATAGCCGCATGCCCACGGCTGGGACTTCTGCACCTTGCCGACGGTCTTGAGCTTGCGATAACCGCAGGCAAGGCCGACGAGCACCACGAGCGCAATGGCGATCGCGGGCGTGGAGGTGGCGGCGCCGGAGTACTGGTTCATGAGCTCCATGCCCTCGGCGGCAAACACGCCACCGTACGGATGCAGCACGGACGCGGCGACATCGACCAGCACGGGCGCGATCACGGGAGCGCCAATGCCCAGCACGACGCAGATGGCCGCGAGCAGGCCCTGCGCAAACACCATGGGGGCGGGAACCTCCTTGGCATTGGCCGCGGCCTCGGAGCGGGGCGCGGAGGCAAAGGAGACGCCATAGGCCTTGACGAAGCACGTGACAGCCAGCGCGCCGGTAATGGCAAGCGCGACGGCAGCGAACACGGCCACGATCATGACGGCCTTGTCGCCCTGCATGGCGGCGTTAAACAGCGACTGGTAGGTAAACCACTCGGACACAAAGCCGTTGAAGGGCGGGATGGCCGAGATGGCAAGCGCGCCAACGAGGAAGCAGATGGCCGTTGCCGGCATACGACGGAACAGGCCGCCCATCTTCTCCATATTGCGCGTACCCGTGGAGTACAGCAGCGCACCGGCGCCCAAGAACAGCTCGCCCTTAAACATCGCGTGGTTAAACGTGTGGTAGAGGGCGGCCATCAGAGCCAGGACGGCGATGCCGACAGAGTTGAGCGCCATGGCGGCCATGGAGGCGCCGACGCCGAGCAGAATGATGCCGATGTTCTCGACGGAGTGATAGGCCAGCAGGCGCTTGATGTCATGCTCCTGCAGGGCGAAGGCCACGCCGAGGACCGACGAGATCGCACCGAAGACCATGACCATAAGGCCCCACCAGACCTGAACGCCCGAGGCGGAGAGCAGGTCGAGACCCACCTTGAGGATACCGAAGATACCGATCTTGATCATGCCGCCGGACATGAGGGCCGACACGTTGGACGGCGCCTCGGGATGCGCCTTGGGCAGCCAGCCGTGCAGCGGGATGATACCGGCCTTGGCGCCAAAGCCAAAGAAGGCGAGCACGAAGCAAACGGATGCGACCGCGGGGCTAAACTGCGTGGCGCGGAAATCCGCAAAGGCAAACGAGCCGCCGGCGAAGTTGGTCATGGTGAGGAAGCTCGCCATGATGAGCACAAAGCCCACGTGCGCGATCACAAAGTAGAGCCAACCGCCATGGATGGAGTTCTCGTTCTCCTCGATCACGACCAGGAAGTACGAGGTCAGCGACATGAGCTCAAAGGCGACCAGGAACCAAAACACGTTGTCGGCGGTGATGACGAGCATCATGGACGCCACGAAGGTGTTAAAGAAGAAGCCGGCGCGGCCCTTTTTGCCCGGGTACTCATCAAAGTAGTTGAGACCGTAGATCGAACCGGCAAACGCGAGCACCGAGATGAGCGCCACGAACAGGCCGGACAGCTGATTGAGCAGCAGCTGGAAATGGGCAAACGGGAAGAACACGATGGTGTCGACCGACGTGACATCGCCCAGCACGGCCTGGATACCGGCCACAAACGAAAGCACCGCGGCGACGGCGCCGATAAGGCAGCCGGCGGTCTTGGCGGCGTTATCGGCCTTGATCAGCAGAACCGAGGCGAGCGCACCGATGCACGAGACGGCAAGCGATGCGATAAACAGCGTCATGCTATCCATTGTTTACGCTCCCTTCTGCTTTCTCGGACAGGCCCTGGGCCACAGCGGTAACGTCGACGACCGGACCGTTTTCGATCGAGCGCAGGCGCTTGGCCTCGTCGAGCTCGCGATCGGCCGCGCCGCCCATGACGGTCAGCGCCTTGGTAGGGCACGCCGCCACACAATGCGGGCCGTCCGGATCGAATGCGCACAGGTCGCACTTGACAGCGCAGGTGTACTGGCCGGGAGCCCACGTAAGCAGGCTGCTCAGGGACTTAGGATACGAAGGCGTCGGGTCGCACATGCCTGCGACACCGGCGATAGACGTGCCATCGGGATGGATGGCTCCGAAGGGGCACGCGATGGCGCACAGCCTGCACCCGATGCACTCCTGCTCCTTGACGTGGATGCGGTCGCCATCGTGCTCGATGGCATTCACCGGGCAGACCTCGGCGCAGGGGGCACCCTCGCAATGGTGGCAGGCAAGGACGGCCGAAATACCGCCGGTCTTCACGAGCGCCAGGCGCGGCGTATCCTGAAGGCCCTGCATCCGGTGGGCGTCGGCACAGGCGGACTGGCATGTTCCGCAGCCGATGCACCTCTCCGGGTTGATGTCGATGAAGCGGTTCATCCCCACTTCCTTTCAAAATAACGGGCCGGGGTCCCGAACGTACGGGACGCCCGGCCCAAAAAGCCAACGAGAACGGGACTACACGATTTGATTCACGTGCGTCTCGTCGTCGAACTTGGCGGCACCGGGCTCAACGTCCTGGGGAGCGGCGGCGTCCACCAGAGCCTGCTTGAGCTCGGTGTACTGACGCTCGACCTCGCCCTCGGCCCAGACCTGGTCGGCAATGGCGTCGACCTGGCAGGCGGAGAACTTGTCCTCGGGCGTGTGCGAGACCGGGTCGACCTTGTGCATGGTCAGCTCGTTGCACTTGCCGATCCACCACTGGTAGGTCATATAGACCGTGCCCTTGTTGATGCGGTCGCTCACGTCGGCGCGGCTGTATACCTGGCCGCGGCGGCTGTGGATCGAGACGATGTCGCCGTTCTTGATGCCGCGCGCCTGGGCGTCCGCGGGATTCATGCGAACAAAGCCGGGCTCGTCGGCGAGCAGCGCCAGCGTCTTGCAGTTGCCGGTCATCGAGCGGCAGCTGTAGTGGCCGACCTCGCGGACGGTGCACAGGATGAGCGGGTACTCATCGTCGGGAAGCTCGGAGGGCGCCTCCCAGTCGTGCGCCATCAGGTTGGCGCGGCCGTCCTTGGTGGTGAACTTGCCACCAGCGAACATGTCGGGCGTACCGTGGTCGTTCACATCGGTGCTCTTGACCGGCCACTGGGCGTAACCGCCCTCGGGAGCCATCTTCTCGTAGGTCGCGCCCACAAAGTTGGGGCACAGGCTGATGCACTCGTTCCAGATCTGCTCGGTGTTGTCGTAGTGCATGGGATAGCCCATGCGCGTAGACAGGTCCGCGAAGATCTCCCAGTCGTGGCGGCACTCGCCCTTGGGCGGAACGGCCGCGTCAAAGTGCTGGAAGCTACGGTCGGATGCAGTAAAGACACCCTCGTGCTCGCCCCAAGAGGTGGCAGGCAGGATGACGTCGGCGAGCATGGTCGTCTGCGTCATAAAGATGTCCTGGCAAATGAACAGGTCCAGCTCGGAGAGCGTCTTGCGCATACCGGCCGAATCGGGCTCGGTCTGCACCGGGTCCTCGCCGTAGTTGTAGAAGCAGTGCACCTTGCCCTCGTCGACCAGGTGGCCCAGGTCGGTGAGCTTGTAGCCCTCCTCGAGCGGGAGCTTTTCCTCGGGCACGCCCCAAGCCTTGGCAAACTTGGCACGCACGGCGGGGTCGGTGACCTTCTGGTAGCCAGGGTACAGGTTGGGCAGCATACCCATATCGCAGGAGCCCTGGACGTTGTTCTGGCCACGCACGGGCGCGAGGCCGGAATTGGGTTTGCCGATCTGGCCGGCAACGCAGGCGATGGAGGCGATGGTGTGCACCGTCTTCAGGTTCTGCTTCTGCTGGCATACGCCCATGCCCCAGCCAATGATGGCAGAGGGCTTCGCCGTGGCGTACATCTCGGCAGCTTGGTGGATCAACGCGGGCTCGACACCCGTGATGTCCTGTACGGATTCGGGAGTGTAGTTCTTGATGGTCTCCCACCACTCGTCAAAGCCGTTCGTGTGCTCGGCGACGAATTCCTTGTCGTAGAGGCCATCGTTGACCAAGCAGTTGGCAAAGGCGTTGAGGAACGCAACGTTGCAACCGTTCTTGATCGGAAGGTAGAGATCGGCGATACGCGCGGTTTCGATATGGCGCGGGTCGGCGACGATGATCTTGCAACCCTTTTCTTTGGCTCGCACGATACGCCTTGCGACGATGGGGTGCGAATCGGCAGGGTTATAGCCGAAGAGGAAAATGCAGCCCGCATCCTCCATACCGGGGATGGAGCATGACATGCAACCTGAACCAACCGTGTCCATCAGACCGAGGACAGTAGGGCCGTGTCAAGTACGGGCGCAGTTGTCCACGCTGTGGGTGCCGATGCACGCACGCGTAAACTTCTGCATGACGTAGTTCGCCTCATTGCCGCCGCCTCGCGAAGAGCCGGTGGTCATGACAGCGTTAGGACCATATTCGTCAATTATGGCCTGCATCTTAGATGCGGTGAAATCCAGTGCCTCGTCCCAGCTTACGCGCTCAAGATCCGCGCCCTTGGTGCGGCGGATCATCGGGTGCAGTACGCGAGGAGTCAAGATCTTGGTGTCGTTGATGAAGTCGTAGCCGCTCATGCCCTTAAGGCACAGCTCGCTCTGGTTGGTGATGCCGTTGAGCGGTTCGGTACCCACGACCTGGCCGTTTTGGACCAAGAGGTTAAACTGGCAACCGGCGCCGCAGTACGGGCAGATCACTTTATGCTTCTCCATGACACCCTCCTTCCTTTCTCTGCTACCGAATACTCGGTACTTATTTGACAATCATTGGGCCTGTCGCCCGACGCTTACGCCTCGTTTTCGATGGTGGCGCGGGCACGCTCGGCAGTCAGTTCTGCCAGGCGCTCATCGTCTACCAGGGTGAGACCCTTGGTCGGGCACGCCTCGGCACACGCCGGACCGCCGGGACGGTCCACGCACAGGTCGCACTTAAGCACGAAGCTCTTAGTCTGCGAACCCACGCGAACGTCGCCCATCAAGACAGGGACCTGCGTGGTCGCCACGCTCACGGCGCCAAAGGGGCATGCCATGACGCAGCTCTTGCAGCCGATGCAGTTGTCCTCGTTGACGCCGATGCGATGGTTCTTTGGATCAAAGAACAAGGCGCCCGTAGGACAGGCCTTCGCGCACGGGGCATCCTCGCAATGATGGCAAGCCACCGGTGCGGAGATCTCGTACGTACGCGTCACGCGCAGGCGCGGCGCGGCGATGTTACCGGGGATGTCGTGCGCCTCGATACACGCCGCCATGCAGGTTTGACACCCAATGCAGCGCGAAGAATCGGCTACGACTCGCTTATTACCCATGTTGTTCACTCCCTCCTGAATCCCTTGTCGGAGAGACCCTGTCGACATTGACCCAAGCCGCCCGTGGCCTGGCATCGACGTATCGAATGCATACGGCGAAACATGCACTCGGTAGAGTTTCTCCAACGATATACAGGTTAAATATACGCAGTTGCAGGGGGCAAACTTGAGCATAGGCCCTGCAATACGGGTGTATTGCAGGGGTTTTGGCAGGTTGGAATTATTCTCTAGAAGCTATAAAGGTGAGTGTATTACATGCGTACATCCTGGGGAGATTTCACGCTCGTTTATAAAGGATGTAATACGTTTGATATATATTTCGCACTCATTAACTTGAGTGCAATAAAGCAGTGGTTATAAGATTGGCTATTATTAGCCGTTGCTGTATATGACTATTCATATTGCACGCTCATTAAGGGAGGCCAGTGATGTCATCGACTCAAAAACGAGCCATCCTGCAGGTGCGCATTCGCGAGGAAGACAAGCAACATGCCGAGCGTCTCTACGACGCCATGGGCACATCGCTCGCCGAGGCCGTCCGTCTTTTTGTCGCGCAGAGCATTTTGATGCGCAAGCTTCCCTTTCAGCCGGTCGCCGTGCGCTCAAAGGACGGCACCGCCGCCTATGGATCGCTCAAAGCATATGGGAACCCCAATCGCCGCTCCGAGGAGCGTAACGCCTGGATTGAGTACCTTGCTACAGAAAGCGACGATTCGATTTTGGGTCCCGAGGAAGTAGATATCCATGAGTAGCACCATCATCGACGAGACCGTCATCCTACGCCACCTGCTTGACGACGACGAGGTCCTGTCACCGCGCGCCGCCAAGGTCATCGCCACGCGCACCGCTCGCGTCTACCCCGAGATCATCACGCGCGTCGCCGTTACGCTGCGTGACGTCTACAAGGTCCCGCGTGTGGAGATTGCGACGGCCATGACCAAGCTGCTCGATGACGTCATGGTCGACGAGCCCACCGTTGTCTCCCTTGCCGTCAAACTCTTTGGCAAGACCCATATGGACTTTACCGACTGCCTCCTCGCCGCCCGAACCGCCATCTACAACGATGATGTCGTGAGCTTTGGCAAGCCCATCATCCAAGGCATGATCGATTACCGCCACAATCGCCAAACCGCAGCCGAAGCCCGCGACCGCGCCGCCGAATCCCGCAGCCGCAGCACCGACTCCACCATCGACAAACTCCGCCACCGCCCCCGCAGCTAACCCCATCCCCTCCTAAGTTGCGGTGAAATACGGACTGTTGAGGCCTTTAAAGGCATGAAACAGTCCGTATTTCACCGCAACTTATTAAAGGTTGGCTGCGAACGATTTCGCTATCGGGAGTCGGCGTAGGGTTTTGTTGTCGGAATGCCGTAACCGCGCATCATGGCACCGAACGATTCTACGTCGTAGGTGTCCGAAAGTTTGAAATGAATGACGTTGTGGCCCATGGCGCGAAGGTTCGCGTCGCGCATGAGGGCCGCTCGATAGGTTTTTGCCGCCGCTTGCTCTGGATCATCTTGAGCTTCGTCTTCAAACTTACCCAGCCCATGCAGCTCTGCCAGCGTCCATGAGCCGTCTGGCATCTGCCAGCCATAATCTGCTAGATAATAACCAGCGTTTCCCGGTCGCGTTATCTCAACTTGAAGCTCAGGCGCGGCAACCCCAGCGAGAATCATCGCTGCTCTCGCCTCGGACTCGCCACCATTGTCTGACCTGCCGTCCATATGCTCAAAAACGTCAAAAGCACGCGCGATGCCATGCAACCCTCGGCAATTTGCCTGCGCATATGCTCGCAGCTCTTCACGTTCGACATCGTACTCACGGGCCAAGCCATCGACATAGCCCAGCGCATAGCGAAAGGCGCTCGTTCGGGCGATATCAACAACCGTTCGATACGGATCCGTCAGCGTAAACAGACCGAGCCGCCACACTTCGCCCGCCCGCCAGCGCTTGTATTCAACGAACTCATACGTATCGCGCCTTGTAGACCGAGGCAGCAGCACTTGCACTTTATCCAGAAGCGTATAAGCCGAGCCGATGCCATAGAGCAGCGCTGCCGTCGATCCGCAAAACACAGCATCCGGTTCAACGACCGCAATAGCGGATGCCAGCTGAAAGATGCGATCTTCAACCCCAAGATTATTCCAATAGACCGGATCCGCATACACGTGGTTGTAAAGACGAAGCATGAGCTCTTCCTGCATAAGCTCGCGCGCACGGCGTTCTTCCCAAGGATCAATTGTTATAAGCAGCTGTCCATCTTGATGAATTCCAAGGGCCGAGAATAGCATCCTTGCATATGACTGCGGAAAATGTTTGCCTTTATCGAGCATGGCCAACCCCATAACCATCACGGCGGAGAGAATACCATTACGCTATCGCATGCTTCCGTCCGCATGCCTTGCCAAAAGCTGACCAAAAGCTTGACGTCGCAGGTCAAGGCTTCAAAAAATATTTCCACTCTCGGTAGACGGTCGCTACGACCCTCCCAACGGCATCAAAATCCAACCTTACAAATAGTTGCGGTGAAATACGGACTACATGGGCCATAAAAGCCGGAAAACAGTCCATATTTCACCGCAACTTAGGTGGGGATGTGGGGTCCCGGCATGTATATGAAAATGGCTCTGGCACCAAAAGGAGCCAAAGCCGTTAAAGATATCCTATGGAGCGGGCGACGGGAATCGAACCCGCGTCATCAGCTTGGAAGGCTGGGGTTCTACCATTGAACTACGCCCGCAAGATATGGTCGGGACGACAGGATTTGAACCTGCGACATCCTGCTCCCAAAGCAGGCGCGCTACCAAACTGCGCCACGTCCCGAAGGTGTTGAGCAGCTAAGGTCTAAACCTTGCGTGTCCCAAAGCGAAGGAAATTATAGGGGAGACTTCGCGCCTGTGCAAGCGACGATACCCTAGCTCCTCGAATGTGCGACAAACTGGCTATGGGCCAGGCCGATCACAAACGCCACCACGGCGACTGGCGCCCACGCGGCACCGATATCCGCCAGGGGCAATGCATCGAACGGCAGCCACGCGCCCGCAAAGAACGCGTCGCGAACCGAGGTGATCACACTCTGCACGGCAACCACGCCGCCGACCCAGACCCACACCTGCGGATGAGCGTCGCAAAAGCCGTGCACCAGGCCCATCAGTACCAGCACGATGGCGACGGGATACAAGGCGTTGAGCATGGGCACCGAGAACATGAGGATCATGTCGAGGCCCACGTTGGAGAGCACGCACGAAAACGCCGCGAACACAAAGGCGAGAATCGCAAAGGGACGGCGCATAGCCTCCTCGGAAGCCTCCGCTCCTCCTTCGACCACATACGTCTCGCAGAAGTAACGCGAGCAGCAGCTGATGAGGCCGATGCACACGTTCATGCAGGCGAGGAAAAAGATCGCAAAGACCACGACCGTGCCGACAAGGCCAAAGTGCATGGAGGCAGAGCGGGCGAGGATGGCGGCGCCGTTAGTGGCATCGGGCATGACCGTGCCGAGCTGCATGCCGGCAAGCGCCAGGCCGCAGTAGATGACGGCCATGAGCACACCGGCGATCACACCGGAGCGGGAAATCTCAAAGGCCACGCGCTTGTCATCGGTAACGCCCAGCTCGTGGATGGTCTCGGCGATGATGATGCCGAAGGCGAGCGACGCGAGCAGGTCCATGGTCTGATAGCCAGTCAGAAAGCCTTGCACGGCAGCGCCCGCATCGTAGGGAGCCTGAGGCGCGGCAGCCGGTCCCAGCGGCGAGATCACGGCAGCACCCACAACCAGCACGATGAGCGCGATAAGCGCGGGGCCCGTAATGCGACCGAGTACGCGCGTGATGACGCCCGGACGCAGCGTGAGCGCAAACGCAACCACGAAGAACCCGATGGCAAAGACCAGGCGAGCCGTGCCGAGCGAAACGCCCTCGGGCAGCAGCGGCACCAGCATCTCGAAGGCCGTGGAGCTCGTGCGCGGAATGGCCAGGCACGGGCCGATGGCCAGATACACCGCCGCGACAAAGAACTCACCAAACTTGGGGTGCACGCGACCGGCAAGCTCGCGCGCCGTTCCGGCAAGCGCGACGGCGATAAATCCCATGACGGGCAGGCCGATGGCGGCAATCAGAAAGCCGAGCATGGCGACCGGCGTGGCAGAACCTGCCTGCAGCGCCAGCAGCGGCGGAATAATGAGGTTACCGGCGCCAAAGAGCATCGAAAACAGCGCAATGCCGACGGTAACGACATGGTCGGAGCGCAAACCGCGCGGAGCGGATGAGGCCATATGCACACCTTTCGGGTCGAAAGAAAAACGGGACGGGCAAAAACACCCGTCCCGCAAGTATATACGCTCTAGCAGGCTAAATCGCGCAAAGCGTCAATCGCGGTATCGACTTCCTCGTCCGTGTTGAAATACCCAAACGAGAAGCGGACAACGCCCTGGCGCTCGGTCCCCAGCGCACGGTGCATGAGCGGGGCGCAATGGGCGCCGGGGCGCGTCGCAATCCCCCACCCTTGCATGAGCGCATCCGAGATCTCGGCAGAGTCGATATCGCCAACGTTGAGCGACACGATCGCCGAGCGCGCGGGTTGGTCAAACGCACCGTAGAGCTTAATCCCCGGAATCTTGCGCACACCGGCAAAGAAGCGATCAGCGAGCGCACGCTCGTGGGCAGCAATCGCTTCGACCCCACCCTGGGCCTCGATAAAGTCGAGGCCGGCAGAAAGGCCCGCGATGCCGTGACCGTTGAGCGTGCCCGCCTCCAGGCGCGTAGGCCACTCAAGCGGCTGCAGTGGGTCGAAGCTGTGCACGCCCGTGCCGCCCATGGCCCACGGAGACACGTCAATGCCCTCTGCCACGGCCAGGCCGCCGGTCCCCTGCGGACCCATGAGCCCCTTGTGGCCAGTAAAGCACACCACGTCGAGCCCCATGGCCTGCATATCGATATGCGCCGTGCCGGCAGACTGCGAGGCATCGACGATCACAAGCGCGCCGGCCGCATGGGCCATGGCAGCCACGCGTGCAATGTCGACCGCGTTGCCGGTCACATTGGAGGCGTGCGTCACCACCACGGCACGCGTGCCCGGCGTGACCAGCTGCTCGAGCTCGTCGTAGTCGAGCACGCCGTTCGCGTCGCAGCCCGCATGCTCAACGGTCACACCCTGCTCAGCCGCCAGGCGGTTGAGCGGACGTAACACCGAGTTGTGCTCGAGCACCGTTGTGACCACACGGTCGCCGGGGCGCACCACGCCATTGATGGCGGTGTTGAGGGCCGCGGTGGAGTTGGGCGTAAAACAAACATGGTCGGCCCGCGGGCAGCCCAACAGGTGCGCAAGCTTGGCGCGACAGCCGTGGATGGTACGCGCCGCGTCGAGCGCACCCGACGTCGCGCCGCGCCCGGCATTGCCGAGCGAGCACATCGCCTGCGTCACGGCATCGATGACCGTCTGCGGCTTGTGCATGGTCGTCGCCGCGTTATCCAGATAGATCATCGCACGACCTCCCACATATCAATCACGGTATAGCCCTCGGTGGGAACGCCTGCCGCGGTAAGCTCGCCGCGCAGCAGATCCTCATCGGCAGGCAACGCCTTCCATGCTAAACCGCAGCCGGCAGCGACCTCCCCGGGCACGGGAATCGTTCGCCCAGGAAGGCCGCGCTCGATGCACAAGGACTCGCAGCCCATAGCGGCCGCCGTGGTGGGAAACGTGATGACAAGCGCCGGGCGCTTCTCCCTCATGACAACTCCAACCAATACGCTACGGGCGCACAACGCGCACGGCCTGCTCCATCTTCTCCACGATCACGTACATGTTCGTGACCTCGCCCACGGCAAGCTGGTCCTTAATGCCATAGTGGTCGAGGCAGGTGCCACAGGTAAGGATCTCGACGCCCTGCTCGGCCAGCCCCTTAAGGTCGTCGAGCACCGGAGAGCCCTCGACGGTGAGCTTGGCGCCGCCATTGTAGAACAGCATGGTCGCGGGCAGCTCCTCCTGCTGCGTCACGGCAAAGATAAAGGCCTTCATGAGCTTGTGGCCCAGCTCGTCGTCGCCACGGCCCATGCAATCGGTGTAGACGGAAATGACGAGTTTGCCCTTGCCGGCGCTGGCATCACAGAAGGCAGCGCCATCCTGCTCGGGGTCCGCAACGGCAACGGCGCCAGAGGTCGCCAAGGTCACGTGCCACTCGGCGTCAGAAACCTTCTCGACCGAGGCCGTGCAGCCCTTTTCCTGTGCCATCTTGGAGATGTTCTTGACGGCGGTCTCGTTGTCGACCGAGGTCACGACAACGCCCTCGCCATCGAGCTGCTTGAGGGCCTTGAGCGTCTTGACGACGGGCAGCGGGCAGGCATCGCCCATGGCATTGACATCAATCTTGGTAGACATAGTAAATTCCTTTCGAATAAATCGTTTTAGAACGGTGCATAGTTCAATAAACGTGTCGTTAACGGACAACGTGGACGGCAGGACCGCCTGGCACCGGCTCGCACACGTGGCCGATTGTGGCGGCAACGCGCCCCTCGGCATGCAGACGGCGCGCAAGCTCATCCACATCGGCAGCAGGTGCCGCGATGAGCAAGCCGCCCGAGGTCTGTGGATCGTACAGCGCATCCAGCATGCCCGGCTCCAGGTCATCGTCGGCCGTCACGCGCGGGCCAAAGAAGTCCTGGTTGCGGTAGGCGCCGGCAGGGATAATGCCCAGACGCGCCATGTCGAGAACTTGATCAAAGAGCGGCACCGCCCCCGACGCAAGCTCAATCTGCACGCCCGAGCCCTCGGCCATCTCACACGCATGCCCGATCAGGCCAAAGCCCGTGACGTCGGTGCAACCGTGAAGCTTGAGTCCCTCGGCCAAGCGAATCGGGGCCTCGTTAAGGGTGCGCATCGAGTCAAACATGGCTGCGGCCTCGTCCTGCTCGACAAGCTCGCCCTTAATGGCCGTGGTGATGATGCCCGAGCCAACCGCCTTGGTCAGCAGTAACGCATCGCCCACGCGCGCGCCGCTGTTGGCGAGCATGCGGTCGAGCGCGACAAAGCCGCTCACGGACAGGCCGTACTTGGGCTCGTCGTCGTTGATGGTGTGGCCGCCCGCGATGGAGCAACCCGCCTCGACGCACTTGTCGGCGCCGCCCGCCAGAATCTGACCTGCGACCTCGATGCCCAGGCAACTGGGAATGCACAGCAGGTTCATGGCATGGCTCGGCCGCCCGCCCATGGCGTAGATGTCCGACAGCGAGTTGGCCGCGGCGATCTGGCCAAACAGAAACGGGTCGTCGACCATCGGCGGGAAGAAGTCGATGGACTGCACGAGGCCCAGGTTCTCCCCTACGCGGAAGACGCTCGCATCGTCGGAGGTATCGAACCCCACGAGCAAGTTGTCGTTATGCACATTGGGTAAATCGCCCAGGACCTGGGCGAGGGCTCCGGGAGCCAACTTAGCGGCTCAACCGCTCGCGGCCGTCATAGACGTGAGCCTCATGGTGTCCTTAGCCATACGAACCCCCTTCCATCAAATCAACGTCTTTAAGTATACGCCCCAGGACGCTTCCCAAGAGACCGCCGACGGCTCGAACGTCGAAGGCGGCGCCGCAAGCGCCTGCGCGATAGCATCTGCCAGTGCGCGCTCAAACAACGGAAGGTCGGTCGCCACGGGCGTGTCGACATCCGTCATACGCGGCGACGCCACCCACGTCACGGAAGCACCGGGAAGCATCGCCTCCATCCAGGGACGAACGCCGGGCAAATCGGTCGCCACAACTTTGCAGCCACACGCGAGGGCCTCGATCGTCACAAGCGGCAGACCCTCGTAAAACGAAGGCAGCACAAAGACGTCGGAACTGCGGTAGGCACGCACGAGCCCATCGCTATCCAGGCGCCCCGCCAGCGTCACCGGCACATCCGAGGCCGCGGTCAAGCGCTCGATACGCGCGTACTCGGCATCGTCCCCGCGGCCGCCCACAAGTACCAAGCCAGATGGGCGGACGTCATCGTCACTCGGCAATGACACAGCTCGAACCAGCGACTCGACGCCCTTTTTAAAGCAAATCTTGCCCACGTACACAAGCGATCCCGGCTGCCTCGCCACGCTTGCGTCGCGGCAGAAGACGCGATGGTCGTAGCCCGTCCCAATCACGTGGATACGATCGGCATCGACGCCGCACACCAGGCCAATCTGCTCAGCCTGCTCAGCATGGAGCGCAAAGACGGCATCGAGCCGACGAACCGCACTTACGATGCGATCGCGTTCGAGCGCATGCGAACGCAGCTGGCGCAGGTCGGTCGAATGGCACACGGCAACAACCGGCACGCCCCGGACGCACTCGCGCGCCAATGCGGTCACCAGATACAGGTGATGGCAGAGCACCAGATCGGGCCGAAACTCAGCCACAGCCCGATCGATTGCAGCAGCAAATGCCCGCTCAAATGCCTTGAGCATCGAAGGCGTCAGGTCACGATAGCGTGTGGAGGGATAGGGCATGACATCGGACATACCGCAGATGGGAAACGGCAGCTCGGGCGACTCGAACGGCACGGTAAACACGGCAGCACGCCGGTCCAGCTCGCCTTGGGTATCACCCGGTGCCGCGCCGCAAAGCACGGCGGCGCGATGCCCCGTCTCGATCTGCTCGCGCACAAGCGCGGCAAGGTAGGTGCCGCTGCCGGTGCTATCTGGTTTTTGGGCCGAGATGTTGAGGATGCGCATGTCGCGGTACACCCCTAGGCCAAGGCGGAGGCGCGGACAGCCGCGCCGATCGCTCCGGCAAAGCGAGCCTGGGGCGAGGTGGTCACCGGCGACCCCAGTAGCTCGCCCAACCGCTCCACCACGAAGGCGTTCTCGCACAGGCCGCCGGTCAGGTAGTACGGGGCGCCCGCGGCCTGCCCGGCCATGGTCGCCACGCGCGACACGACACTCTCAATCACACCGCGGGCGATGTTCTCGCGCGGCTCACCGCGACCGATCAGGCTGATGACCTCGCTTTCGGCAAACACCGTGCACATGCTGCTGATTTTGGTGGGCTCGCCGGTACGCGCCAGGTCGGCCATCTGCTGCTGGGAAATGCCCAGGCGATCGGCCATGATCTCCAAAAAGCGCCCCGTACCGGCGGCGCACTTGTCGTTCATGGCAAACTTGGCCACGCGGCCACCCTTAAGTTGGATGACCTTGGTGTCCTGACCGCCCACGTCGATCACGGTGCCGTGGTCGCCAAACAGGCGCACGGCACCGGTGCCGTGACAGGTGATCTCAGTCACGACCTTGTGCGCATAGGGCACGGCGACACGGCCGTAGCCAGTCGCGATCACGCGCACGTCGTCGGCTGTCACGTCATAGCCGGCCGCTACCAGTGCCTCGCGCAGCCGCTCGGCCGCATCGACCGAGGAGAACCCGGTTGGCTGCACGCACGTCCACGCCACCGAACCCTCCCCGTCGACCACAGCAGCCTTAGCCGCCGTAGACCCGATATCGATCCCGATCCCTATCATGGCTCTCTTCCAATCTAAACATCAAAGGTAGCGGCGCGTTCAGGCGCCTTAGCTCTAGGTTTCTCAGGTGCCGGAGATTGCCCCGAAAGAGGAGCGCAGCGTACTTTGGGTACACAAGCGACGGTTTGAGGAGCAAAATCCGGTGCCTGAGGAAGCTAGAGGGTTTCGATGAAGGCGGCGATGCGGGTCTCGATCTGACCCATGTCGCCGTTGCTGTAATCGGTCTCGATCTTCATATACGGAATACCCGCACCCTCGACAGCCTCCTGCATGCGGGCACTCTCCACGTTAAAGGTGTGGCACGCCTGGAGCACATTCTCCACCACACCGTCGACATGGTATTTCTCGCACATGGCCAGGGTGTTGTCCATACGACCGTCATTGGGCGTCATGACCGAGCAGTTAATGTCGAGGTAGCGGTCGGCGATGGCGCGCAGGATGTCGGGAGCCTCCGGGTCAATCATCATGGCCGCCGTGCGCTCGCCCGAGCAGTCGTCCATGCACACGACCACGCCGCCGTTGGACTCGATGGTGCGACCGATCTTGTTGATTACGCCGCCCACCGGGCAGCCGGTGATCAGAATGCGCTTGGCGTCTGCCGCAACCGGGCGCTCGCCCGCGTCGTAGGCCTCGCGCAGCTTGGCAACCTTTTGCTCCAGCTGCTGCGTATAGGCCTCGATATCAAAGCTGAACGTACCGGCAAACATGGTGCTCATCAGGTCGACGCCGCTCATGGCCGCCGGCTGGTTGGCCTGCAGGGCAAACATGTCGAGCTGGGCCGCACGCAAGCGGTTGCGACGACGGACGGCAGCGCGCAGGTCATCGTCGGTAATCGTGATGCCGTAGAAGCCCTCGAGCTCCTCCTTGAGCAGGCGGCACTCCTCGTACCAGCCTTCGCGCTCGTAGGCGCGATCGCGACCCTGCGGAAGATGCAGAATGTGCGTGCGCTTGAGCTCGTTGAGTAGCTCGTACATCTTCTTCTTGCCGTCGCAGGTGGTCTCGCCGATGATCATGTCGCTAAAGTACGTAAACGGGCACTTTTGCGAGTAGGCAAAACCGTACGTCGACTTGATGAGCGGGCACAGGTTTGCCGGCAGCACCTTCTCGGCCTCGGGAATCACCTCGTCGGATGTGCCGCACAAGGCCACACTTGCAGCGCCCGCGGCATCGATAATCTCGAGCGGCGTATAGCTGCACAAAAAGCCGACCAGGCGATTACCCGCCTGCTTATAATCCTTGACGCGAATAAACGCCGCCTTGCGTTGCTCGTTGAACTCCTCAAACGTGCGCGGCAACGGCTGCTCAATATATTCCGACATATAACTCCTTAACAAACCTTTTAACCAACCAAGGAAACGGCTTTCCCAGGTGCCCGAGGTTGCCGTGAAAGAGGAGCGCCGCGTACTTTGATTCGCAGGCGACGGTTTGAACGGCCAGATCGGGTGCCTGGGGAAGCCGCCGGGACGAATAGTCCTAAATGGTTTCCAAGAAAGCCTCAATCCTGGTTTGCAGTTGGCCTGCATCCTCGCCGGCGTAGTCGGTCGTGATGTGCATAAACGGAATGCCCGCCTCCTCGGCGGCCTTCTCCACGGCAAACGACTCCATCTCGTAGAGCGTGCAGAACTGCAGGGCCACGTCGACGATGCCGTCGGCATGCAGGTCCTTGGCCATCTGGACAATGTCCTTCATACGCTGGTCGTTGGGCGTAAAGACAGCGCAGTTGATCTTAAAGTAGCGCTCGGCGATGGCATCGAGCATCTCGTCGACCGTCTCGCCGGACTCGTCGACCAGGTCCTTGTAGTAGCGCGAGCCCGTGCAGGACTCCTCGCCCACCACGACGCCGCCGGCCTTCTCGATGAGGTTGAACAGCTTCCAGTTGGGCACGGCCATGGGCGTGCCGGTGTACAGGATGCGCTTGGTCCCCTTGGGCGCCACGCCCTCGCCGGCCTCGACACGCTGCTCGCACTCAGCCGCCATCTCGTTGATGGCTCCGGTCAGACGCGGCGTGTCATCCATAAAGGCGGCCTGCACGGTCAGCAGGCTATCGAGACCGCTGATGGGCGCCGGGTCGGCAGCGCGCGTGGCAGCGAGGCGCTGCAGGGCGCGACGCTTCTCGTTGACGGCGTGGATGGCAGCCTTCAGGCGCTCGGGCGTAATCTTGACGCCGCACTCTTCCTCAATCTTGGCGGCAAGCTTTTTAACCTCGGCCTTCCAGGTCACGAACGTCGACTCGTCATGCACGTTGGGAATATCCATGACGTACATGTTCTTTTGCGTGGCAAAGAACTCGTAGGCCTTCTTCTTGCCATCGCAGGTGTTCTCGCCCACCACCAGATCACTCGACTCAATGTAGGGGCAGACCTCGCCCAGCTTAAAGCCGGCAAAGCTCTTGATGAGCGGGCAGGTGTTGCGCGGCAGATGCTCCTCGACCTTGTCGGTCGCCCAGTCGGCACCCGAGCACAGGCCAACGGGGATGCCATCGCAGGCAAGCACGATCTCCTCGGGCACGTACACACAGAACGAACCGACGATCTTGGTGGCCTCGCCGGCCTCCTTCTTGTCGAGCATCTCCTTAATACGGCCGCTGTGGATGTTGGTGGCGACAAAATCCAGGTAGGACGTGGACTTGGGGCGATTGTTCTGCGTCAGGAACATATCGCCGTACATCTGGCCCACAGCGCCCAGCGGCATGTCGTGATCGGCAAGATTCATGCCGAGGCTCTCCCACATCGGATGGAAATCGAATTCTTCAGCCATGACGGTTCCCCTCTCGAACCAAATACGGATAACTACGGTATTGCTGCACGGTGGGCGGCGAAAACCCAGCCGTGCCTAAACCCGGAATTTTGGGGAACCTGCTTTGCAGCTGATTATTTAGTTGTGCGTCGTCTCTCCCGGAGCCGTGAACATACCTGCTCATATGCGGCTCCGAGCCATATACAGGGCGCGCGCCGCAACGCGACGCGAATATGTCTTCTGCGGCATCAGCGCGCCCTCCTTTTCTCGTCGAAGGTAACTATATCAACGGTTGTCGTCCAGACGAACACCGCCGACATGCGTACGACAGCGTCGGGATGTGAGCATCTCACTATCTGATAATTAATTATCAGACTGATAAGGTTTAGTCATGTAGAAATCGGCGAACGGCGAAGTGAAAACAAAGCGGTCGAGGACTACCTCCTCGACCGCATCGCCCCCGCATTATCGGCAAACGAGATGAATCCTGCTTGCATCAAAATGCATGCGCAGAGTCTCACCCGCCTGCGGCAGCTCTTCCACGGGTACACTCACCTTATTCACCTTCCACTGCAGACGCGTGGGCGCATCAGCACGCGGCACGTCCAGCAGCACCAGCCGCTCAAAGCGCGAATCGCTCACACGGGCCACGTGCAAATCGTAGCTGTTGCGACCGCGCTCCGCGCGATTGTCAACATGGAAGTAGCTCGCACGAATACCCAGGTACGCAACGTCATCGGGAACCTCGCGACCTACGTTAAAGGTCATACCCCAATCAAGGGCTTCAACTTCCTGAGGCCCAATCTTGCGCGCCCGGCTTGTGTTCTTGCAGCCCGTCAGGCGCAACGCCGCCAGCGTCTGCGGACGGAGGACCACGTCCTCGACGGAGCCGATCTCCTCCACATGTCCGTTATGCATCACGCAAATGCGCTTGCACAGGCGGCATGCCTCGTCAATATCGTGGCTCACGTAGAGGACGGTGCGGTTGCACACATCGAACAGGTCGAGCATGTTCTGCTCGAGCGCGCTCTTAAGATAGGAATCGAGCGCGCTCATGGGCTCGTCGAACATAAAGATGCCCGGATGCGCCGCCACCATACGGGCAAGCGCCACGCGTTGCTGCTGCCCGCCCGAGAGTCGCGCGGGGTAGCGATCGACAAAATCGGCCAGACCGAAAATGCCCAAATAGCGCTCGGCGAGCTTTTTGCGCGCGGCGGCGTCGCCAGCATCCTTTACACCGGCGCATACGTTATCGGCCACCGTCATGTTGGGAAACAGCTGATAGTTTTGAAACAACAGGGCGCATTTTCGCTCCTGGGGTGACAGGTTGATGCCAGCCGCCGAGTCAAAAAAGGTCACGCCGTTGACGACGATCTTGCCCTCGTCGGGCGTCTCCACGCCGGCAATGCAGCGCAGCGTGCAGCTCTTGCCGCAGCCCGAGGCACCAAGCAGCGCCACACGCTCCTCGCCGGCCTCAAGCTGCATATCGAGCATAAACCCCGGATAGCGCTTTTTTATGTCCAGAACGAGTGACATGGCCTATCGGCCTCCCTGCATAGCGGGCTCATCGCGCATGAGCTCGGCCAGTGCCTCGCGATCGATACGCAAGGCATCACCGCCCGCCGGGTCGAGTGAATCGCCCTGTCCGGCGAGATCTTTGGCCTGCTTACGTTCCGCACGGGAAAGGCCACGCTCGCGGTATTTTTGCGAATGCGCCGTGTACATGTTGATGAACAGGATGACTAGGAAGCTGAACGCTATTACGACCACGACCCAAAAGAGGGCCACCGACGTATTGCCGCCCATCCATTCAAAGTAGATGGCGATGGGAATGGTCTGCGTAATACCGGCGTAGTTGCCCGCAAAGAACAGGGTGCAGCCAAACTCGCCCATCGCGCGGGCAAAGGCGAGCACCGTGCCGGCGGCAATCGAGGGCCAGCCAAGCGGCATCATGAGCTTGGTAAAGATGCGACGCTCGGACCAGCCCAGCGTGCGCGCCGCATCGAGCATCTGCGTGTCGAGACTCTCGAAGGCACCGAGCGCCGTACGGTAGACCAGGGGAAACGACACCACCACGGCAGATATCACCGCCGCGGGCCACGTAAAGACGATCGAGACGCCGTGCGCGATAAGCCACCGACCGACCCCGGTCGAGCGGCCAAATAGCATAAGCAGCAGAAAGCCGCAGACCGTGGGCGGCAACACCATAGGGATGGTAAAGACCGAATCGAGCAGGCCCTTGATGCGACTCGAGGTACCCATAGTCTTCCACGCGGCGAACAGGCCCAGCGCAAACGCGATCACCAGGGCAAGGCCACTCGTTTTGATGGACACCCAAAACGGACGATAGTCGATGTCGCCCAAAAAGTAAGCCAAAGAGGTCAAGGGCCCCTGCTCATCCCGCAACTCGACAGACGATGCTTCTACCATTTGAGCGCTATCAAGCCAACGCGCGCCGCCCTTGACATCACCCGAGGCTGATGCAATCACCACATAGCGGTCCCCATCCGCACCGCGCTCGTCAAAGCCATAGGTATACCCGCCGGCATCAAACGTTGTTTCCGCCGTGACATACCAAGGAAGATCCACGTCCCCCAGCTGCGCACCTCCCATGCAGTTTGCGCTGTCGAGCTCACAGACGAGGGCCTTGAGACCCGATACGCACTCATTGTCCTGCGGATTCAATCCATACTTCTCGACCGCCTTGGGCGATATCCACACCACAACGCGATCGGCAGCAGGCGCCACTACAAGGTCCACGTCCTCATCAACGGGAAACCGGTAGCCCTCAGGCTGGCCCTCCATGGCACGAGCGGTCCCCTTGGCCAACCGCTCAAAACCCTCGATCCCATAGGAAAGCCCATGAGCGGTCGCAGCAACCTGGGCCCCGTCCTCAGCGTCCCCAGCAAACGCAAATCCCGGCACCCAGCAAAGCGCGAAGGTCAAAGCGCAGGCGACAAGCATGCGGAATCTATTAAGCACGAAAAGCTCCAAGCGAATACAAGGACGGAGTGAAACACAAGGCGATGGAATTATCGCGCCAAGCCGCACTACGCGGAAAGCTCAAAGCCGTACTTGGCCCAAATCTTCTGGGCCTTCTTGTTGGTCAGGCAGAAGTCGATGAACGCCTTGGCCTCGTCGGCGTGCTCGGAGCTCTCGGCAACGGCACCCGGATACACGATGGGCTTGTGCGAATCCTCGGGGCATACGAAGGCCTCCTCGATGCCGTCGTAGCGGAAGATATCGGAGCTGTAGACAAAACCGGCCACGCAGTCGCCCGTGGACACATAGGCGGCGGCGGTACCAACTTTGTCGGCCAGGGCCACCTTGTCGGCAATCTCGGGCGCATACTCGCCGTCGTCGCCCTCGGTGCCGGTGTAGAGGCCCACGGAAGCCAGCGCCTGGTTGGCGTACTTGCCGGCGGGGACGGTCTTGGCGTCGCCAATGGCGATCTTACCGTCCAGGTTCGCGACGTCGGCGATGGCCTCGACCTTGGTGTCGGAGCCCTCGGCGCGAATGATCACGAGATCGTTGACGAACATGTCCTCACGCGTGTCGGCATCGACGAGCTCGGCGGCTTCGGCGTCGTCCATGGTGCCCTTGGAGGCCGTGATGAGCACGTCGACCGTGGCGCCGGCGCGCATCTGCTCAACGAGGTCGCCAGAAGCCTTAAACTGCGTGTCGGCAAAGGTGGTGCCGGTCTGGTCGGTGTAGAGCTCCTGAACCTCGGGCAGAGCCTTCTCGAGCGAGTTGGCGGCAAAGACCTGCAGCTCGACAGCTTTCTTCTTAGAGGAAGACTTGACGGAGCCGGCATCGGAACCAGCGGGCTCGGACGTCTTGTTGCCCGAGCAGCCGGCAAGGCCAAGGCCGGCGGCAGCGGCAGCAGAAAGCGAGACAAAACCGCGGCGTGAAACCATATCGAACATATTCAACCCTTTCGAACGCTATGCCCGGGCACCCCGCCGCAGGCTTTATTCTGTTACTAGATTATACTTCCGCGCGAATAATGATAATGAGAAATTATTCTCGCTAGAGAATATAGTTTCGAGTTGCCGTGCATCTCGGCGTCGCTTCGGCGGAAAACAAAGGCGGAGCAGCCGTTCAGGTCGCCCCGCCGCAGGTAAACCGCTTAGTTGGTATGTCCGCCGCCCGCTGTCATCTGAGCCGCATGCTCCAGCTGGTCCGCTATGGCCTCCCAGCTTTCGCGGGCGGCCTTCGTAGAACCGGGAAAGTTTACGACAAGTGTATGACCTCGTTGCATGCAAATAGCACGCGAGAGCATGGCGCGGCGCGTCTTGGTCATCGAATACGCGCGGATTGCCTCTGCAATACCCGGCACATCGCGGTCGCAGACGGAACGCGTCGCCTCGGGCGTTACATCGCGCATCGAAAGCCCCGTGCCACCGCAGGTGAGCACGACATTGGCGTGGCACTCATCGGCGGCTTCCACAATGGCATCACCGATCTCGCTGACGTCGTCGCGCACCACCACATGTGAGGCGACCGTCCAGCCCTGCGCCTCGATAAGTTCCTCGAGTGCGGCTCCGGCCTCGTCCTGAGCAAGATCACGCGTATCCGAGCACGTCACAATCGAAATCTTCAGCTCCATAGCATTCCTCCTATAGCACCGTGCCCTCAGGCAGGTCGACACGCACGACATCCACGACGTCGCCCGCCGCAAGGTCGCACGGTCCTTCGTCAATGCGCAGCAGGCAATTGGCCCGCTGCATCGTGCCGAGCAGCGCCGAATTCTGCGTCTTGGCCTCGGTCACCAACAGCTCACCGGTCTCGGGGTCGCGCAAAACCGTGGCGCGATCGAAGAAGCGGCGATGCTGTCGCTTTTTCACGCCATGTGTGAGCGTCGCCTGCTGCACGGGGCGCACGCCCTCGGCAAAGCCGCGCATCTTGCGAATCGCCGGGCGCGCGAGCATCTCAAAGCCCACATACGCCGCCGCGGGATTGCCCGAAAGCCCCAAATACGGCTTGCCTCCAAGCAGGCCAAACGTGATGGCCTTGCCCGGACGCATCGAGATGCGGTCGAACAGCACCTCGCCCTCGCGCTGGACCAGCGCCGTCACATAGTCGTAGTCGCCCGCCGAGGCACCGCCGCTCGTAATGACAAAATCGCACTCCTGCACGGCGCGATGCACCAGCTCGGCAATCGTCTGCTCATCATCGGGTGCAATGCCGTAGAACACGGGCTCGGCACCGGCATCGAGCGCCTCGGCCATCAGCGCCGAGGAGTTGGAATCGCGAATCTGGCCGCGCGCCGGCACCTTACTCGGTGCGACCAGTTCCGTGCCCAGCGAGATAATGCCCACACGTGGGGCAGCGTGCACCTTCACGCTCGCGTATCCGGCGCTTGCCAGCAGGCCCGCGCCCGCCGGAGCCACGACCTCGCCGGCGTGCATCACAACATCGCCGGCATGGGCCTCCTCGGCGGCAGAACGAACATTCTCCCCCACCTTGGCCGGCGCCGAGAACCTCGCACGCGAGCCCTCGTTGCCGTCACCGTCGAGCACATCGACGATCTCGTATTTCACCACGGCGTCGGCACCTTCGGGCACCGGCGCGCCTGTCATAATGCGGACCGCCTCGCCCGCGCCGATAGCGCCCTCAAACACATGTCCCGCAGCCTCGTGTCCGATAACGTCGAGCGTCACCGGCGCCTCGCCAGACGCCTGCGCCAAGTCCGCCGAGCGCACGGCATATCCGTCCATAGCGCTGTTGGCAAACGGCGAGATGTCGATATCGGCCACCGCGTCCTCGGCCAAGGGAAGACCGGCGGCCTGCCACACGGGAATCTCGACGAGATCGGTCGGAGCAACGTGCGACAGAACAATCGACTGCGCGTCCTCCAGCGGAATGAGTTTCTCTGCCATATGCACCTCTTAATGCCACGGCGCACAACAGGGGCGCCGATTCTTTATGCTTGTCTCAGTATAATCCCCCGACGCACGACCGCGACTCGGCCTGTACCCGCAAATACACCTGTCGGTTGCAGGCCGCGAAACAGAATGGAAACCAACCCACCGGCTCGTCGCGTTTACCGCGTTTTATAATGCTTGCGTTGCAACCTAAAAGAGGAACGTATGGCTCATAACGACAAACCCGAAAGCGCAAACGAAGCGCAGGATCATTCCCAGCCGCTCGACGAAGGCGGTTTTTTCTCCCTGAACGACGTCATCGCGGCAGGCAGGCATCAGCTCACCCGCTCTGAGCATCTCTTGGCTGCCGACACGCGCCGCAACGCCCGCAACCTACTCGCGAGCGCCAAGTTGCTCGCACTCGTCGTCATCGTCTCGCTCGCCATGGGCGTTGCCGCTTGGGCGTTTTTGGCCTCGTTGAATATCGCGACCGACTATCGCGAGCACCATGTGTGGGTCTACGCCTTGCTTCCCGTTGTGGGCGTTGCCACCGCATGGGTGTACAAAAACCACGGTCTCGCCGCCAAACGCGGTAACAACCTGGTCATCGACTCCGCTCTGGGCACCCGCCTCATCCATATGCGCATGGCCGTCCTCACCTTCGTCTGCTCCACGCTCACGCACCTAACGGGCGGATCGGCCGGTCGCGAGGGAGCTGCGGTGCAGATTGGCGGCACCATCGCCAGCAACATCTCGAGCCTCGCCCACCTCAAAAAGCATGACCACCACGACCTCATGCTCGCCGGCATCTCGTCGGCCTTTGGCGCCGTGTTCGGTTCGCCCCTTGCCGGAGCTTTCTTTGGCATGGAGATGTGCTTTATCGGCAAGATCGACTACACCGCGGGCATCTACTGCCTGGTCGCCTCGTTTACCGGCTACTTTACATCACTCGCCCTGGGTACCGAGTACGAGGCGAATGTTATCGCCAGCGTTCCCAACATGACACCACGGACGGTTGTCATCGTTGTTATCAGCGCCATTATCTTCGGTCTGACGGCACGCCTCTTTGCCTGGTCAGTTCGAACCGTCAAGAGCCTGTACGGTCGCTTTATCACCAATTACCTCGTTCGCGCACTCATAGGCGCACTCGTGGTTTTGGCCGCCTATGCCCTTCTCGACGCCTGGGACTACGCCGGCCTTTCCACGTGGCTTTCCGGCGCCGGATTTGCCGGCAACACCACCCTGGCAGACGCAGCCATCAAGTTGGTCGTCACAGCGCTTACCCTGGGTGCGGGCTTCCAAGGCGGCGAGGTCACGCCCCTGTTTGGCATCGGTGCGGCGCTCGGCGGCTGGATCGGTTGCCTCGTCGGAATCGACCCCAGTTTTCTGGCGGCTCTCGGCATGCTCGGCGTGTTCTGTGCCGGCCTCAACGTGCCCATCACCACCTGCATGATGGCCATCGACCTGTTCCACGGCACGGCAGCCGGGTTCTTTGTCATCGTGGCCTTTATCAGCTACCTAACTGCCGGACACCGCGGCGTGTACCCCGCCCAGCGCATCATCTCGCCCAAGCGCCGTTCGCTTATTGTGGATGAGGGCGGTACGGTAGCGGATGCTATCGAGCGCCACAACGACCTGATAGAGTAGACGTAAGTATTCGACGTGCAGCCACAATCGGGGGCAATTCGACCTGAGCGCGACCGCACCGTCACGTCATACGCCGGGAGTCGCCCCATGCACGCAACTGATTTTGGCCGCACGCTCATCATCGCCAACCCAGCCGCCCAGTCGGGTGCGGCGCACGAAGTTGCCGAGCGCCTGCAACGCTTTTTGGACATGACTGCACGCGCATCCCAGTTTGACTTGGTGCTAACCGAGCGCATGGGACACGCCAAGGAGCTGGCCACACAGGCCCAGGGCTATCGCACCGTTATCGCCCTTGGCGGCGACGGCGTGATTCACGAGGTCGTCAACGGGCTTATGACGCAAGAGGAGGACACCCGCCCCGCTCTTGCCATCCTACCCGTGGGCTCTGGCAACGATTTTGCCCAAACGCTCGGCATCGACGATTTCTCCGGTAAGGATTTTGGCGCGCTGCTCACCTGCGAGCTGCAGCGTCAGGACATCGGGCGCATTCGCTCGTGGAGCCCTGCGAGCGGCAGCGGCGAGGCTACCGTTGAGTACTACGACCAGACGCTCTCGGTCGGCATCGATGCCGCCATCGGCCTGGGCACCACCGAGCTGCGCAAAAAGACGGGCCTCGCCGGCGCTCCGCTCTACACCCTATCGGGACTTGAGCAGTTTGGCCTGCGCTATCGCAACTACCCCATGACCATCAGCTTTGATGGCGCGCCCGCCGAGCGCGTGCGGGCGATCATCATGGCCATCCAGCTGGGTCCTACCTATGGCTCGGGCTATCGCATCTGCCCCGATGCCGACCCCTGCGACGGCGTACTCGACGTCTGCTACGCCTGCGGCCCCGTTCCGCGTGCGGTTGCCCTGCCTATGTTTCTTTCGGCCAAGGACGGCCACCATACCAAGTTGCCGCCGGTTCGCATGCGCCGCTGCCGCCATGTCGAGCTCACCTTTGAGGAGCCCGACTACCCCATCCAGGCCGACGGCGAGCCCGTTGTCGCCTCGCGCATCGAGGTCGACATCCTTGCCGGCGTCCTCCACGTCTGGCATCCCACCCGCTAACCCCACCTAAGTTGCGGTGAAATAGGGACTGTTTATGTAGCTAAAGCCGCAAAACAGTCCCTATTTCACCGCAACTTATTGATAAGATCATTCCTCCCCGCCCAGCTTGCGACGGTTGGCCTTTTTAATCGCATTGAAGTGTTTGTCGTTGAGCCTGCGCTGGCGCGATCGCTGTGGCACTTTGGTCTTGACGCGGCGGCGCGGCGGACGCCCGCGACGCTCAAGCTCAGCGCGCAGTTTACGTAGGCAGCTGCTACGGTTTAGGAACTGGCTGCGGCTCTCGCGCGCCGTCACGGTAATTCCCGAAGGGATATGTTTCATGCGCACCGCCGAGTCCGTCGTGTTGACGCCTTGTCCGCCCGGACCAGTCGCGCGAAACACCTGTACCTCGCAATCGCGCGCCAACTCCTCGGCCGACATCTCGGCATAGCGCGCATACTCGCGCCATCCCATCTTGTTCTCGTCCATATCAACACCTCCCCTCATACAAAAAATGTGACAAAGGGACAGTCCCTTTGTCACATCGCATACCAATCGCTTGTGTTGCGCGCTTAGGCGAAGGTGATCTCGCCGTTCTCGCAGTCCATATCGGCGATACGTGCCAGGCTCTCAACGCGGAAGCCGCGCTTACGGAGCTTATCGCCGCCGCCCTGGAAGCCCTTCTCAACGGCGATGCCAATGCCGGCAACTTCGGCGCCCGCAGCCTCGCAGATCTTAATAAGGCCCTCAAGCGCGCAGCCGTTGGCCAGGAAGTCGTCGATGATCAGGACCTTGTCGCCCTCGGACAGGAAGCGCTTACCCACAATGACCGGGTACTCCTTCTGCTTGGTAAAGGAGTAGATGGTCGTGGCATACTGCTCGCCGTCGAGGTTGATGGACTGCGCCTTCTTGGCAAAGACCACCGGCACGCCGCCAAAATGCTGAGCCGCGATGCAAGCCATGCCAATGCCCGAAGCCTCAATCGTCAGGATCTTGTTGATCTCGACACCCTCGAACAGACGGGCCCACTCGGCGCCCATGTGGTCGAACAGCTCAACGTCGCATTGGTGGTTGAGGAAGGCATCAACCTTAAGGACGTTACCGGCCTTTACGATGCCGTCATGGCGAATACGATCCTCAAGCTCCTGCATGGCGCAACCCCTTCTCGCGGCAACGATACCGCGCGATTAATAAACGTTGTTCGATAGTCTACCACGGACCGACCCCCGCCCGTCCCACAAGCCGCATCGCACCACAAACCAGTCTTTTTGGGACGGCGCGAATCGTGGCAGACAGCCTCCCAACACGCTAATGGCGGGCGCGCATCTTCACCAAACGCACCATGGCAAGCGCAAAGCCCACAGCGGCCACAGCCATCAACACATAGAACACCGAACGGAAACCAAACAGGAACACATCCGGACGTCCTGCAACAAAACTGGTCACGGCCTCGCCCATCGCCACGCTCATCTGTCCATACAGGATATTCGACGCCACCGTAATGCCGAGTGCCATACCCGCATAACGCGCCAGGCTACCCAGACTACCCGCAAAGCCGAGTGCTTCGCGCGGAGCCGAGCCCATGTACAACGAGTTGTTAGGACTCTGGAAAACCGACGTACCGCACGACATAAACGCGACACAGCACACGATCACAGGGATAGAAGAGCGCTCGTCGAGCGTGCTTACCGCAAAGAGACCGCACACATACACGCCCAGGCCGACCGCCGTAGGGCCCTCGCAGCCAACACGGTCCGAAACCGTACCCGAAAGCGGCCCGATAAAGGCATTCACCATCGGCAGCGCCAAAAAGAGCAATCCGGAAATGTCGGAACCAAAGCCGTGGGCGTCCTGAAAATAGAACGGCAGAATAAACTCGGATGCGCCAATGCCAACGAACACGATGAGCATGCAGGCAAGGTTGATGGTGAAGGCCGAATTTGCAAAGCAGCGACGAGCGGCCTCGATCAGGGACATGGGGCGCTCGCCGGCCTCCGGCTTAACATGCGGCAGCGTGTAGAGCCCCACGATAAACGAGATCACGCCAATAGGCAGGTTGATGAGGAAGATACTCTCCCAGGGAAAGCTTGCCACCAGCATGCCGCCAAGCACGGGGCCACACATCATGCCGAGGGCCACAAAGGTCGCGAGAATACCCATGGCACGGCCACGTTCGCGCGCCGGAAACGACTCGGTGATGATACCCATGTTGTTAGCCATGGCCGCCGCGCAACCGACGCCCTGAACAATGCGTGCCAGGATAAGAACCTCGAGCGAACCCGAAAGGCCGCAAAGCAGCGAACCGGCCGTAAAAACGATTACGCCCAGCTGGAATACGCCCACCTTGCCGCGCACGTCGCCCAAGCGGCCAAACGGCAGCATAGCCACGCATGTCGCAAGCAGGTACACCGAGCTCACCAGCTGGATGCGGTCGAGGCCCACGCCCAGCTCCTTTTGCATCACGGGCAACGCCACGGTCACGACGGTCGAATCCAGACACGACATAAACGTCATGATGAGCACGGTAAACAGAATCGCCCATTTGTTCTTGCCATGGGTGTCGCCCTCTAGAGCAATGTGCTCGCGGCGCAACTGCTCTGCAGTTTTCTCCATATCCATCCTTTCGAGTGGCCTAACGCAAAAAACGGGGCCCCGATCGCCTGCAAACAGCCGCGATTGGGGTCCCGCCTACGGAATCGGAACGAAAGGTCACCGAAGCTTTCTGCCAGCATCGGCACCTTGTACGGAGCTAGCCTAGCACTGCTCGAGTGCCTGCTCAAGGTCGGCAATCAGATCGGCCGTGTCCTCGAGGCCGCACGACAGGCGCACCATGTCGGCGGAGATGCCACAGGCGATGAGCTCCTCATCGTTCATCTGGCGATGCGTGGCATTAGCGGGATGCAGGCAGCAAGTGCGGGCATCGGCCACGTGCGTGGCGATCTGGGCGAGCTTGAGGCTCTTCATAAAGGTCTCGGCCGCCGCGCGACCACCGTTAAAGCCAAAGCTCACAACGCCGCAGGTACCGTTGGGCATGTACTTCTGAGCCAGGTCATAGTACTTATCGCCCTCCAGGCCCGGATAGCTCACGAAGCGCACCTTGGAATGGCTCTGCAGGAACTTGGCAACGGCCAGGCCGTTCTCACAATGACGCGGCATGCGTACATGCAGGCTCTCGAGCGAGCTGTTCAGGAAGAAGGCCGCCTGCGGGTTCTGCATGGGGCCGAGGTCGCGCATGAGCTGCGCGGTGGCCTTGGTAATGAAGGCGCCCTCGCGACCGAACTTCTCGGCATAGGTCACGCCGTGATAGCTCTCGTCAGGCGTGGTGAGACCCGGGAACTTATCAGCATGGGCCATCCAGTCAAACTGGCCGTGATCGACGATCACGCCGCCCAGGTAGGCCGCATGGCCATCCATGTACTTAGTGGTGGAGTGCGTGACGATGTCGGCGCCCCACTCAAAGGGACGGCACATCACGGGCGTCGGGAAGGTGTTGTCGACCATCAGCGGCACGCCGTGGTCGTGCGCGGCCTTGGCAAAGCGCTCAATATCGAGCACGGCAAGGGCGGGGTTGGCGATGGTCTCGCCAAAGACGAGTTTGGTGTTGGGCTGGAAGGCTGCCTCGAGCTCCTCGTCGGTGCAGTCGGGGGCAACGAAGGTACAGGTCAAACCCATGCGCTCCATAGTATGGGCGAGCAGGTTGTAGGTACCGCCGTAGATAGCAGAGCTCGCGACCACATGATCGCCGGCACCGGCCACGTTAAAAATCGCGAGGAAATTCGCAGCCATGCCCGAGCTCGTGAGCATCGCAGCGGTGCCGCCCTCCATCTCGCAGATCTTGGCGGCAACGAGATCGCACGTGGGGTTCTGCAGACGGCTGTAGAAGTAGCCCGACTCCTCTAGGTCAAACAGCTTGCCCATGTGCTCGGACGTGTCGTACTTCCACGTGGTGGACTGGTAGATGGGCACCTGGCGCGGCTCGGCATCTCCCGGGTGATAGCCGCCCTGAACACATGTGGTACCGATGGTCTGCTCGCTCATATCTAGCTCCCTAGCCTGGGTTACGTTTCATTCGGTTCACGATACCGCTACCCTGCACCCCTCTCAACCCATCCCCAAGGTAGGTTATAGGACAAATTGATCAGGGGTATTTATCTCAAGCCTTGGGCATTTGCTCGATAGATAAAAATGAGGCATACATGAAGCTCTCGATGATTACATACCCCGTCACGGGTACCATAGGCGGGTACACCGTAACCAAGGAGACAACGATGAAGCAAATCGATACGGCCCAGCTCGACATCACCGCCTGTCAGGCTCAAGCTGCCGAATACCACGCCCGTGGCTTTAACTGCGCCCAGGCCGTCGCCTGCACGCTCGCACCTGCCGTCGGGCTCGACCCCCAGACTGCCTTTACCCTCACCGAGGGCTTTGGCGCCGGCATGGGTGGCATGACCGAGACCTGCGGCGCCATCTCGGGCGCTGTTGCCATAATGGGCTTTGTAATGAGCGACGGCATGGAGAACCCCAAGACCAAAGGCCAGACCTACAAGCTGTCGCGCGAGATTGCCAAGCGATTTGGCGAGAAGAACACGACGACCGTCTGCGGCACGCTCAAGGGCATCGGATCGGATAAGGGTCCGCTCCGCAGCTGCCCCGGCTGCATCGACGATGCCATCGAGATCGCCTGCGATGTGCTAAAGCAGCTCGCCGAGTAAACGGCAGCAACATAAAACGACGGCCGGCGCGTTTGGGATCCATCCAAAAAAACGCCGGCCGTCGCCGTTAGAACTCGGCAAATTTGGGAGCGCCGACCTCGATCTCCTCGCGCCCCGCCATAAGCTCGCGCATCTTGGCGCAAAATTGCTCCTGCTCCCCCGCTTTGAATACCAGGTGAAGTGTCACGGCATCCGCGTAATCGGTATCCGAAACCTTGGCACCCGAATCCTGCGCCAAACGAAGCACCTGCTCATACTGCGGATAGGCCACATGCACGTCAACAGGCACGACACTCGTCATCTCGACAATCTGCCCGGCCTCCCGAGCAGCTGCCACCGCCGCCTGCGTCGCCGCAGTATAGGCGCGCACCAAGCCACCAGGTCCCAACAGCGTGCCACCAAAATAGCGCGTCACCACGCAGCAAACATTTTTGAGCTCTGCGCCGCGCAACACCTCGAGCGTCGGCATACCGCTCGTGCGGCTCGGCTCACCATCATCGCTCTGGCGCTCGCGTCCATCGACTAAAATCCACGCGGGAACATTGTGTCGAGCGTCGTAATGACGCTTGCGAACCATCTCGATAAAGGCATTCGCCTCATCCTCGGACTCAATATGGACCAGCTGGGCAATAAACCGGCTCTTGCGGTCAACGAACTCGCCCGTAGCCTCAATATTCGATTGCAGAGTAAAATAGCTGTCCAACAAAGCCCCTCAACAAAATTAAGCGCAGCAACAAACAGCCTCAATAATACGGCAAAGACAGAACCGTTGCCCTTGCCGACAAGAACGGAAACGCCAATAATGCCGTCACCAACAGCGAGAACCCGTCAGCGCGAGCAAGGTGCCTTGAAAGACGAGGGCATTGACCTTATGGTCATGCCCGAAGGCTTGTAAGGCAGATTGCCGCGCTGACGGGTTCGCAGCGTCAACATAGTTGCCAAGTGGGCCTATAAGCCGGGTTCTGTCGTGAACGGTCATTTATCTTGTCTGCACGTTACCGTGCAGCTCCACGCACGCTACCCGAACGCGGACCGGGCCGGCCCATAGCGTTCCTATTCGCGCTTGCTCCGGATGGGGCTTGCCAAGCCGCCGTGTTGCCACGACGCTGGTGGTCTCTTACACCACCGTTTCAGCTTTTCCCTTTACGCCTTGCGGCGCAGGTGGGAGTCTTCTTTTCTGCGGCGCTTTCCGTCGGATCACTCCGCCCGGCCGTTAGCCGGCATCCCGCCCTCTGGAGCCCGGACTTTCCTCACACGTACTGCAAGCAGCACATCGCGCGACCGTCTGGCCCACTCAGCAGTGCAAGAGTGTAACACACCGTTGCCGCAGGCAATGGCACAACGCAAACGCTCGACACGATAAACCAAGAACCGCCATGCGCTACAATGGTCCTGTCGATGGGCAACGTCGTCAGTCGAGACGCGACCGCGCTCCGCACCCCTCCGTCTACTCGGTGCGTTCCCGCCTCCTCCCCGAGGCGGGATGTCGGCGTTTTTTCATGCAGCGACAACCAAATAGCCTGTGGATGGCATGGGCAGCATCGTGCATCTCGGCACCAAATCAGAACCACCCTTAAAAAGGGTGGTTTGCTCTTAGGGTATAACCCACGGGC
>CATYIV010000003.1 GCA_958407465.1 uncultured Collinsella sp. | reverse complement strand
CCGGCTCGTGCGGAACTCGCGATCGACCTTATATATTTGCCCTCCCCGGGGCTCCCGCACAACGGGACCTCAGTTGGGTTCTATCCCGGTTGCAGTTGCTTCGCTCCTGCACCACTTGGCTGGTGCGGCGGTTTGGCGTTGGAACGGTTCTTTTTCTGATATATGCTGGTTGCGGCTCTTCTTTTGGGGGGAGTCGCTTTTTTGTTGCTAGGAGGTTGGCCCGTGGTTGATGGGGATGCTCGCTCTGAGCTTCTTTCTGCTGATTGGAATCAGGAGTGGATGCGCCTGCAAGCTGGTCGGCGGCGGGCTGATGATTCTTTTGAGTGGGATAAAAGGGCTCGGCATTTTCGGCCGTTGGAGACTGCTCCGTATGCTCGGGATTTTATAAAGCTGTTGGCGCTTGAGCCCGACGAGTCGGTGCTCGATATGGGGTGTGGGGCTGGGTCGATTGCTATTCCGCTTGCTCAAGACGGGCATCCCGTGATTGCCGCTGATTTTTCCCCTGCCATGTTGGGCACCCTTGATGCTGGCATTGAGTACTATGGGCTCGAGGACCTGATTACGCCACTTGAGCTTGCTTGGGATGATGATTGGGATTTGGTTGGACCGGTCGCGAAAGCGGTAGATGTTGCCTTTGCCAGTCGCTCTGTCACCACGAGCAACCTAAAAGGCGCACTTGTCAAGCTTGACCGTACGGCTCGTCGGCGTTGCGCTGTCACGATGGTCGCCAACTCCAGCCCGCGCTATGATCTGCACTTGATGAACGCCATCGGTGCCTCGGTTACCTGCAGTAATGGCTTTGTGTATGCTTTTAATATCCTCATTCAGATGGGTGCGTTGCCGCAGATTACATACTTTGAATCGCCTCGTCGCGATACCTTCGATAGCCTTGAGGCGGGCGTGGCAGACTTCTCCCGCATGCTCGAGCACGGTAACGAAGATAAGGTTGACCGCCTGCGCGACTATATCGCTCAACACATGATTGAGAACCCCCATGCCGGTGAGCCGGGCTCCAAGGGCGTGCCGCAGGGGCGCTATATGCTCGATCATGTCCGCAAGGTTCGTTGGGCGTTTATTGCATGGGAGCCGGTCTCTGCACCCCGCTCATAGCCTGTTCACAGCCCGCACCGCCCACTCACTCGGCATCCGCATTCTTTTTGAACTGGGCAAACGCGCCCCACACCGCACTGTTCCTGCGCTATCGTGGGACAGCTCACATAGATTAAGGCCCCGTCGCGGGGCGCCCCATACATAGAAAGCGAGAACCCATGGCACTGACAGGAGCCCAGGTCAAGCAGCTTCGCAGCATGGCCCATCACCTCAACCCCGCCATCATCATCGGCAAGTCCGATGTCAACGAGGGCACCGTCGAGCAGACGGTCGCCTACCTGGAGAAGCACGAGCTCGTTAAGTGCTCTGTGCTGGACGGCTCCAGCCTTTCTGCCCGCGAGGCCGCCGAGGAGCTCGCCGAGCGTTGCCACGCCGAGGTCGTCCAGGTCATCGGCCGCAAGTTCTCACTGTATCGCGAGTCCTCGCGCAAGGACATCGAGAAGATCAAGCTCGTCTAAGAGCCAATGATCCGGCGATCCAACACATAGCAAGCTTACGGGTGCCCAAGTACTTCGGGCGCCCGTTTTTTATCGCTCGACCAGCACGCGATTGAGCCGCCCCTCCACCAAGCGCTCGTATAGGCGCCGCGTCTCGGGCTCGGGCACGCCATTGACCTGCTCCCTCAGATGGTGCATATGCCCGCTGTACAGCTCGACGATATCGCGCCGCCGCCCCGCCGCACTGTAGACGCGCATAGCACAGCGCACCATATCCTCGCGCGCCGTTTCCTGCCGAAGCCCCGACTCCGCCAGCCAAATCGCCGACTGCAGATCGTTTTCTTCTAGAGCGGCATTTGCTCCCTTAATCATGCAATCGATGTACTTTGACTGCATAATGCGCCGCATGCGCAAAAAGTAGGTGGGATTACAGCCATTGGGAACATACAGCGGTCCGGCATAAAGCTGCTCAATCTTAAGGCACAGCTCAACTAAATGGGGCCCGCGCGCACCCGTGCGATTTCCCAAAACCTCGCGGCTTATCTGGTCAAACAGCCGTACATCGGTCTTGACGTAGTCGCCGTTGAGCCCAATGCATTCATTTTGGATGAGCACGCACGACTTGCCATCCGGCGTCGGTCCCAAAGCCGACCGCAAGCGCGATATCGTCGAGTACAGGTTGTTGCGGGCGCTATTAAACTCGGCATGGGGCCACAGCTCCATGGCCAGCGTCTCACGATCGACGAGCGCATCCATGCCCAGCGCAAGCCGCTCGGCAAGCGTCGCCGCCTTCTTGCGACGCCACATTTTGTCCGTGATGGGAAACCCATCGCGCTCGGCGCGAAACGCACCAAACATGCGAATCTCGATATGGTCGATGGTATCAACGGCTTCAACCTCGCCGGCCTGGAACAGGCGCTCGCCCTCTCCTTCCAAATCGTCGCGCAGCGAGTACCGCGACAGCTCGCGCACGGGAAGCTTCTTGCGTATCCTGCCCGCCGGCTCGCCCAGACAATGCATGGCAAGGCGCGCAAAGAGCCGATACGATGGCTCTAGAATCCCCGCACGATTCATGGACATCCAGGCCGCAAGATCGCTGTCTCGGCCCGCACAGGCCAAATGCAGCGCCACCATCCAGGCCTCCGCTCCACCAACCTGCGTCTGGCTTATATCGAGCAACTCCGCTTCCTCGCGCACCGAAACCATCGAGGTGTTACGCAGATATGCCGCGCGCTCCAGCAGCAATGCGTTATCGCGCATGTACGCAATCGGCTCCTCGGCAAGTTTGAGCACTTGGACCGCACGGAACTTTGCATTAACCGGCCGTCCCTCTGCCAGCGACTGCCAGCCTTCTAGCAACAGCCCAAACAGCTGAATCTGGTTGTCGCGCATGCGCACGGCAAAACGATCGAGCTCGTTGAACGCCGCGTCGTCGGTTACCGGCAAGCCGGAAAGGAGCCGCCGTGCCGCCAACACCATGCGCACCCAGATAGCCATCGCCTTAAGCCCACGTACGTCGAGCGCCTCCCGCACCACCGTCATCTCGTCGTCGCGCTCGTCGGTTCCCGCAAACGACCCGTCAAAGAGCTCCACCAGCATGCTATCGGCCTGTATAACAATCCCCGCGATGTCGAGCTCGCAGTCGTAGGCCTTGCTCGTTTTGAGCTGTTGTAGAACGCCGCCGTCATTTCCCCGCTCGGTCAGACAGCGTTTGACCTCGATATGCGCAGACAACATATCGAGTGCGGTATGGGACGTCTCTATTTCTGGCACGGCCAGGTTCGTAGGAAGCCCAAGCCCGTTGTCCCCATAGCAAACAACCGTCAGTGTCTGGGCCACCCTCCATGAAACAGGGTCTATTTCGCAGGCCGCCCGTTCGCCCCCGCGTTCGACGACCGATGCCATATAGCGAGCGAGCTTTGTATTGGACACGCTGACCGCTGCCAGATATACGCCAAGCGCTTCGGCAGGCGTTGGCTCTGGAGCCGGATCGTCGGCATCGATCGTGCCCAGCGCCGCTCGGCAGATATCGGCCCCGTGCCCCGTCAGAGCCAGATCGACCCCATACTGCCCAGCAAGTTCAAGGACCGCCTCACGGTCCAAAAAGGCATCCGCCAGGCCCATCGCCGCATCGCATCGGCCCGCCTTAAGCAAAATCCGGGCCGCCCTCGGAACAAGTTCGGGGCGAATCTCGGCCACCAACTTACGCAAGCGCAAGCGTCCGTTATCCTCCGTGCCCAGACACGTAAAACTCCGCTCGGCGGGATCCAAGCCAAAGATCGGGTAGTCGCGTACAAAATAGGACTGGTCGACCATCGACAGCCTCATCCCGCAAGCCTCGAGTTCTGCGATATTGCCCTCGCCCATCAAAACCATGAGACATGCCACGCAAAACAGCGCATTATTGTCGAGCGAAGCCAGATCGGCAAGTGCCGCGCCATATACGTTGACAATCTCGTTTTCGAGCAGGCCGGCTACGTCGCCTTGGCCATACAGACCCGTCTGCAATGCCGAAACGAGCTCGGGCACGCCCTGCGTGAGCTGATAAAAGTCGAGCGATGTGCTGATCGAAAACGCCGATGCCCACGCCGAATACTCATAGGCATGCACCTTGAGCATCTGCGCATTGATCTTAACCGAATCGCCCAGCCCATGAATCAGCTGACGATTTGAAGGACGGCAGGAGATAAAGACCCCTACCCCCATAGCGCGCAGGCCGCGAATCCTGTCGATGAGGTCTTCGGTATCGTGCTGATCGAGGTTTGGCACATTATCAATCGCGATAAGGGAGTGCGGTTTGTCTTTGAGTTCTTCGGTAACCACCTCGAGCTGCATAAACACCTCGCGCCCAATGGCACGATCGGCCTCGATAATCCGCACGGGGCCTCGCGTCGGGTCGCATTTAACCTCATGGGTGTACTGCAGCAGCACCGAGGTCTTCCCAAACCCGTCGGGCGCATAAAGAACCACGATGCCGGCCTTTCGGCCCTTGGCGATAAGCTCATTCATCAAGCGTTCGCGTCGCACCATATAGCCTCCGCCCAGCGGCATCAGCTCGAGGTCGTCTATACCGCTCAAATCGTTTACCATGCCCGCTCCTCAACTCGACCGTATGGACACTGTAGCCGCAAGACCATACAAGCCGCGCTATGAATAGAGCGACCTTGTGTTTTAGGTTGTCTTTTGGTACGCAAGCGGCAAGTTTTTGTACAGCGAGGGCCGATTGTTATTAATCCCCCGACTAATCGGTCTTTAAGCAGGTAAATGAGCTTGTCAGCTTGTCCCATCTAAGCGGCAGTGTAACGCAGGTGAACAAGGTCCAGCCATGTCATTCAACTCGCCTAGCACCCGCTACCGTCTACGACCTTCTAGTGGCATTTTTGCATAGAATCTGATATAGAATGAATCAAGCTGTTGGACATCCGGCATTCGTCAAGCTTGCGGCAAGTTTTTGGTCAAGTGGGCAGAAAGGGATAGCAAAAAGGCCCCCGCAAAGCGGAGGCCTTAGTCAAGGCTATGTCAAGCTGCAGGATTCGCGCTACTCGCAGAGCGAAAGGGCGGCCTCGTCGGCAACGACAACGCAGTTGGTGTGCAGCTGCAGGATCGAAGCCGGGCACTCGGGCGTAACCGGACCATAGCACATGTCGTGCACGGCCTGAGCCTTGGCCTCGCCGTTGGCGACGACCAGGATCATGCGGGCATACATGATGGTCTGGGTACCCATGGTGTAGGCCTGACGGGGAACATCGTCGATGCTGTCGAACAAGCGGCTGTTGGCCTGAATGGTGCTCTCGGTGAGGTCGACGCAGTGCGTGCCCTTGGAGAAGTGGTCATCGGGCTCGTTGAAGCCGATGTGGCCGTTGTTGCCAATGCCGAGCAGCTGCAGATCCGGGTAACCGGCGTCGGCGACGATCTTGTCGTACTCAGAGCAGGCAGCGGCGGCGTCGGGGTTGGAACCATCGGGCACATGCGTGTTGTTAAGGTCGATGTTGATGTGATCGAAGAAGTTCTCACGCATGAAGTAGTGATAGCTCTGGGGATCGTCGTGCGAAAGGCCGCGATACTCGTCCAGGTTATAGGTGCTGACCTCGGCAAAGTCGACGTCGCCCTTCTCGTACCAAGCAGCGAGCTGCTTGTAGGCACCGATCGGGGTGGAGCCGGTGGCAAGGCCCAGTACACAGTCGGGCTTGAGGATAACCTGGGCCGAGATGATATTAGCGGCCTTGCGGCTCATATCCTCGTAGTCTTTAGCTTTAATGATCTTCATTACGCGTCCTTTCTCGTACAAGAGAGGCAAGGCTCCCTTACAAGCACTTGCCCGCGGCCCGCGTCGGCCGCAACCAACGTGTGCGGCCACCAGGGCGAGGTCGCGTAATGTATGTGTCTCGTGTCTAACCGCGTCGAGGCCCCTGCCCGTCCACGGTGACCCAAAGCTGTTTAGCCTCGGACAAATCCCATCTTGCCACGGAGGGCGTCCTCTTTCAAGGGCGCCCTCCGTAAACGTGTTTGAATTGTAGGCTAATGGCCACGTGCACTTGCTAGCGCTCGCGAGCAACGATGAGCTGGTCCATCTCCTCGACATGCACGCCAACGGAGCCCTTGATGCTCGAGAACTCAACGGAGTTGCACACCAAGATGGGAACCGTCACATCGTAGCCCTCGGCAGCAATTGCCTCGCGATCGAACTCAATGAGTACATCGCCCTTATGGACGATGTCACCCACTTGCGCATGTACGGTAAAGTGCTTGCCCTCGAGCTGAACAGTGTCCAAACCAACGTGGATGAGCACGTCCAAGCCATCGACCGTGTTAAGCGCAACAGCGTGTCCCGTGGGAAAAATAGCCTCAACCTTGGCATCAGCCGGCGCGATCACACGCGTTCCGGTGGGCCGAATCGCCACGCCCTGGCCCAAAAGGCCGGTGGCAAACGTCTGGTCGTTTACCTCGGAAAGCGGAATGACGTCGCCCGAGATGGGAGCATCCAGCGTAAGGACTCGACCACGCATACCAAAAGACCTTAGGACTTTAGTGAACATGCTCCCCCTCGGACATACCAATCAATCAAAATAACCTTAACAGTTTACCACTTGGCACCGGTTTTTGACCATTAGGGAAGTTCGCGCTTGACAACCTCGACGATGTCGTCGACAAGGCGCTGGGTCAGCTCGTGCGTCTCGGCCTCGGCCATCACGCGGACCAGCGGCTCGGTACCGCTCGGGCGCACCAGAATGCGACCGCGGCCGTCAAGCTCCTTCTCGGCAGCAGCGACAGCATCCCAGATGGGCTGGCAATCGTCCAGACCAGCCTTGTTGTCGGAATGCACGTTGACGAGTACCTGCGGGTACTTCTTCATGATGCCGGCAAGGTCGGTGAGGGTGCGGCCGGTGCGCTTGAGCACGGCCAGCAGCTGCAGAGCCGTCACCAGGCCGTCACCGGTGGTGTTGTGCTCCAGGAAGATGATGTGGCCGGACTGTTCGCCGCCGATGACGGCGCCGTCCGCGAGCATGCGCTCCAGAACGTAGCGGTCACCCACGGCGGTCTGAACCATCTCGAAGCCCTGCTCCTTCATAGCGATGGAGAAGCCCAGGTTGCACATGACGGTCGAGACGATCTCGGAGTTGGCGAGCTTGCCGCGAGCGGCAAGGTCAGAACCGCAGATAGCCAGGATGTAGTCACCGTCGATCTCATTGCCCTCGCTGTCCACGAACAGTACGCGGTCGGCGTCGCCGTCGTGGGCCAGACCGATGTCAGCATGGGTGCGCAGCACGAGCTCGCGCAGGGGCTCGAGGTGAGTGGAGCCGCACTCAACGTTGATGTCGGTGCCGCAGTAATCGGTGTTGATGGCATGGACCGTGGCACCCAGGCGCTGCAGCGCGGCGGGCGTAGTCTGGCAGGAAGCACCGTGACCGCAGTCGACGGCAACGACCAGGCCGTCGAGCCTCAGGCCATCAAGCGTATCGATGGCGTGGTCGACGTATGCCTTGCGAGCGTCCTTCATCTTGATGATGTGGCCCACGCCGGCACCGGTCGGCAGCGTGTCGGCAGCCATGGCTTCCTCGGACATGACCCAGGCGCTGATCTCTTCCTCGACAGCATCGGGAAGCTTCATGCCCTTGCGGCTAAAGAACTTGATGCCGTTGAACTCCGGCGGATTATGCGAAGCGGAGATGACGATGCCGCCATCGAGCTCGTTTTGGACGGTGAGCAGCGCCACGGCCGGCGTAGGAATGACGCCGCAGCAGTGCGGGCGGCCGCCCTCGGCCATAATGCCGGCGGTCAGAGCGCTCTCGAGCATAGTGCCCGAAAGGCGCGTGTCACGGCCGATGCAGATGTCCGGACCAAGAAACTTGGTCGCCGCGCGGCCCAGGCGAAACGCGAGGTCGCACGAAAGATCGGCGTTGGCGACGCCACGAACGCCGTCGGTACCGAAGATGTTCTGGGGCATAGGATCGCTCCTTCCCTAGCAGGCGATATGCAACCGCCCGCCCTAGTCGAAAAAGAAAAGCGGGACCCGCCGAGGAATCGGCAGGCCCCGCTTGTACATTGTATCTCGAAAGGAGATAAAACCTTAGCGCTTGGAGAACTGGGGAGCGCGGCGGGCCTTCTTGAGGCCGTACTTCTTGCGCTCGACCACGCGAGCATCGCGCGTAAGGAAACCGGCCTTCTTGAGGTCAGCACGGTAGTCGCCAGCGTTCAGAAGAGCGCGAGCGATGCCCAGGCGCAGAGCGCCGGACTGACCGGAGATGCCGCCGCCATCGCACAGAGCGATAACGTCGAACTGACCGGCGGTGTCGGTCACCTTGAAGGGAGCAAGGGCGTTCTCAACGAGCTGATGACGGCCGAAATACTGCTCGGCGTCACGCTTGTTGATGGTCACCTTGCCGGTGCCGGGGACGAGACGGACGCGGGCGACGGCGTTCTTACGACGGCCGGTACCCTGGTAGACAACGGTGTTCTCAGCCATCTTTAAGCCTCCAGCTCAATCTTCGTGGGGTTCTGGGCAGCATGCGGATGCTCGGCACCAGCGTAGACCTTAAGCTTGGTCATCTGGGCACGGCCGAGGGTGGTCTTGGGCAGCATACCGCGAACGGCGCGCTCGATGACCTTCTCCGGGTGCTTCTCCATAGCCTGGCGGAAGCTCTCAGCCTTGAGGCCGCCGTTGTAGCCGCTGTGGCGATAATAGGTCTTCGTGTCGGCCTTGTTACCGGTAAGCTGGACCTTATCGGCGTTGATGACGACAACGAAGTCGCCGCAGTCGCTGTTGGGCGTGAACTGGGGCTTGTTCTTACCGCGCAGGATCATTGCGATCTGGGTGGCAAGACGGCCCAGGACAGCACCATCGGCGTCGACGAGAACCCAGTTGCGCTGGACCTCGCCCTGCTTGGCGTAGTGAGTCGATTTCGAAATCACTTAGACTCCTCCATGTACAGTACGTGTTGTTACAGAGATTCACGGGGCTCTGCAAGTAACCCGTCCATATTACCCCGCTCGCCGTACGAGTCAACAGGTATTTTGGCTCCGACCAGAGTTTCTGCACATGTCATCCACGAGCCGTGATTTTTCCAGCTCTTTAGCTGTTGCCATTTTTTGAGAGTTCGCCGCCGTTAGCGCTCAACGAACTCTTGGATTTCCGCGAGCAGGCGCTTTGCCTCCTGACGACCCTGGATATACAGGTCCAAAAGCTTTGCCGAATCGTGCTCGACATGGCCGACCTCGACCGGCTTTTGCGGAGCAACGACCAACGCGCGGCCCTCGCGCTCATACTTCCACAGGTGCATGCGTTGGATGTTGTAGCGGTCGTGGCGCGTCTCGATTCCCTCGAGCAGATAGGGGTAGTCGGCATAGCGGGCGCGCGCGGCAGGCATAAACTCGTAGGGCTTTTTCTCGTACGAGCGGTCCTGCGTAACAATGACAACCGCGCGGTCGAAGCCCGCCTCCTCCAGCACGTGCTCGATGGGGACCGAATCGGCCACGCCGCCGTCGACGTATTTGTGCCCGTCTATCTCGACCGGCGGTGTCACCAGCGGCAACGAGGTCGATGCGCGCACAGCGTCGAGGTCGAGCACGGCGCTTTTGACCGGGAGGTACGTGGCGGTTCCAAAGAGCATGTCCGTCGCGACGGCGTACATCTCGATGGGGCTCGCATCGAACGTCTCGTTGTCAAAGGGGTCCAGGCGGTCCTGGACATCGTTGAAGATAAAATCGTAGCCGACGATAGAGCCCGTGGCCGCAAACGACGCGGCGCCCATGAAGCGGTTGTCGTTACAGAAAGCCAGGTTGATGCGGTTGGCACGGCCGATCTGGTGCGATTTGTAGTTCACGCCGTTGAGGGCGCCGGCCGATACACCGTAGACAGCCGGAATCTCGACGCCAGCCTCCATGAGAACGTCGAGCACGCCTGCGGTAAATTGCCCGCGAAAGCTACCGCCCTCCAGGACGAGCGCGACCTTGCCGGCGTTCTTTGCCTTATCTTCTGCAGTCATGTTGACCTCCTGCGATTGCGTTTTGGCTTTCTTCTACCCAGTTTTGGGATGGCGAGAGCGCAGGTTTTTTGAGGCGGCAAGTGAAGCGGAAAGTGTGTCCCAGTTTGAGGCGAGATTCCGGGATGCGCTTTCCGCTTGGACCGCCGCTGGGAAAGCGCGTCCCGTTCTGAGCGCGGATTCCGGGATGAACTTTCCGCTAGCCATTCATTTGGAAACTGCATCCCATTCCGAACGAGGATTCCGGGATGTACTTTCCGCTTGAGCTGCCATTGGGAAAGCATGTCCCACTCTACGGCTCGATTCCGGGTCGCAGTTTCCGCTTGATGTACCATCCGGAAACTACGTCCCAGTCTGAGCGCGGATTCCGGGATGGACTTTCCGCCTGGGCCGCCATTGGGAAAGCGCGTCCCACTCTGCGTCACTGAGGCGTTTTCTTTACGCCCGCGCCCTGCACAGAGTTCGATTCTCCGCGGTACGGGGGGGGATCCGTTGATGCGGCGCATGACCGGCTGAGATTCGATAAACATCGCATCTGTTTTGGGTTGGGGCTTTGCGCGGAGAATCCGCGTATTTGCTTCGCAAATCCGCACCGGCTTCGGCCGCCTGCCGGCGTCCTCGCCCGCTCGCTACAAACGCTTCGCGTTTGTTTAACGCTCGCGCCCTGCATAGAGTTCGATTCTCCGCGGTACGGACTAGAAATAAAAAGGCAGGTAGATATAAGTATCTACCTGCCTGTTACTTATGGTGGAGGCGCGGAGAATCGAACTCCGGTCCACGAAAGCCCCCTGATTGGCATCTCCAAGCTCAGTCGCTGGTTTAGTCTCGGATGCTTTGCGCGCAGCGACACGCTCGCGGCGTCCTAACCGGTTCGGTCTTAGCCTGCGCCATACCGATTACGTGCGCAGGAGCATTCCCCTAACATGACGTCGCGCCGGTGTCGGGGAAATCACCGGGTTGACGCGCCGCAATAAATTAAGCAGCGAGAGCCATAGGCTCAAAAGAAGAGTTGTTGTCAATTCAATTTGACGGTACCCCTGTTTAACGAGGCGAGGAGACCTCGGCTTGCTTCCTCTCTCAGAGCTATCGTGTCGAAACCAGTCGCCCCCGAATGTCGGGAAAGCCTGGATGGCATTGGGCACGAGCACCCAACACCCGTCGACTTTTCAAGGAACATGCGGGGCGAGCCCCGCTTGCGAAGTGTTATCTTACCACGTTCTGAAAGCGGACAGCTGTTCTATGCACGAGCTGTGAAGACCCCAATGTGCGCCGTACTTCGCACTTTTGCTACCGATCTCGTCACGTATATTTTCGCCAAGCAAAATTGACCCGTCGAAAGGACCGTTATGGATACCAAGCAGCAACTCGTCAATGCCCTCGCAGGCCTGGGCTCAACCATTACCGAAGCTATGGATGTCATCGAGGGCTTTGTTCCCTGCGGACATCCCGCCCTCACGGTATCGAACGCACTCGTCGCGCTGGACGCCGACGATAATGTAGCTCTCGCCCAGCAGCTTGAGACCGTCGAGGGCTTTATCGACCACGTGAGCGAGAACCGCGGCGTGGCCGCCTACCACGGCATCGAGGTCGAGCTCGCGGGTCCCAAAGCCGATCTGTTCGCAGTAATCCGCGAGGTAGGCGCCCTTATGCAGACCGCAGGCGTCAAAAACACCCAGGTCAACGAGTGGGTCTACCGCAGCCTGGCAGCGCTAAACGATTCCGACGAAAAGGCAGCCGAGCAGCTCGCAGAAAGTCCCACCATTAAGGCCGAGCTTTTGTAAATAGCAGACGCGGGTCCCTTGGCGCATCGTCGTCCAAGAGGCCCGCAAACAGTTCGCGTCAACCGATAGCCGCGCCGCCGCGTTCGGCCAAAGCAAGAATCGGCATCATTTGGCGCGGGGTCTTCGCTGCAAGATCGGCATGTTCGAGCAGCTTGAGATCGTTAGTCACCAAGTAATCAACCTGTGCGCGCTTGCACGCGGCGAGCACCAAGTTGTCCTCGTAATCGCGATGGAGCGCTAAGTATTTGTCGGCCAGCCAAAGGTCCGACGCATCTGCGCCCACGGCCGTGGCGTTTTCGGTCATGTTCCGAACAAACACCAACGCCGCATCGCCAATTGCACGGGCAGATGCCTCGTCGAGCGCTCCCCCGCTGGCAAGAACGCTGCGCTTCAGTTCGTGTTGGACAACGTACAGCACGTCCTTGGCGATATGCACCGGAAAGAACAGCAATGCCCCCGCCTCCGTCGCCTGCCCAATAAACGCGCGTGCGGCAAGCGACTCGGCATGGTCGGCGCAAAACGAATCGACCCATACGTTGGCATCCACCATTATTTTGAGGGGAGCCCCGCTCACAGGATCATCCCCTTTTGGCGATAGCGCTCGTCCATGGCTTCGGAATAGATTGTGTCCCAATCGCGATCGTCGGATACAGGCGACGCAGCGATGCCCATATCTGCATAAAGCCGGTCTGCCGCTGCCCACGACGCGGCGAACGGAGTATCGGGCGCGACGGCCTGCTGCCGGTCGTCGACGGCCGCAAGCACTTCCTCGCACTGCCCGCCACCCTGCGCGACCTTGGCCACCACCTTTTTGATGAGCTCGGGCAGCGACCCGCCCGAAAGCCGCAGTGCTTCCTCGGCGCGCTCTTTAACCGAGCGATCTACGCGAACATTCACCTGTGCCATGCTGCCAACGGTAGCCATCTCAACCTCACCTTCAGCATTTACTAGCATTGCTAGCACGAGCATATATCCGAGCTAACATCTCGTCAAACAAAAGAAGGCCTGCACCCTGGCGGCTGCGATGCCGCCCGAATGCAGGCCATATACTCAATCGAAAACGCTAACGCAGGTACGCCTTTGCGTTGCTCAGACTGTAGGCGATCGTTGAGCCGTTGTGCAGCAGCGACGACGCCTGCGGCGTAATCGTGCCGGTAATGCCGAGCGCCAGCAGCGCCGAGTTGGTGAGCATCACCTTGGAATACGAACTCGTCAGACGGTCGATAAGCCCCTGGCTCATACGGCGCAGGCGCACGATCGCGGCCAGATCCGTATCGGTCAGGATGATATCGGCGACCTCCTTGGCGATGTCGCTTCCGCCACCCATCGCCAAGCCCACGTCGGCCAAACCGAGCGCCGGCGAATCGTTGACGCCGTCGCCCACCATGGCAACGTGGCGCCCCTCGCTCTTAATGCGCTCCACATAAGCGTACTTGTCCTCGGGCAGCAGTTCGGCCTTGAACTCGTCGACTCCCGCCTCGCGCGCAATGCGTGCGGCTGTGCGCTCGGAATCGCCCGTGAGCATGACCACGTGCTTAACGCCCAGCGCGTGCAAGTCGGCGATGGCCTCGCGCACGCCAGGTTTGAGCGGATCCTCGATACCGAGCACGCCCACAACCGTGCCGTCAACCGCCAGGTACAGCGGCGACAGGCCCTGCATCTGGGACTCGATGCGCTCCTTAATGTCGGACTCGAGCTGCGCGCCCTCGTCCTCAAACACAAAGTGCGCGGAACCGATGATGGCGCGACGCCCCTCGATGGACGAAGCGATGCCGTGCGCCACGATGTACTCGACGGCGGCATGGCGCTCGCGGTGCTCGAGCCCGCGCTCGCGGGCGGCGTTGACCACGGCACGCGCCACCGGATGAGGGAAATGCTCCTCCAAGCAAGCGGAAAGGCGCAGAATCTCGTCCTCGCTCCAGCCATCGGTGGTGAGCACGCAGGCAAGACGCGGCTGCGCCTCGGTGAGCGTGCCGGTCTTGTCAAACACAATGGTATCGGCCTTGGCAAACGACTCAAAGTACTTGGCGCCCTTGACCATGACGCCCATCTTGGCGGCATCGCTCATGGCAGTCATGACGGCGACGGAGCCCGTGAGTTTGAGTGCGCACGAGTAGTCGACCATCAGTGCCGCTGAGGTCTTGATGAGGCTGCGGGTGGTAAGCGCAACCAGGCCCGCGAGCAGGAAGTTCCACGGGACGATCTTGTTGGCAAGGTCCTCCATATGCGACTGGCCCTCGGACTTGAGCGAGTCGGCTGTCTGCACGAGCGAGACGATCGAGCGGAGCTTGGTCTGAGCCGTATTGGCGCGCACACGCACCAAGATGCCGCCGTCTTCCACGACGGTGCCGGCGAACACGTCGTCGCCCACGCTGCGCTCGACGGCCAGCGGCTCGCCGGTCAGGGTCGCTTGGTTGACCATAGCGCTCCCCTGCTCGACAACACCGTCGATGCAAATGGACATGCCAGTGCGCACGGCGACCAGGTCGCCGGGCTCAAGCTCGGTCGCGGCAACGCTTACCTCGGTGTCGCCGACGACCTTCTGCGCCTTGTCGGGCACATCGAGCAGCGAGTTGATGAGCTCGTTTTCGCTCATGGCGCGGGTGTAGTCCTCGAGCAGCTCGCCCACGTTGAGTAGGAACATCGTCTGGCCCGCGGTGTCGACATCACGCTTGACGAACGAAATGACGATGGCCGAAGCGTCGAGCACGGGAACGGTCAGGCGCGGCTGCGCCAGCTCATGAAGGGCAGCGCGCAAAAATGCCATGTAACCGGCCACGACAAAGATGGCACGCAGCGGCGTGGGCAGGAACCAGCGGCGCGCGTAATGGGCACCGACGAGTGTCGCCAGGTCCATAACGAGTTTGTGCTTGCGCGGCTCGAGTTGCATCACGTAGCCCGACTTGGCATCGGCGATAGCTTGAGCATCGAGCGCACCCAAGGCGTCGAACACGCCCGCACGACACCGCTCGTCATATTCGAGCGCCATCTGGCCAATACGGCCATACACGCGCACCTTGTGCACGCCGTCAATGTCGCCGCCAAGCTTAAGAAGTGCATCGAGATCGCTCTCTGGCACAGGACCCGCCAATTGAAGACGGGTCCTGCCGGGGATCTCGCTAATAATCGAGAATCTCATAGTTTGTGCCTGGGAGCGTTACTCGGCTGCCTCGTCAGCAGCGGCCTCGCTCTGGGTGATGTAGGCAGCCTCGGCAACCATGTCATCGACATTGGCCTTGGCCTGCTCGACCATGTCCTGGTAGCAGTTCTTGACGCGCATGCCGCACGCAATGCCCTGCACGCAGGCATTCTTTACCGGAGCGCTGGTGAGCAGCTTGATGCCAGCCGTACCAAGCAGAAAACCGCCACCGACAAGCAGGGTATTGAACGTCGACTTCTTCATGTTGCTTCTCCCTTTTGCCGCATTGGACGCGGCACGGTGCCTCAGCACCCGAGTAAATAAGTTTGCTCGAGCACACTTTTGGAAAACAGTTTAGTTTATCTAACTATTGAGGTCAACAAAGGTTAACTCTTTGGAAACTATGGGGGTGAACTCAATGTGACAAAGGGACTGTCCCTTTGTCACATTCCTACAGCTGCCAGGCAGCCGCTTCCTTTTGCAGCGCTACCATGCGGGCGAATTCTCCACCTGCCGCCTTGAGCTGCGCCGGGGTGCCCTGTTCGGCAACCACTCCATCCTTGAGCACAACGATTTTGTCGGCATTTTCCACCGTACGCATACGGTGGGCAATAACGATAACCGTCTTACCTGCAAGCAGACGGGAGAGCGCCTGCTGTACCACGGTCTCGTTCTCCACATCCAAGCTCGCCGTCGCCTCGTCCAACAGCACGATAGGCGCGTCTTTGAGCAGCGCACGGGCGATAGAGATGCGCTGGCGCTCGCCGCCGGACAGCCTGGAGCCGTTCTCGCCGATCATGGTGTCGTAGCCCTGCGGCATGCGCCTCACAAACTCGTCACAGTTGGCGGCACGCGCGGCCCCAAGCACTTCCTCATCGGTGGCATCACGACGCCCGAGGCGGATGTTTCCCATCACCGTGTCGTCAAAGAGCAGCACGTCTTGGAACACAATGGCGTAGTCGCGCAGCAGCACCTCGGGATCCACACCCGCAGCATCCACACCGCCCACGGTAACCTTGCCCGCAGTGGCATCCCAAAAGCGCGCGGCCAGGCGGCTCACCGTAGACTTACCGGAACCCGAAGGACCGACCAGTGCCGTGACCTCGCCTTCCTTGGCGGTAAAGCTCACATCGGTAAGAACTTTCTCGCCGGCGCGTCCGTCCTCGCCCGCACCATAGCCAAATGCCACGTGATCGAACACCACATCGTGACCCGCGGGCTCAAATTTCTCGCTGCCCCGCGCCACAGGCTCTTCCATGATGGAACGCATGCGCTTGGCAGACGACTCGGCGATAAACAGCTCAGACATTAACATTAACGCCTGGTCAAAGGGCGCATAGATACGGCTCACCATAAGCAGGAAGGCAAACATCACCAAAAAGTCGACCTGCCCGGAGGCGACCACCGCGGCACCCGTAACCAGCGTGGTGGCAATGCCCAGACGCAGGATGACAAAGGCGGAGTTGACCAAAAGCCCGTTAGCGAGCTCGCCCTTGGTGGTCTCGCGCTCCTCGGCATCGATCACGGCGTTGAGTCTCTCAAGATAATGGGCCTCCTGGTTGGTGGCGCGGATCTCGCGAACGCAGTCGAGCGTCTCTTGAATCGCCTCGGTAACCTTGACCTTCTCGGCGCGCACGCGATCGAACACCGGGGTCATGGGGCCGCGTGTTAGATACAGCACGGCAAAGGCCACGGGAACGCTCCAAAACGCCGCGATCGCCAGCTGCCAGCAAAAGAACAGCGACGCCACGAACACAATGGCGCTTGCGATGATGGCACCCCAAAGCTCTCCCAGCACGTGGCTGTAGGCGTGCTCCATGGCCTGGACGTCGCCCATGATAGTCTCGGTTAAATCGGCCAGATCACGACGACCAAAAAACGACAGCGGCAGTTTGCGCAAGCGCTCAGCAATCTCCATACGCTGCTTGCCGCACTCCTCGTAAAAGATGCAGTAGGTGTAGTAATACTGCTGCCAGTTAGAGGCAAAGAGCAACACGAAAAAGACCAGGAGGCCACCCACGATCGGCAGGGCATCCGGCAGGTCAGCCCCGCTGGCGAGATGCTCGACAAAGCCGGCCATAACCAGGAATAAAAAGCCCATGCCGGCCATGGTAATGAGATTGGTGAGCGTGGTCCAGAAAATGCCGCGTTTTACGCCGGCGACGCCTTTATCGGATAGGAAATACTTCTTTTGGAATGAGGCGAACATTTAGGCCTCGCCTCCCTTCGTGACGGCGGCATCCGCGGTCGCTGCAGTGATTTTCCAGCTCGCGGCCTGTTCGTATTCGGCCCACATCTTGGCATACAGACCCTCTTGGGACAGCAACTCGGCATGGGTACCCGACTCCTGCACGCTGCCCTGGTTGAGCACCACGATTTGGTCTGCGCCCACCACAGTCGAGAGTCGGTGCGCAATCATAATGACTGTGCGACCAGCCGCCAGCTTGCTAAAGGCGCGCTGGATGAGCGCCTCGTTCTCGGGATCGGCAAACGCCGTGGCCTCATCGAGCACCACGATAGGCGCGTCTTTAAGGATCGCGCGGGCGAGTGCCACGCGCTGGACCTCGCCGCCCGAAAGATATGCTCCGCCGGCACCGAGCATGGTATTGATGCCCTGTGGGAGCTTGGCCACAATGTCGTCGCACTGAGCTGCAGTGAGGGCCGCACGCACTTCGTCGTCAGTGGCCGTAGGCTTGGAGGCGCGCACGTTATCGGCAAGTGTTTGCCGGAACAGCTGGTTGGTCTGGAACACGAAGGCGACCTGGCCCATAAGCTCGTGCGGATCCATATCGCGAACGTCCACACCGCCTACGAGCACTCGACCCGAGGAAACGTCCCAAAAACGCGGGATCAGGCTTGCGCAGGTTGACTTGCCGCCACCCGAGGGACCCACCAGGGCGAGAGTGCTACCCGCGGAAACGCTAAAGCTCACATGGCTAACGGCAGGTGTTTCGGCACCCTCGTAGGTAAAACTCACGTCCTCAAATCGCACGTCGCCACCGGCAGGGTGCTTGGGTTGGGCGGGCACGGAGAGCTGCTTGGAATCCATGACGCTTCGAATACGAGCCAGCGAATCGGCACTCATCTGAGAGGCCTCGCCCACAAACATGAGCTTGGTCATGGCCGTCGGCACCACGGCCGAAAATATCGCGTAAAACGTGAAGTTGGCCATAAAATGCGCGAAGTCCGTCTCGCCCGGCGCCAACAGCAACGCCACGGGCAGCAGGAATGTCACAAGGCCATTGAGCGCGGTAAGGTTGAGCACCTGCGGACCTCGGCAGAACGTGCCCGCATAGTTTTGCGCCATGTCGGCATATTCGGCGATCGCATCGTGGAAGGCCTTAAAGGAGTAGACCGTCTGCTGAAACACCTTGACCACGGGGATGCCTCGTACGTATTCGGTGCCGGTCTTGTTCATCTTGACCAGCGCTCCCATGTAGGCCTTCATGAACTCGGCGCCTTTGCCGCTCATCATGGTGGCCATGGCGCCAAACGAAATGGCCACCGAGATGAGGCATGCCGCGCCCAAGCGCCAATCGAGGGCGAAAAGCAGCACGAGCAAGCCCACGACCATGGCGACGGCGCCTGCGATATCGGGCAGCATGTGTGCGAGCAAAGTCTCGGTGGAGGCGGCACACCCGTCTACAACACGACGCAGCTCACCGGTGGCGTGCGTGTCAAAGTAGCCAAGCGGCAGTTTAAGCAGGTGCTCGCTCGCAGTCTTGCGGATATTGGACGCGCAGCGAAACGCAGACAGGTGTGTGCACATGAGGCCTGCGAAATACACTACGATGCTTGCCAGCGCAAACCCCACGGCCCACCAGCCATACATCGCGATGTCGCAGGCTTCGCTCCAGTTAGGTGCCACGGCGATCAGGTCGCGAGCGACAAGCCAAATGCACACGTACGGGCCAAAGCTCAGCAGCTGCGAGAGCGCCGAGAGCGCCATGCCCAAATACGTTAGGAATTTACGGTCACCGGCATACGCGAGCAACTCGCCGATGCCTCCACCTTCCCTTTTTGATCCCTTTGCCATGAGATTCCTTTCTAACGGCTTGAGAGTTAACCGTAATGAACTTATCATTGATGTGTTAGCCATGGCTCACAATCAAGCCAGGCGTGGACGTTTCTGCAAAGGAAAGGGACGCTTTTGCAAATACGGCGGGCAGCGACCGACATAACCGAGCTCTACGCACCGCAATTTGAGCAGTTTGGCCTGGAGCTTACCGGCAAGGGTGCCGTCTTTACCGGCGAGGTGGCAAACGAACGGGCGCACGGCCGCGCATGGATCATGCCTCTCTCCCCTGCCTGCATCGTCATGGAGCATTTCATCACCCCGACGCACGATATGTACCTGGCCGAATACACACCCGAGCCATACGCCTGCGTGAGCGAAGTCAGCGCGCCCACACTTACATGCATGCCCGAGGCTGGCATAACGCCCGCGAACCTCAAACCATTGCATGGACCGTGGCCAAACAATGCCGTTTGCAGCTTTATCCAAGATAGCTGTGGCGAGGAATTAAGCCCGCTGTTTGCGGGGGAGCTTTATCACTCGCGCTCGGTGCTCTTTTTGCCTGGATATTTTGACGAACTGGAGCATCGCTATCCCACCGAGTTCGCGGGGATCTTTGAGGCGTTTGCCGAGCCGTGGCACGAGGAAGCGACGTCTGTCATCTGCCACACGCTGCGCCGGATTAACGAGGACCGCGCCCGCACCGTAGGCGGACACGTCTATATGCAGGGCATCGTGGAGACCATGGTCGCGGAGCTCGCCTGTTCGTGCGCGGCCCACAAGCAGGCGCGGCAGGCGACAGATACACGCGTCAGCATAACCATTGCCGTAGAAGCAACGGCAATGATTGAGTGCGCGCTCGACAAAGGCAGACGTGTGGGTATCAACGAGGTGGCCGAGAGGCTCTACACAAGCCGCTCCAAACTATGCGCCACCTTTAAGGCCCAAACTGGCGAATCCCTGGGCGCCTACATTCGCAGACGCCGTATGGAGCGAGCACAGGACCTTTTGGCCGATAGCGCGCTCACGATAGCGCAGGTAGCAGAGCGGCTCGACTACCCTCAGCAAGCCGCCTTCGCCCAAGCCTTCAAACAATACACCGGCACCACCCCCACCGCTTGGCGAAGCAAGCATCGCTAAGGCCCAAGCTCCCTGGCCGTAACGGAGCGATTAATTAGCCACCGCCCGTCAGCTCACCCAGGATCTAAACGTCAAGATGCGCACAATCAAGCGCCTTTTTGATAAGAGAGACAGATCGATCAGCCAAATACAACGGAATGTTGAGCACCCCGTCGTCGAGCTTTAGGTTCTTAAGTGAGTAGCGGACCCTCAATGGAGTCGTCTCCGCATGCTTGTCGGCATAGTACTTAAGGCTCTTGGAGTGAACGACCTCTCCCGATTTGACCTCGACGGGAACGATTTCGTTTCCGACTTGAATCAAAAAATCGACTTCGTGCTTCGGCTTCTCGTTTGTCCAGTAACGCGGAGCAGCATCTAACTGTGAAAGTAATGCCTGAAGCACATAGTTCTCGGCGAACGAACCTTTGAACTCCGAAAATAGCGCATCCGAGATGGCAAAAGCGGACGCATCCAGCCTTGCCATGCGGCGCAGCAAGCCGACATCAAGACAGTAGACTTTAAATGCCTTGAGGTCATCGTACGCAGAGAGCGGCACACCACCGGCAGCATTAAGGCGAACCGCCGTGATGAGCCCAGCATCGGCAAGCCATTCCAGAGCATCCTCGTATTCTCGAGCACGAGCCCCCTCGCGCACCGCACCCCAAACGAACTTTTTGTTCTCGCGCGCCAACTGAGCTGGAATCGAGTTCCATATTTGCGAAAGCTTGGCGAACTGCGCACGGCCACCATGCTTGGCAAAATCGCGCTCGTAGGAATCCAAGAGATCAGACAACACCTTATCGACCTGAACGATATCGCCCGTCTCCACCCACCGGCCAAGAGCCTCTGGCATGCCGCCGCATGCAAAATAACGACGAAGATGCTCGACGAGACGGACATGGAAGAAATCGGGCACTGTTTCGATCTGATCCAGGCCGCCAAGGTATTCGTCGTAGTTTGCAGCGCCCTCGGCTTTCAGAAACTCGGAAAAGCTCATGGGGCGCATCTCCATGAACTCGACCTTTCCCACCGGAAAAGCGCTGGTCTCACGGGACAAGCGAACGCCCAACAAAGACCCTGCGCATGCGACGTGATACTCGGGGGCCTCGTCACAGAAGTATTTAAGGGCGCCGACTGCAGAAGGACAATCCTGGATCTCATCAATAATAAGCAGCGTTTTGCCGGGATCGATAGGCTGTCCAAGTGCCAGGGAAAGATTTGAGATGATCCGTCGAGGATCGCGCGTACCTTCGAAAAACTGAGCGTACTCGCTCTGTACCCCAGGTGACGGCTCCTCGAGCGTCAGATACACAAAATTGATGTACGAGGTTCGGCCGAACTCCTTAAGCGCCCACGTCTTTCCAACCTGGCGCGCCCCCTTAAGGATAAGCGGCTTACGATATTCTGACGCTTTCCAAGCGTTAAGCTTGGCAATGATATCTCGCTGCATGGACGAACCTCCCGCAAAGAAACTTCCGTAAACGTGATATTTCCCACATTTTACCCTAGGTAAAACGTGACATTTATCACATTTACGGAAGTTTTAAGCTCATTTCGCCACACTCTCATCACATTTATTGCAATGTGACAAAGGGACAGTCCCTTTGTCACCCGCACAAAAATGGACGCGCCAACGGCGCGCCCATTCACTCTATTCCATTCAGCCCCACCTGACCCGAACGGCCGAGTCGTTGCCAGAACCCGGGAGCCCCGGCAGGGCGGGTGCTTGCTCAAAATGAGTTCCGCACGCAAAGAAGGCCACTTAATGTGGCCTTCGTCTTGCGCAGGACTGTTCGAAATTTTGAGGAAGCACCCGCCCTGCCGGGGCTCCCGGGTTCCCGTTTACGAGAGCGACGTTCTCAGCAACTCGTTGAAGAGCTTCGGGTTGCCCTTGCCGCGGCTCGCCTTCATGCACTGGCCCACCAAAAAGCCGATGACCTTCTGGTTGCCGTCACGATACTGCTGCGCCTGATCGGCACAGTTTGCCAGCACCTCGTCCACGATCGGCTGCAGCGCGCCAGCATCGCTCACCTGACGCATGCCGCGCTCGTCGACGATCTTGTTGGGGTCGTCGCCGGTCTGGGCCATGGCCTCAAAGACCTCGTGTGCCTGGTTGGAGCTGATGGCATCGGTCGCCAGCAGCTTGGCAAGGGCTGCCACCTGAGCCGGCGCGATGCCGGACTCGGCCAGCGAGACGCCCGCGCCCTTAAGGTAGGCGATCATCTCGTTCACCAGCAAGTTTGCAACCGTCTGGGCCTCCTTGCCAGCCATACCGGCAGCGGCGGCCTCAAAGAACTCGGCAAACTCCGGGTCGCCGGCAATCTGCTCGGCGTCGGCTGTCTTAATACCAAAGTCGGCCTCAAAACGGACGCGCTTGGCGTCGGGCAGCTCGGGAATCTCGCCACGGCAGCGGTCGATGAACTCGTCGTTCAGATCGAACGGCGCTAGGTCGGGATCGGGGAACAGACGATAGTCGTCGGCCGTCTCCTTCACACGCATGACAACGGTGCGCTTGCGGCTGGGCTCCCAGTGGCGGGTCTCCTGGTAGATGATGCCGCCCTCCTCGAGCACCTCGGCCTGGCGGCAGATCTCGTAGGCAAGGCCGTCATGCAGGCTCTTAAACGAGTTGAGGTTCTTAAGCTCGGTCTTGGTACCCAGCTTGGTCTCGCCGCGGCGACGCAGCGACACGTTGCCGTCGCAGCGCATGGAGCCCTTCTCCATGGAGCAGTCGGAAATGCCCAGCGTCACAAAGATGCGACGGAGCTTCTCCATAAACAGGCGGGCCTCCTCGGGCGTGCGCAAGTCGGGCTCTGTCACGAGCTCAATCAAAGGCGTGCCGCAGCGGTTGTAGTCGACGAGCGACTCGGCCGCGGCGGTAATGCGGCCCTCGGCGCCGCCCACGTGGACCATCTTGGCGGCGTCCTCCTCCATGTGGATGCGCAGAATGCGAATGGGTACCGTGTAGGAACCGTCCTCGCGGCGCTCGGGCATCTGCAAGTTAGAAGCATCGTAGCTGGCCAGGTGACCGGCACGCTGGTTGCCCTCGCGCATGGTCGACGTCATGGACGTGGACAGACCCTCGGCGTTGGCCGAGGCGCTCGCCAGGCTCTGGGCCTCGGCCTCGCCAAACGCGCAGTCGGGGCGCTCGGCGGCACCGCGACCGGTCACGTCCAAATCCAGGTGACCGTACATGGCAAAGGCGACCGGGCCCTGCGTGGTCTGAAAGTTCTTGGCCATATCGGGATAGAAGTAGTGCTTGCGGTAGAACATCGAGTGGCGCTGGATCTCGCAATTGGTGGCGAGACCGGCCTTGACGATGCTCTCGATTGCCTTCTTGTTAGGCACCGGCAGGGCGCCGGGCAGACCCAGACACACCGGGCACACGTTGGCGTTGGGCTCGTCATCGTGGCTGAGCTTGCAGTTGCAGAACATCTTGGTATCGAGTGCGGTGAGCTCGGTATGGATCTCCAGGCCGATCACGGCCTCCCAATCCTGCAGGACCTCGGAAAGTTCCTTCATTACAGCTCGCCTCCCTTCCCGGCAAAATCGGGCGCGACGGAAAGCGCGGGCGCACCCGTGGCGGCATCGGCAAAGCCGCGCTCCAGGGCGCGGGCAAACGTGAGCAGCTGACGGTCCTTAAAGGCAGGTCCCACCAGCTGGGCAGAAACGGGCAGTTGAGTATCCTCACCCAAGCCCAGCGGCACCGAGATGCCACCGTTGCCGCAAATGTTGAGCGAGATGGTGTACAGGTCGGAGAGGTACATCTGCGTGGGGTCGCTGATCTCGCCAAACTTAAAGGCCGTGCGCGGCGAGGCGGGCATGAGGATGGTGTCCACCTTGGCATACGCAGCGTCGTAGTCCTGCGTGATGAGCGTGCGGGCCTTCTGCGCGGCGTAATAATACTTGTCGTACACGCCCGAGCTCAGCAGGTAGGCGCCGAGCATCTGACGGCGCTTGGCCTCGGCACCAAAGCCGTGGGCGCGCGAAAGCGAACTCTGGTCGGACAGGTTGGCGCAGCCCTCCTCCTGATAGCCGTAGCGAATGCCATCGAAGCGGGCCAGGTTGGAGAACGCCTCGGCCGGGCCGATGACGTAGTAGGCGGCGATGGCGGCGTCCAGGTGCGGCAGGTCGACCTCGACCAGCTCGGCGCCCTGGTTCTGCAGCTCCTGGGCGGCGCGCTGAACAGCGACCTTGACCTCGGGCGTCAGGCCCTCGGTCTCCATAAACGCGGGGATGATGCCCACGCGCTTACCCTCGATGCTGTCGTTGAGATGCTCGGTAAAGTCGACAGCGCAATCCTGGCTGGTGCAGTCGTACGGATCGTGGCCCGCGCCGGTAAGCGCGTTCATGGCCAGCGCGACATCCTCGACCGTGCGGCCAAAGGGGCCCACCTGGTCGAGCGACGAGCCAAAGGCAACCACGCCGTAACGGCTCACGGCGCCATACGTGGGCTTAAAGCCCACCACGCCGCACAGCGACGCCGGCTGGCGAATGGAGCCGCCGGTGTCCGAGCCCAGCGACAGCGCGACCTCGCCCGCGGCGACGGCTGCAGCGGAGCCGCCCGAGGAGCCGCCGGGCACGCGCTCGGTATCCCAGGGGTTGTTGGTGCGGTGGAACGCCGAGCTCTCGGTGGAGCTGCCAAAGGCAAACTCGTCCATGTTTGCCTTGCCCATGGGCAGGCAGCCGGCATCGAGCATACGCTGGACGCAGGTGGCGGTGTAGACGCTCTGGTAGTTCTCGAGCATGCGAGAAGCGCAGGTGGTGCGCGTGCCCACAAGGTTCATGTTGTCCTTGATGGCCAGCGGCACGCCCGCGAGCGGGGGCAGCGGCTTGCCTGCGGCACGGTCGGCATCCACGCGCGCAGCGGCCTCGAGCGCAAGCTCGGGCGCCACCTGCAGGAATGCCTGGACCCCGCCCTCGCGCGCCTCGATGGCGGCAAGGGAGGCCTGGGCCACCTCGGTAGCGGTAAAGTCGCCGGCAGAAACGCCCGCGGCGATCTGGGCGGCGGTAAGGGAATCGAAGCTTAGCGCCATTACTCGCTCTCCCCCTCTCCCAAAATGGACGGCACGCGGAAGTAGCGGTCGCGCGCGCTGCCGGCGTTTTCCAGCGCGACGTCGAGCGGCAGATCGCGCTCGGGCTCGCGCAGATCATCGCCCATCACGTTGGACAGGCTTCCGATAGGATGGAATGTGGGCTCCACGTCGGGCAAGTCATATTGCAAGACGGGCTCGAGCATCTGGACGGCGTCGTTCATGTAGGACGTCATCTGGGCGAGCTCGTCATCGGTCAGTGCGATCTTTGCGTACTCGGCGATGCCGCGCACGTCTTTCTCGCTGAGTGCCATAGGCGCTCCCTTCCGCATAACAGTTAAACTGCTCTAGTATACAGGGCAACGCCGCTTGGAGCAGGTGCTTTACCCAAATGCAGCGAAAACGTAACGAGGGCGGCGGGCTGGCAGGCGTCGGGCCGGCGGTTCTGCAGCGAAACCGCGCCGTCCATAGCGAAAACCGTCTCGCCCACAACGAAAACCGTCTCGCCCACAGCGAAAAGCATCACAACATTCGGCGCTTTTCGCCAAAATCGCGATTTTCATCGAATGTTGTGATGGTTTGGAAGCCCCGACCACCACAAAGGTGCCTGTCCCCATTGTGGTGGTTCTGGAGAATGTCCTATGCCGAGGCCTTGACCTTGCGGCGCTTGCGGATCGCGTGGATCACGATGTCCAGCAGCAACAGCACAATGGCCACGACCACGATGAGCACGGCAAACTCGCGCTTGCCCCAGTGGCGGCCGGCCAGCGACTTTTGCTTGTCGACGTCCTTCTTGTTGTACTTGGTGCGCACGCAATGCACCAGCAGACGATGGTCGTTCACGCCGTAGGGCGTGCAGGTGACGAGCGTCACTTTGTCGGCGCCGGGCTCGATGGTCAGCGACTCCATCTCCTCGGGCAGCACCACCTCGGAGTCCACCATCTTGTAGGCGAGCGTCTTATTCATGGTGTGCAGCAGCACCAGGTCGCCGGGCTCCAGCGAGTGGATGTCGTCGAACATGCTCAAGTTGCGCATGCCCGAGTGCGCGGTGAGCACGCAATGCGTCGAGGTGCCGCCCACCGGCAGGCTCGTGCCCTCCAGGTGGCCGACGCCCGCCATGAGGACTTCCTCGCTCGTGCCGTGGTAGATGGGCATGCTCACGTCGATGGAGGGGATCTCGACCCAGCTCATCATGGGGTCGCGGTCAAAGATGAGCTGCTGGGCATAGGGCTCGATCTGGTCGGCGGGGAGCTCGGTGGCCTCGCCCGCCAGTTGCTCGTTAAAGGAGCGCGCCTGGAGCAGGATGCGCTCGCGCTCCTCGGCAGACAGCGCGTCCACGGTGCTGGACACGGTGCTGATCTGGTTGAACACGCCCGAGGCCTCGAGCCGGCCCAAGATCCACGGCCAGGTCATAAGGCCCACGCCAATAAGGATGATGACGATGGTGATGAGGCGGTCAGCCCAGCGCGGCAGCCGCTTGCGGCGGCGCTTGGGTTTTGGTTGAGGTTTGGGCTGGGGGTTTGAGCCGCCGTTGTCCGCGGCGTTATTGCTCTTCATATGTTTGGCGCCCTGCACCATCGCCGGTCACTCCTCTACAACTCAAGTTGTCTAAACAAATAATAGCCGATTAGCGTGCTTCCGCGCCGGACAACGCAGCTTGGCAGCATTGCGCAGTGCGAGTATGGGCCCGCATTTGAGTTTTCAAAATGTCCCGAATCGGCTGAGCGATTCGGGATACAATGTCAATAGAAAACGACGCACCCCGCGTAAGTGTACGAGAGCGCGGGCGGCCTAGTTTTCAGCTTTTGTTAAATGCCCGGGATCCGACCCCCGGGCATTCTTATTTGCGCTTTCGACGCAAATGCCGTCCACCGTCCGCACCGCGCGTGCGCCTACGGACCTTAAACCGAACCTCATACGAGTCAAGAAACGCGATGACGAACGAGCCCACCGCCGCGAGGGCGGCGAGCGCGTTAAGGAATTTCAGCATATGGTGACCTCCGATCGAGTCGTCGGCCGCCCACGCACGGGATGCGTCGCAAGGGTATTTTACTGCGAGTGTATGCACCCACGCCTGGTAAACGCGATTTTGACAAACATTTGTTCGATAGTTACAAACACGGTTCCCCGTCCAGAGGAGCTTGGCCGCATTGTCCGCGTTTGCCCGACGTGTTTGCGTTTTCAAAATGTCCCGAATCGGCGGGGCGATTCGGGATACAATAACTACAGGAAACGACGCACCCCGCGTAAGTACTTAGGAGCGCGGGCGACCAGTTTCCGACGTTGTTAAATGCCCGGGCTCCGAACCCCGGGCATTCTTATTTGCGCTTGTTGCGGCGCAAATGTCTTCTACCGTCCGCACCGCGCGTGCGCCTACGGACCTTAAACCGAACCTCATACGAGTCAAGAAACGCGATGACGAACGAGCCCACCGCCGCGAGGGCGGCGAGCGCGTTAAGGAATTTCAGCATATGGTGACCTCCGATCGAGTCGTCGGCCGCCCGCGCACGGAATGCGTCGCAAGGATATTTTACTGCGAGTGTATGCACCCACAGCTGGTAAACGCAATAATTGCAAACATCTGTTCGATATTCATACGCTTGATTCATCGGACGATGGAGGCTGGCTGCGTTATCCAAAAAAACGGGGCAGACTCCAGTGCGGAATCTGCCCCGAAAAGAGCATGGCAAAGCAAGACCGTGGATGGACGAGAAAAGTGTCCGCAAGTCTCATGGCCATCACATCCCACCTGCCAAAGGGATGGGTGAGCGAGCGTTACTCCTGCTCGGACTCCTCAGCCTGCTTACGGCTGCGGATGAGGTGCGCCACGCCGATGACGAGCACCGCGCCGCCAGCGATCCAAGTGAAGGTCACACCGTTAAGGCCGGTGAGCGGGAGGCCGGAGCCCTTCTTATCGGTAACGGTGAGGTGCACCATGCCGTCAGTGGAGTTTTCGGCTTTAACGAGGCCCGTATTGTCTCCGTCAGTTACCGCAACCGCAGGATTTACCACGGTGGCGTCGCTCTCGGAAAGCGTACCACGCGTAATGGTGAACGTGATGCCCTTGTTGCCGTGAGAGTTATCGTAGCCAGGCGCGGGCGTGACCTCCGTGAGGACGTAAGTGCCCTCATCGAGACCGATGACGCTAATCTTGCCGTCCACGGTCGTGGTGAGCTTGGCATTCTCGGCGTTCGCCTGCTTTACTCCGTTAGCATCAATGTACTCGTCCTCGACAGTGCCGCCGTTCTTCTCCTGCAGCTTAAACACAACACCAGAGAGCTTCTTAGGGGTTTCTTCATCACCAACCTTGGTGACGTCAATGCCGTAGGTGTAATCATAAGCGGGATGTACGACTGTTGTGCCCGTTTCGGTAGAGTGAGGGTTATTGGAATAGGTCAGAGTAACGGTGTTCTTCTGGCCTTTACCGAGCATATCGGCCTTAACTTTAGTAGGGTCGAGCTTCGCCTTATAGTTCACATAGATTTTGGAGCTACCGCTAACGGTAATAACCTCATCCTTGTCGGATTTAATTTCTTTCTTAAGGTTGCCAAAAGAAACAACAAGCTCGTTCTTGGCAGTGTTGTACTGTGCATCATAGTATTTCGGCTCAACCGTTTTGTCGCCAATCTTTACCTTAACAACGGGCTTATCATTAACGAGCTCGGGCACCATCGTAGAAGGCAGGTCATCGGTGAAGGTATAGCTGTACTCATTATAAGTATTGATATTGCTGGCCACGGTACCTGCAAGCTGATACTCAACCAGCTGATCGGATGCAGAGTCCGCAACCCTATTGGGCGCCTCGAAAACGTCCTTGTTCCTATCTGTCACAAAACTGCCGTTGTTGTCGTCCTTGACCGCCTTGGTCACGTTGGGGACATCTTTTTTCGGCTTCACATTTACATCTTCGCCACCGACGACAGCGAAGATCGGCGAGGTGTAAGCGTCATCGTTACCATCTGCTCCGGTAGTATTACTGACCAACTTCGTTTCAAAGAGCCAATAGCCAGCAGCAATACCATCGAATGTTCCCGTACCGCTCGTCGCATCAGTCCATCTCTCACTTTCAAGCGCCTTGGAGATCCTATCGAGCGTCGTCCCCGTATTCAGATTGGTAGTCTGGTTGGTGCCAGCCTTATACTCATCATCGGTCTTAGTCTTAATCCACTTCGCCCAGGCGGCAGCATCATTGATGTTGGCCGGTTTAGAAGAGTCCGTCGTGTCCGAGTTAAATTCCCCGGTCACGGCATCCCTCACTTCATCCGATGCCCACTTAATATCGGACAGCGTCTTCTCATCGGTAGAGTCCCAAACATTGGTGTTTGTCTGATCCTGCGTAACCGTAGCGGAGAAAATCTTGATGCCCTTAAAGGTCGTACCCGCGTAGTCGTCATCTTTGATCGTCACATTGCCAATCGTCGTAGCCACAGGCGTACCCTCAGCAAACGCCATGGTCACCGGGGCCATCACACCGCCGAAGCTCAACGCCGCCGTGAGGCCGGCGGTTACTGCCAGGCGTGCGATGTTCTTGCTCAAGCTCATCTTCTTTTCCTCCGTTTTCCGGTTGGTTCTCATTTGATCGGTCATCATCTGTCTGTGTCTTAGCATCTACTTCGCTACGTCTCGCCCCGCTCTCTGTGGGGCTGCCAGCTACTCTTTATGGCTGCCACCTCCCCGCTTGACCAGGAGCGCGACCACGATGAGCGCGACTCCGGCGACCGCTGCGGCGGCCGCGGCGTACATTGCCATATCGCCAGTCGAGGGCATAAAGCCTCCGGTGGTAATGCTAGGGGGTGTGCCGGTGGGCGTGTTGATGAGCGACGCCTCCAGGCTGCCCGTCGACCCGTCCGCGCTGTCGGCGCGCAGGGGCGACTCGGCCGTGATGGTGAGCTTGGGCTTGGCGGCGGCCACCTGGTCGACGTCCAGGCCCTCGGCCTTGACCGTCACGGAGCGCGTGCCCTCGAAGGCGGCGTAGCCCTTGGGCGCCTTGATCTCGCGGACCTCCAGCTTGCCCGAGTCCACGCCCGAGACGGTCACGCGGCCGTCCTCGCCCGTGGTGACGGTGGCCTTGCCCTCCGCATCCCACGTGCCGTCGGCCGCCAGCGTGCGACCGCGGTCGTCGGCGATGCTCAGGACCGCCCCGGCAAGCGGCTTGTCGCCGTCGCTGCCGCGCTTGGTGAGCGCGAGATCCCAGGTGTAGGCGCACGCATCGTCGCTCGGCGTGCGGGTGAAGCCGGCGTCGCCGGACTGGTCGGCAAAGGGAGAGCGCGGGTAGCGCAGGTAGACCTCGTTGGGGTTGCCCTTCGCGATGCCGTGGTTGCATGCGCTGGTGAGCGGCGCATTGTACACGGCGACCACGCGGGCGCCCGCGGTAAAGGCGTCGGCCCCGCCGAGCGCGGCGATGAGGTCGCCGGTGCGCACGGTGAAGGTCTTGCCGTCGGCCGCTACCTTGGTGGCGCACTGGGCCGTGATATCGGTCCAGCCCTTCGCGGGCTCGGTGCCGGCGCGGCCGTCCCTGCCGGCCGAGACGGCGTCAAAGCCTCCGTCCGCGCCCGCCGCCGCGTACACGCGCATGCTCGCGGCCACCTTGGAGGGGTCGAGCCCCGCGCTCATGGTGTCGACGAACCGCACCGTATAGGTGTCGTAGGCCGCGAGGCCCGCCGGGACCGTGGCCGAGAGGCGCCAGTACAGGTCGTCGGCGACCGTGGCGTCGGCAGCCTTCTGCCAGGCGTCGGTGCTGTCCTCCAGCACATGCTTGGCGACCTTGGGGGTCGCCGCCTTGAGCTTGACGGTAACGGCGCCGCCGCCCACCAGGGCCATGATCGGCGCGGTGCCGGCTTCGCCCTGGGCGAAGGCATTGTCGTCGGCGACGATGAGCCAGTAGCCGCAGGACAGTTCGGCCGCTGTGCCCGCCTTAAGGGCCACGGGCACGGCGCCAGAGCTCTGGAGGGAACGAGCGAGCTGTGCGCTCAGCGCGCTCGTAAGGTGGGAATCGGTGTTGAGCCACTCGGCAGCTTCCTGCGCGGTGGTCTGGGAATTGGGCATGCCAGCGCTGTGCAGCACAGGCAGCGCGGCGTCGCGCACGGCGTCGCTTGCCCAGGCAAGGTCGGTGGCGATCTTGGCGTCGCTGTCGCCGTCGACGACGTTGGCGCTAAAGATCTGGTAGGCGTCGTAGCGGCTCGCCACGGTGCCGCTCACCGTGATGGAACCGGTCGAGGTCGGCGCGGCCTGCGCGGAAGCGGGGAACACAACCGCGCAGGTGCCGATCAGGAGGGCAAGCAGCGCAAACAAGATCGGGAAGGAGCAAACTTTCTTATTCACGACGCTCGCCTCCCTTCGCATTCGCCTTGCGACGAATGTGCATCCAGGCCGCAGCAGCGCAAAGCACCGCCGCGCCGGCAATGTACGTCAGAGTGACGCCCGACATACCAGAAAGGGGCAAAGAGGTGGAGTAGGTGTTGGTGAAGGTGGGGATGGAGGTGTCGGTGGAGTTGGGGGCGAAGGTGTCGATGAACGTCCGTTTTTCGGCTTTGGGGTCTGCTGCCCAATTGCCTGCGGAGTCAACGGTTCCCTTCTTATAGGTCACCCTACAGTTGATCTCTCCTTTTTCGGTGTCATACGTTGGCTCAACCGTGAACTGATAGACCGACTGGTCGTACGTGTAGTGTGAGAACTGCGGACCGTCGGTTTTCTCGCGCACATAGTACGTAAAGGTCTTGAAAGGGCCACCCGGGTCGCCGGGATTATTCCTGATATCAGAGAGCGAGTACTTGAGCTCAATCTTTTCATTGTTTTCGTCCATGAACGGAAGCGTCTGCGTCTTCTCAGAACCAGAGGTCACGGCGGTACCGATGATGTTTTTAAATTCGCTGTCTTTCGCAAGCTGAAGTGTAAACTCCTTCATCTCGCCACCCTCAACGACCTTAGTCGCCCTAGGAGTCCAGGAAACCTCAGGGTCGTACGTGTTGGTGAAGGTTGCCTTATTGGTGGAGGTTGCGCTGCTGGAGTCGACGATTGAATAATAGCCGTCAGTACCTGGTGGCACAGTGCCCAGATCTTTAGCTGAACCCTCATCATGCTTAGTCACGTGCACGCTATCAATCGTGTAGTTATGGACATTAAGCTCTCTAGTCGAATTCGAATTTCCCTGTATCGGAACAGACATAAGTACAGTCTTGTTGTATTTGACTCTCACCTTAATCTCGTATACAGCACGATCGTAATGAACACCAGGCTTATTGCCCCCATCTTCGACCAAGTAGTATGTAATTTCGACAGCACCTTTCGCTAATAACTGCTCGCCAAGCTGTTTGTCGTTAAGAAGCAGCTCGAGCTTGTCGCTAAGGTCAAAGGCGATGTGGCCGTCAGCGCTATTTTGGGCAGATTTGACAAGCTCGCAGCCACCTTTGTCGAATTTATCATTCTTCCAAGAAGGCGCCTTCGCAGTATCCGAGTTCTTGCGATAAACCGTAAACTTGAAATCCCCATCTCCGAGCGTACGGCCGGCCAACTCCTTGGTCGCCTTCAGCTTAAGGCTCGGGTAGACGTACGCATCCGCAGGCACGCCTAGGTACAAGTCGCCATTCGACATGATGCCGCCACCATGGTCCCAGGAATAGTTGCCCGTGATGAAAGTTGTCGCTTCATTCTGCGCATGATTCCGCGCATCAATCGCCGCCTCATCCTCGGCAATAACACCCGAGGTCAGGCCGATGCTATTTTCTACCCCAACAGCACCGTTGGCGGGAATGGTGATGGCTTTTTTAAGTTCGATGCTTCCCGAGTACCGGGCGTCTCCACCGCCAAGCATCTTACCAGTCACAACTGCAATCGGCTTATTGTTATCATGCGCTGCGAGGAAGAAATCGGCATGACCATTGTCACGAAAAACCTGTTCCAAATAGGCGGTATAGTCTTGATTCTTACCGTCGCCGCCTTTAGAAAGATGGGGCGCTTTGTCATTGCCGGAATTGTGCTCTTTGTCGTAAGCAGGATCAGGATATTTTTTGTCATGATAATCAGCACCGGCAGACGAATTGCCAAAGATAGCCGTGCCTTCAGTGTTCGTTACCAAGGTCTTACCCGATGGGCAGACCGCAACGCCGCCACCATAGCCGCCAGCGATATTGCTGCTTATATACGAGTTGTATACAAACAGCCTGCCTGCGTTAGTCGCGTTTTTCGAATCACCCTGAACAAAGATGCCGCCGCCACCCCAGTCATAGCGAGACATGCAGTGATTGTTAGTGATGTAGACTATACTTTTTTTAGTGCCGTTACTTTCTTTAGGGCCGTTAATAAACGCGTCAACCTTCTGGCCCACTCGGATGCCGGCACCTTCAGATCGGTAGCTCACGTTAGAGGCAATAATTCATCCCGTAACTTTGAGCCATGCCATATCTTGTTGATCAATATTGGTAACGTAAACGCCGCCGCCAGCTTCATCGGAATAGTTGCCAGTAATCTGGCCGCCATAAATGGCGACATCGGCGCCCTTTATGGCGGCAAGCCCAGCGCCGCCATGACAACCATCGCCATCTTTACCGCAGAATTTGGCATAGCGATTGTTCGTAATGTAACCGCCGAAAACAGTAACGCTGCCGCCATATTCGGCCATGATGCCGCCACCAAAGCCAACAGAATCAAGCGTGCTGTTGCCGGAGATTACGCCATTAGTTATGGTGACCGTGGAAGCGTTGGCAGACACACCACCGCCACTATAAGCGCTGTTGCCGGCAATTACGCCACCGGAAACGTCGAGGCTCGAATTGTTGCATATTTCAATTCCGCCGCCCGCATGCGAGCCGAAAGCACCACACACATAGCCGCCGCTCATGTTGACGGTAGAGCCATTCTCGGCATAAACCAAACTGTCGACCCTGCATTGTTTCTGTTGCGTATTTTCCTGTTGCGTAATCACGCCACTCTCGAGCTTGAACGTACCACCCTTGCTGTTAGTTGCGTAGAGATTAATGAGCCTCAGTCCGTCAGAGCCATCGCACGCCACGATGGCACCTTTAATCTCGACGCTATGTTTGAAAAGCATCTCGGTTGTCTTGGTTGTGTCTTTTTTACTCGGGGACGATTCGGTCACGTAGTAGGTAAGGCTAGACGGAATGCCATCGGTGTCGTAAACCAACTCTGCTTCTCTACCATAATTGTTGCGATCTAAAGTCTGATCCTGATCATTTAGCTGCTTGCCGTCGTCGACACTTTCACTCGGTTTCTTAGGATCAGTATCCTTAATTATAAGTGTCGCGCCACCGGTGATATTGAACAAAGGATCTCTTTGACTCGTATGCTTAATCTTATGGCCTTTTAGATCCAGCGTGATATTGCTACCGTCTTGGCCGAGCTGAATTGTCGTTTTGGTATCAATATCTTTCGTAAGCTCAAAGTTGGCAGTGCCGCTCGCGCTCTCCAGCTTAGTTTTCAGCGTATCCGCGCTATCTATCCCACCGGATGCCGCTTCGGTCTGTCCGCCTTCCGCGACCGCCATTACAGCATTGCCATCCGACGACTCGCCATCTTCACCCCGTTGCTCGTCCTCAAGCTGATCCTCAGCCTGATTCTGCTCAACGTCATTTGTAGGATTGGTCTCGCCGCCCTCGACGTCGTCACTATTCTGGTTTTCGGTATCCCCGTTGTTGGTGTTTTCTACATCAGTAGACTCAGTTGAGGAATCCTCCGTCACAGTCTTCTCGGTAGGAACCGTCTGGACATCGTTGGCAATGGCCTGCGAGATCGGAGGCATGACGAGCGACAGCACCAGGCTCAAAACGGAGGCTCCGCACAAAACGCCTGCCAGTACACGGCGCGTCGCTTTATTACTCTGCTTAATTTTTTCTGAATTCGCTTTCATCGATGTCTCCTCCCCAAGAGACTGCGATCTTGCTCTTTCACTATCAAACGCATCTGCGCAACCTGAAATTGCACACGCTTAGACTGCATATTATAACGATTGTTTAGACATCCGAGCAACAAAAACCGAAAGTTTTGTAGCAAGTTCTCAATTCTCTTGACATTTACTCAGATTTTCCTTCGTTTATTCGCTATCTATTTTTTGTTTCTACTGGTAATTAAGTTAGTTATCAGTTTTTTAATAGCATTTTATTTATTTGCGCAACATTTTGCTCAAGAGCAAACATCCTGTGAACGGTCGAAAATCGACTGTGAGCAATAGGTCATTAACCGGGAGGAATATCCTACCAAACTGATGAGAATATCTTTAACCCATCGGTGGTTAGAAGCATGATGTTCAGACAACTAAATTTGAATTTTCGCGCAGATTTTAGGCATCAATTCGCCCAAATCGCCTGAGGCCACCGCAAAAGGAGCCTGTCCCCTTTTGCGGTCTCTCTCCACCAGCGCTACAGCAGATGTTCCTCGATAAAGATCGCGATGCCGTCTTTGTCGTTGCTGGCGGTTACAAAGTCGGCGGCGGCACGGGTAGCATCGCTGCCATTTGCCATGGCCACGCCCACGCCGGCGTCGGCCACCATGCAGGTGTCGTTATCGGCATCGCCAAACACGCAGATATTCTGGAGCTCCATGTCGTTGAGCTCCGCCACGCGCACAAGGCCGCGCGTCTTGGACACGCGCGGATCCATGAACTCGTAGAGCCGCTGCGTGGTTTGCAGAGCCGCCGCCTTAACAGTGTCATCGGCAAACGTCGACGCCCGCTCAATCACCCGCGGCATTACCTCGGGCGCCATAGTAAACATCACCTTGGGCTGCGGCTCGCGCAAAAACTCGGCAAAATCGACCACCTGGTAGGGCACACCGTCGACGCGCGACAGGTGCTCGACGCACGCGTTGCTCTCGGGTACGTAGAACACGCCGTCTCGGGGGCAGACGGGCGTTGCCGGCAGGCCTGCCATGTGCTCGCAGATACGCGCGATGGTCTCGCCCGGCAGCGGGTAGCTCAGCTCGTTGATGCCGTGCGCACGGTCGATGACCTCGGCACCACCGCAGCCCACCATCACGTCTACCAGGCCTTCGATGCCCCAGAGCTTGTACATGGCCTCGGTCGCGTGGGCGTCGCGCCCGGCGCACAGGCCAAAGAGCACGCCGCGCTCGCGCAGGGCGCGGATCGCCGCCACGGTGCGCGGGGACACCGTGTGCTGGCTCGTGAGCAGTGTGCCGTCGATATCGCAGAACACGGCTTTGATGTGGCTAAAGGTGGTGTCCATGGGGGCCTTTCTGGGTTGTGCGGCGGTGCTGAATGTGGTCGGAAATGGTGTCCATGGTATACCAAGGCACAGGCGCGGCCCCTCAAAGCAAAAACCACCACAAAGGTGCCTGCCCCTTTGTGGTGGCCGGACCCGCAGGATGGCATGGCCGGTACGCAAACCATCACAATATTCGACGTACTTCGGCAAAATCGCGATTTTCATCGAATGTTGTGATGGTTTTACTGCCTTGCGGCACGATCAAAATGCCGGCGGCCAAACAGCAGCAACGCCACGGGAACCGCCGTCACGACCATGCCCGCCCCGATGAGCGTCTGCTGCACACCAAACGTCGCCGCCAGCCAGGGGGCAATCGCCAGCGGGGCCACGCCGGCGAACATGTTGCCAAAGCCCATGACCGAGTTGACGCGACCGAGTTGCTCGAGCGGAGCCGTCGTTTGCACGATGGTGTTGTGGAGCGGGTTGACGACGCCCCAGGCCACGCCCAGGACAATCTGGCCGATAAGGGCCACGCCCACGTATGGTGTCCCCACATAAATCAGACTTCCCACGCCCACGGACATGAGTGCCACGAGCAGCGTTTTGAGGCTGACGAAGCGCGGCGGCAAGCGGAGCGCGACCACGGCGCCCAGCACCGCGCCCACACCGCTAGCCGACGAGAGCCAGCCCATCCATTCGACACCGACGTGCAGGACATCGCGGTAGAAGAACGACTCCAGTGGATCGAAGGCACCGTAGCCAAAGTTCGAGAGGAAGATGATGCAGAACAGCAGGGCGAGGATACTGTTGGTGAAGACCGTCTTGATGCTGGTCGCGAAGGTGACGCGGGCGAACGTGCTGGGGTTGGAGCTTTGGCTGGCCTTATCCGATGTGATGTCGCCGATCGCGGGTTTGCCTTCGTGTGTGGCGGCCTGGCCTGCACTTTGCCTAAAGCCCCAGCCGGCAATGAACGCCAGTACGGTAAAAATCATCATGAGCACGAACACCGCGCGTGACGATGTAGCCGCCACGACAAAGCCGCCCAGTGTGGGGCCGACGATAATGCTCACGTTGGAGAACATGGTTATGGCGGAGTTGATGTCTTTGAGCTCGGCGGGATCGTCGGTGAGATATGCCGGGTAGGACGTGGCGATGGGCTGGGCGAACCCCATCACGAAGCCCAGGAGCACCGCGCCGGCAAGGACTGTTCCGGTCGCGCTGCCAAAGGCGAGGATTGCCGCGCCGGTTGCCAGCGTGCCCACGATGCTCAGCAAGAAATGACGGCGCGGGCCCCAGGCGTCGAGCGCCGCGCCGCCCGCAAAGGATCCCAGGATCACGAATACGTTCATAAACAGAACGGCCAGCGATGTCGCCACGACCGAGGCATCGTCTGCATAGGTGAGCGTTCCGATGACGCCGATAAAATAACTGGTCTGAAAACCGGTGTAGATGAGAAAGCGCATCGCCACCAGGCGCTTGGCCTGCACGGACAGCGATGGTTGAGGCTTTGAGAAAAGAGAGACGAGCATGGAGACTCCTTGTTTCATACGAATGCGGACGGCGGGCATTCGCCACCGTCTGTCAAATCAATCTATCCGCATGAAACATTAAGGACGCATCAAACCCCTTCTCTCCGTTTTTCGCCCGTCATGAACTACTTGGTAGATTGTAAGGCATGTCCCACACATCTACTTAAACAAAAACCACCACAAAGGTGCCTGGCCCCTTTGTGGTGGAAATGGCATTTGCCCAGATAAAACCTGCCAAAAGAAACCTGTCCCTTTTTGGCATGTTATGGCAGCGCAGCGAGCCGGTTCCAAGTGCCCCAGGTCGCCCCGAAAGAGGAGCGACGCGTACTTTGGTACGCGAGCGACGGCTTGAGGGGCGAGATGGGGTGCTTGGGGCCGGCGCAGCGTCAAGCCTGAAGGTGGTCTTGGATGAGGTCGCAGATGGCTCGGGCGTCGTTGATGTTGATGGCTCGGGTCGCAAAGCCGGCGTCGAAGGCCTGGCGTGCCAGGGCCTCGTTGCAGGCAAGGGCCAGCGTGTGACCGTCGACCAGGTCGAGCGAGCTCTTGCCGCGCAGACGGTCGACACCGGAGCGCGCGACCACGATGTTGTCGAAGCCCTCGGTCTTGTAGCCCTCGATGATCACCACGTCGACATCGTTGTAGCGCGACAGCAGTTCGCGCGCGGGCATCTCGTCCTCCTCGCGCGTGTCGGCGTACTCCGCCCAGCGCGTGGCGCAGATGAGGCCCACGTGTTTGGATCCGGCCTGGTGATGGCGCCAGGTGTCCTTAGCGGGCACGTCGATATCAAAGCCGTGATGCCCATGATGCTTGAGCGAACCCACGCGCAGGCCGCGGCGGGTGAGCTCGGCGATAACCTTCTCGACAAGTGTGGTCTTGCCCGAGTTTTGGTAGCCGATAAACGCGATCGCGGGGACAGCCGGAGTGGGAGCTGCGGGCGCAACGGCGACGGGTGCGCCCGCGGGCGCGGCGCCGTCGGCAGCGGCGGCCTGGCGCTCTGCGCGATCCCACACGCCCGAGCGGCCGCCCTCCTTGTGCAGCAGGCGCACGTCGACGATCTCCATGCCGCGATCGACGGCCTTGCACATGTCATAGATGGTCAGACACGCAGCACTCGCGCCGGTCAACGCCTCCATCTCAATACCCGTCTTGCCCGTCACGCCCGCCGTGACCAGTACGTGAAAGCCAACCTGCCCGTCCGCGCGCGCCGGCGCCCAGCCCTCGGGCACGTCCTCGGCCGGCGTCCCCGCCGCAGCGATGGGCGCAATGTCGCACTTGCTCTTGGTAATGAGCAACGGATGGCACATGGGAATGATGTCGCTCGTGCGCTTGATGGCCATGATGCCCGCCACGCGCGCACAGGCGAGCACGTCGCCCTTTTTGGCGCGGTCTTGCAGCACCATGGCCTGCGTCTCGGGATGCATGAGGATGGTGCCCTCGGCGATGGCAATACGATGGGTCTCGGCCTTGTCGGACACGTCGACCATGCGAACCTCGCCCTTGGCGTCCACGTGCGTCAGCTCGTCGCGGCGAGCGTCACGGGCGGGCTCGACGACAGCGCGGGCAGACGGCTGCGCGGACGCGTCGGCGTTGCCAGCATTCGCCGCAGCCGTGACTTTGTGGGCAGACATCGCGGCCCTGCGAGCGGCCTTGGTGGCATCGGCGTACCTGCTCTTGGCCATATGATCATCCTCCGATTTGGGACATAAATCGTTGCGTGCCCTCAATTATCGCGTGTTCCTGCGGTTTGTGGGCCACGGCATCGCGCCAAATCGAAAGTACCTGCATATCATCACCACGGCGCAGCGCCTCACGCACCGAATACTCGGCATCGCTGAACAGGCACGGACGCACGTTGCCATCGGCCGTCAAGCGCAGACGGTTGCAGTTCGCGCAAAAATGGTTGGACATGGCGCTAATGAAGCCGACCGTTCCCGCCGCGCCCGGAAAGTGCCAATAGCGCGCAGGACCCGCGCCGGCAGGAGCGTCGTTGATGTCGAGCGGCTCGAGCTCGCCAAGTCCCGTCGCGGCGGCCCCGGCATTGATGCGCGCCCGCAGCTCGTCGCTCGGCACGGTATCGCTCGCGTCCCACAGCTCTGGATTGAGCGCGGGCGCATGCGGGTCCACAGCGCAATGCGAACTCGTGTGCTCGTCGCCGATGGGCATGTATTCGATAAAGCGCAGGTGGATGGGGCGGTCGAGCGTGAGCCGCGCGAGGGCCGCTACATCCTGGTTGAGCCGGCGCACTACAACGCAGTTGACCTTAACGGGCTCAAAGCCCCAAGCCAGCGCCGCGTCGATGCCAGCCATGGTCTGCTCGAGTCGACCCAGGCGCGTGATCTTTCCAAAGAGCGTAGGGTCGAGCGTGTCGAGCGAGATGTTAACGCGGCTAAGTCCCGCCTCTTTGAGCTGCGGCGCCAGCTTGGGCAGCAGGGCGCCGTTGGTGGTGAGCGAGATGTCCTCGATCTGCGGAATCGCGCGGATATCACGAATGAGCGGAATAATACGGCGGCTGACCAGCGGCTCGCCGCCCGTCAGACGCACGCGGCGAATGCCCTCCCCCGCCACCAAGCGCACAAAGCGGGCGATTTCCTCGGCGCTGAGCAGCTCGTCGTGCGCGCGGGGCGCCACGCCATCGGCCGGCATGCAATAGATGCAGCGGAAATTGCACTTGTCGGTAACGGCAATGCGCAGGTAGTTGATATCGCGGCCAAAACCGTCATGTTGCACGTGCCCGTCCACGCAGCCCTCCCCTCGCGCGGCGTTTTATTCTTCGGAAAACATAATACCCCACGAGAGAATCATGCCGACACCCGTACGACAGGACAGGTCGCTTTGAGCAAAACGGGCTTTCCAAACCCATCCTCAGCACAGACCATCACAACATTCGATACTTTTCCCGTTTTTGGCGAAAAACGTCGAATGTTGTGATGGTTTGTCTGCCCACGGCACCCCGCAGAAGGACCAAAGCGCCTCTAAAGGCCGCCGTCCCAGTGCCGAATCACGAATTCTCGCAGGTCGTTTTGACGTTTCTGGAACGCTTCGCTTCGGTCGCACTTGAGACCCATAGCGAGTGCGATAGCGTTCATCGCCCGATGCAATTGCAGCTGATGGGCAAACTGAGTCCCGGTGAGGACGATCATCCTAAAGCCCAGCGCGCTCAGTACGGTCATACGCTCCGCATCCGACGCGCTGCGCTGTTTATCAAGATGGTCCGAGCCGTTGTATTCAATCCCCGTACCGCTTGCAGGCGCATATACGTCGATCTCGAAATACCCGGCCTTAGCGAGATACTTGAACTCATTGGGAACATCGACCCGATGGTTGAGCTCGATCTTGGCGTATCCCAGCCCTCCCTGGGAACGTTTTGCTACAACCATGATTGCGGTGGCCGTCTCCATGGGCGACCGCGCGCCGTCGTGCACGCGCTTGAGCACGGCGGCCGCGCGTATGGCCCCCTGACGAGATCGGTTCTCATTGCAATAAGTAATCAAGTCGTCAACGGTATACCTCTGCCCCATCTCGACATAATCGCCTGTCGACAGATGATTCAAATGGTATCGGGCGCAGATTTCGTAGCCATATTCCAGCTGCTCGGGCTCGCTCATCCACGAACCCGCTTGGACAAAGCACATGGCCTCATCAACCACCAGAAGGCCCTCTGCCACCTCGATAAGATGGCCTGGAGGTACCGGCGCTCCAAACACGTGGCACCTAAATCCAGCCGGCGTCGAGCGCTCAAAATCGAAGTTGACGAGCGTGTCGATATGATCGAGCTCTTCTCGTGGAATACCGAGCGAAACCAGATAGTCGGTAACGATCCCGACCGCCGCTGAAGCCCTCAGCCCCTTGGCATCGAGTCCCAATTTGGGCAGGCTCGCGGTCGGCTCCGCCTCGTTGGCAAGCGAGTCCTCATCGCATAGGCTGCTTGCTCGCGAGAGCGGCTCGGACGGGCGCGCCACGTTGTGGTACAGCCAGGCAGTCTTATGGGACAGGACGATCGGCAGGTCCATGAGCCCTCCAATAGAGTCGGATAACCAACCTTATTCCCCTGCCCACGGGTCCGCACACCTTCGTGCACAAGAAAGCGATTCCACCCGGTCGAGTGGCAGAAAAACCATCACAACATTCAATGCTTTTCCCGATTTTGGCAAAAGACGTCGAATGTTGTGATGGTTTGAGGCGAGGTGAGGGGCACGGAGGGGTCAAAGCATCGTGCTCGAACGGGTTAATCCAGCTCTTTTAAGCCATGCGCCAGCTGCCAGTACTCGCCGTGCTGGGCGAGCAGCTCTTCGTGCGTGCCGCGCTCGATGATGCGGCCGTGTTCGAGGACCATGATGGCGTCGGCGTCGCGGACAGTGGACAGGCGGTGCGCGATCATAAACGTGGTGCGACCGCGCATGATGCGGTCCATACCGCGCTCGATGAGCTTTTCGGTACGCGTGTCGATGGAACTCGTGGCCTCGTCCAGGATGAGCACCGGTGGGTCGGCGACGGCCACGCGCGCGATGGCGAGCAGCTGACGCTGACCCTGCGACAGGTTGGCGCCGTCGGCCGTGACCGGTGTGTCGTAGCCCCGCGGCAGGCGGCGGATAAACGAGTCGGCGCAGGTGGCCTCGGCAGCGGCGCGCACCTCCTCGTCGGTCGCGTCGAGCTTGCCAAAGCGGATGTTCTGCGCAATGGTGCCGCTAAACAGGTGCGTGTCCTGCAGCACAATGCCGAGCGACCCGCGCAGGCTGGCCTTGGCAATGTGCTTGACGTCGATGCCGTCGTACGTGATCTCGCCGTCATCGACCTCGTAGAAGCGGTTGATGAGGTTGGTAATGGTCGTCTTGCCGGCGCCCGTGGAGCCCACAAACGCAATCTTTTGCCCCGGCTTGGCAAACAGGTTGAGGTCCGTGAGCACGCGGGCGCCCGGCACGTAGGAAAAGTCCACGGCATGGAAGCGCACGTCGCCGGCAAGCGGAACCAAGCCGCACGTGAGCTCGGTGCCGTCGGCGGCCACCGCGCGGCCCGACTCATCAACGGCTGCCACGTCATGCAGGTGCCCGTAGACGCCCACGCCCTGGCCCTCGGGAATTTTCCACGCCCACGCGGCATCGCCCGTCTGCACCAGCTCCACGCAGCCCTCGTCCACCTCGGGCTCAAGGTCCATAGCCGCAAACAGGCGCTCGGCACCGGCCAACGCGTTGAGCAAGAAGTTGCCGAGCTGCGTAAACTGGTTGATGGGCATGGCGGCCTGGCGCACAAAGACCAGGTAGCTCGCGAGCGCACCTACGTCGGCGAGCCCCTTGATGCAGAGCATGCCGCCCGCCACGGCGACGATGGCATAGTTGACGTAGCCAATCACGACAGTCATGGGCACCATGGAGTTGGCATAGCTCACGGCGGCGGTGCCGGTGCGGCGAAGCTCGTCGTTGCGGCAGGCAAAGCCGGCGACATTCGCCGCCTCACGGTTAAAGACCTTGATGACCTTTTGGCCCGAGACCATTTCTTCGATATATCCGTCCAGATCGCCAAGCGATGCCTGCTGGGCGGCAAAGAAGCGCTTAGAGCGCGCGCCCGAATAGCGCGCATACAGCACAATGGCCGCATCGCACACGAGTGTGATAATCGTGAGCTGCCAGTTAAGGATGATGAGCATGGCCGTGGTGCCCACAACCTGAATGGCGGCCTGAATCACGTTGGCAAAGCTGTTGTTGAGCGCCTCGGAGACGGTGTCGACGTCGTTGGTGAAAAAACTCATGATGTCGCCCGAGCGCGTGCTGTCAAAATAACTGAGCGGCAGCGTCTGGATGTGCGCGAACAGGTCGCGGCGAATATCGGACACCACGCGTTGGGCCGCACGCACCATGATCTGTGAGTAGCCCAGGGCCGAGAGCACGCCCGCGGCGTAGATGATCGCAGTCAGGATGACCTGCCTGGCAAGCAGTTCCTCCCCGCCCGTGGCCAAACCGTTAACGATGGGGCGCACCATGTAGGTGCCGGCGAGGCTCGCGATGGCGGCGACGGAGGCGAGCACGCCCACCGCGAGCAACGAGAACTTGGCATGCCCCATGTAGGAGAGCAGGCGGCACACGGTGCGCTTGAGGTCGGCCGGGCGTGCTTGGGCTGCGGTCTTAGGCATGACGCTCACCCCCTTCCAAGGGCGATCCGCATGCGACGGAGGAAAACGGATCATTCGCGCAACCATCGTCGCTGCCGTCGCCGGCGTCCGCGTTCCCCGCAAACTCCATCTGCGAGGCATAAATCTCCTGGTAGATGTTGTCGCCCGCCAGCAGTTCCTCGTGCGTGCCCACGCCGTGGACACGACCGTCGTCCAATACCACAATGCGATCGGCATCCATGACACTCGCGATGCGCTGGGCGATGATGAGCACGGTCGTATCGGGGATCCGAGCGATGTGCTCGCGAATCTTAGCGTCGGTCGCCATATCGACCGCGCTGGTGGAGTCATCAAAAATGAGCACGCGCGGGTGCTTGAGCAGCGTGCGCGCGATGCACAGACGTTGCTTCTGGCCACCCGAGACACCGGCGCCGCCTTGGCCCAACTCGCCGTCCAGCCCGCCGATGCGATCAAGGAACTCGTCCACGCACGCCGCGCGGCAAGCCGCGAGGAGCTCATCGTCCGACGCCTGCGGATTGCCCCACTGCAGGTTCTCGCGCACGGTGCCCGTGAACAGCACATTCTTTTGCAGCACAATGCCCACAGCGTCGCGCAAGGCGGCGAGGTCGTAGTCGCGCACGTCGCGTCCGCCCACAAGCACGGCGCCCTCGGTAGCGTCGTACAGGCGCGCAATCAGCTGCACAAGTGAGCTCTTGCCCGAGCCCGTGCCGCCGAGGATGCCCACCGTCGAGCCGCTCTCGATGCGAAGGTCGATATGCTCGAGCACATCCTCGACTGCATCCGCGCGGTATTTAAACGACACGTCGCGAAACTCGATACCGCCGTCCGCTGGTGCCGCAGTCGCGAGGTCTCCCACAGGGTTGGCGATAAAGGGTTCCTCATCGAGCACCTCTGCGATACGGCCCACACTCGTAAGAGCGCGCGTGAGCAGCAAAAACACGTTGGAAATCATCATGAGCGAGTTCATGATCAGCAGCACGTAGCTCATAAAGCCCGTGAGCGAGCCCACGCCCAAGCGACCTTCGATAATCATGCGGCCGCCAATCCACAGAATCGAGAGCGCAGCCACGTACATCGAGAGTTGGAACACCGGCAGATTGAGCACGGCGGTGCCGAAGGTCTTGGTCGCCGTGCCAGCGAGCTCGGTATTGACGGTGTCGAACTTGTCGCACTCGTGCTCGGCGCGCACGTAAGCCTTCACGGCGCGCACGGCGGTAAGGTCCTCTTGCACCACGCCGTTGAGGTGGTCCATCGAGGTCTGGAGTTGGCGGTAGAGCGGGCTCACGCGATAGGTGATGACGCCCAGCACGATTGCCAGCACGGGCAAGATGATCGCAAAGACGGTGGCGAGCGGGCGCGACAGCATCAGCGCGTAGATAAGGCCGACGATAAGCGTCACCGGGCCGCGCACCATAGGGCGAAAGCCGTTGCCCACAGCATTTTGGATAACGGTGATGTCCGTGGTCATGCGGGTGACGAGCGAGCTGGCGTCGTAGTTGTCCAGGTTACCAAAAGCGAGCGTCTGAATCTTTTTGTACTCGGCCTCGCGCAGGTTAGCGCCTAGGCCCGAGGCAACGCGGGCGGACGTGCGGGCATAACCCAAGCCCAGTACCAGCGAAAGCGCAGCGCACACCAACATGTACGCGCCCTGCAGCAGCATGTAGTTGATATCACCCGCAGGCACGCCCACATCGATGATGTTGGCCATGATGACCGGGATAAACAGCTCGAGCACCGTCTCGACCGACACAAAGAACACGCCGAGGATGGCATCGCGACGGTATGCCCCTAGATAGGAAAACAGTATTTTGAGATTGCGCACGCAGGTTCAACCCCCATCAAACGTTGTTCGCAAACGCACGTATTATTGCGCGCCGAATAATGGTGTCAAGTATTCCGAAATCGTTTTCTGCAAGGTTAGCGCCGGCGGCGAGTTCTCGTGACGTGTGTCCATATTCACTCGGAATAATGGTGCGCGCGACTTATTTCGCCCCACTGCCAACATAAACCTTGACTCTACAATCGTTGCAGGGTTTTCACTACACTGGTAGCTAAACGAACCCAGCCAGAAAGCCCCGCCCATGGAACACGACCTCACACGCGGCAATGTCCTCAAGACCATCGCGGTCTTTGCCCTGCCCTATATGCTCTCGTACTTTTTGCAGATGCTCTACGGCATGGCTGACCTGTACATGATGGGGCAGTTTAGCGGCGCCGCCGGCATCACCGCCGTGGGCAATGGCGCGCAGACGCTCTATATCATTACCGTGACGCTCGTGGGCCTGGCCATGGGAACGACGGTCATCGTCGGCCACGCCGTGGGCTCGCGTCGCTTCGACCGCGCCGAGACCGCCATCGGCAACACCATCACGCTCTTTATGGGTGTCTCGGTGGTGCTGGCCGCTATCCTGCTCGCACTGTGCCCGCAAATCGTGGCGCTCATTGGCACGCCGGCCGAGGCAGTCGAAGGAACCGCCGCCTACCTGCGTATCTGCTTTGTCGGCATTCCGTTTATCGCCGCATACAACATTCTTTCGGCCATCTTTCGCGGGCTGGGCGATTCGCGCTCGCCCATGTACGTGATCGGCGTGGCGTGCATCATTAACATCGCGCTCGATTTTCTGTTTATCGGGCACATGGGGCTCGGCCCCGTGGGCGCGGCGCTCGGCACGGTAACCGCCCAGACGGCCAGCGTTGCCCTCGCACTCGTGTGGCTCAAGAGCCGCCGCACGAACATCCACGTTAAGCGCAGCGACCTGCGCCCCCAGCCCGAGGTGCTCGGCAGCATTCTTAAGATCGGCGTGCCCGTGGCCGTGCAGGACGGCTGCATCCAGGTGGCGTTTATGTTCATCACCGTCATTGCCAACCACCGAGGGCTCGTCGACGCCGCCGCCGTGGGCCTGGTCGAGAAGATGATCAGCTTTTTGTTCATTGTGCCGAGTTCCATGGGTGCCACCGTCAGCGCGCTCACGGCGCAAAACGCCGGCGCGGGCAAGGGCGACCGCGCATGTCAGGTGCTTAAAGACGCCATGACGATCTCGGTGGTGTACGGCTGCCTGATCACGGTGCTGATGTGGCTGGTGGCGCCGGCGTTTATCGGCTTTTTTGCCAAGGACTCTGCGGTGGTCGCGGCCGGCACCGGCTATATGCGCAGCTATATTTTCGACGCGATTTTTGCCGGCATCCACATTTGCTTTAGCGGCTTTTTCGCTGCGTATGGCAAGAGCTACATCGGCTTTGCGCACAACGTGCTGGCCGTGGCGCTCATTCGCGTGCCGGGCGCGTGGCTGCTGTCGAACGCCTATTCCGACACGCTGTTTCCCATGGGCATCGCTTCGCCGTGCGGGTCGATTCTGTCGGCAGTCATCTGTGTTGTCGCGTTTACCGTGCTCAACCGACGCGGGGCTTTTGACAAGTTGGCAGCGTAGCGGGGCAACGCGAAATCGCCCTTATCGACGACATCATCAGCGACGACCCCACAACCTACGTGACGCAGATCACGGTGCCGGTTGCCCCGTCCAAATAAGAACTGCCCAGAAAACGTTCGGCTGAAGGCAGAATCTTGACGTTATAGGCCATATTTTGCCTCAAGGTCATCGAGAGCCTCAAAGGCATCACGCGCCATGCCAGCAGCACGCTCCCGCTCGGCCACAGCTATACGAGCCATCAGACGAGCCTTAGCCTGTTCCTGAACCATGAAGTCATAGTCTTCAGACCGAAGTACAACAAATTTGCTATAGCCGTTTTTTGTAACAGTCACTGGACCAGGAGCCTCCCAACAAGCTCGCCAAACGCCGGGGACAGTCCCCGGTGTGGCGGTTTTACTCCTCCGGAATCGGAAACGCACGGATGAACTCTGCAGGCGAGAAGGTCTTGATGGTCGAGCGCACAAAAGCGGCGCGGTCACGCGTGATAATAAAGTCCACGCCGGCACGCTCGGCCATCGCACGGATACAGCCGTCCTCAAAGTCCGGCTCATCGGAATAGGCGGAGGCAAAACAAGCCTCTTGGTCGAGAGACTCTACCGAGTAGCTCTTAAGGCAGTCGCGCACTACCTCGCGCCCGCGCGCCTCGCCGGCCTGTTTGGTGAGAATGTAATACGCGTCCTTGAGAGAGCAGGCCGAAACAACGCCTTCGATAAGCCCCACGTCGACGAGCCCCTTGATCGTTTGCGCCGCTGCGTGCTCCGGCCGGCCCGGAAGCACGCAATCGAGCAGAAAATTGGTATCGAGAAATGCTCTCATAGGTAGCGCTCCCTCGCGACGCGCTTTTCATCTTCAACCGTCATCGTATCGAGCGGCGTTCCTTTTGGCATTTTGGCTACGATATCGAGATACTCCTGGTAGTCCTCATTCTCCGCGAGCATCTCACGGATCTCCTTCCAGGTGATCTTGGGATGCCACATCGTACCCACGTCGCGCTTGGGCTTGTCCGAGCCGCACGTCGGCTTTGCACCCCCGCGCTCCTGGGCAGCGTCATATTCCACTGCAACCGGGCTTTGATAGTCGAGCGGCACGATCTTGAACAACGGCTTGCTCCGCTTGAAGACCACAACCTCCTCGCCCTCATTGGCAACCTTTTCGGCCACCTGCGTAAGGTTTTGGCGCAGTTCCGAAAACGCGACGGTAACCATAACTGCTCCTCTCAACATATATCTTCACTGCTAAGTATACACGTTAATGTTAATGTTAAAGTGTATAAAACTCATCACAATGGGGCAGCCCCGTTGTGGAACCTCACTGCGGGGCCCCTTTGCTTTGTATGAATCTTCTATCGCTCCGGAACGACACCGCTTCGCAGGGTCACCCTCAGCAACCTACATGACGCAGATCATGCTGCCCGCCACCACGCCCAAATAAAAACCTCCCGGAAAGTATCAACCTTTCCGGGAGGTTTTCTAATTTGATTATCGATGTCCTAAGCCTGGGGCACCTCACCAGTAGCCAAGATCTGCTCGAGTGCATCCTCGTCCAACACGGGTACGCCTAGCTGCTCGGCTTTGGTGAGCTTGGAGCCCGCCTTGGGACCGGCAACCAGATAGCTCGTCTTCTTTGACACACTGCCCGAAACCTTGGCGCCGAGCACCTTGAGCGCCGCGCCCGCCTCGTCGCGCGTGCGGTTGACGAGCGTGCCGGTGAGCACGAAGGTCAGACCCGCGAGTGGCTGTGCATCGGCGAGCTCGCCCGCCACGCCAGCGTCAGCTGCAGCTTGCGCGTGTGCGGCGCCCAAATCGACCTCGAGCGACAGACCCGCCTGGCGCAGGCGTTCCAGCACGGCGAGATTCTCGGGCACGGCCAGGAACTGCTTGACGCTCGCCGCAATCTTGGGACCGATGCCCTCGCACTCGGCAATATCCTCTTCGCTCGCCAAGATAAGCTTGTCGATCGACAGGAATCGCTCGGCGATGACCTCGCCCACACTCTTGCCCACATGGCGGATGCCCAGGGCAAATAGCACGCGACCAAGCGGCTGGCTCTTGGACTTGTTGAGCTCGGCGATGATTTTCTCGGCCGTCTTGAGGCCCACCGGGATAGGGTCGCCCTTCTTGACGCCCTTTTTGCTGTTGGAGCTGGCATAGGTACGCCCCGTGTCTAGCCCGGCGATATCGTCGACCGTGAGCTGGTAGAAGTCGGCGACGTCGTGGATCAGGCCGGCGGCGATCATCTTGTCGACGATCTCGTCACCCAGGCCGTCAACGTCCATGCAGCCGCGGCTCACCCAGTGGAGCAGACGCTCCTTGAGCTGCGCCGGGCAGTCGATGGACACGCAACGGTAGGCAACCTCGCCGTCCTCGTGGACCACGGGACTGCCGCACACGGGACAGACCTCGGGCATGTGCCAGTCGACCGAATCGGCCGGGCGCTTGTCGAGCACCGGGCCTACGACCTCCGGGATTACGTCGCCTGCCTTGTGCACGATGATGGTGTCGCCCTCGCGCACGTTTTTGCGGCGGATCTCGTCGATGTTGTGCAGCGTGGCGCGCGCGATGGTAGAGCCGGCGACCGTCACCGGGTCGAACTCGGCGACCGGCGTGAGTACACCGGTGCGGCCCACCTGGATGCGAATTTCGCGCAAGACGGTCTGCTTTTCCTCGGGCGGGAACTTAAAGGCAATGGCCCAGCGCGGCGCACGGGCGGTAAAGCCCAGGTCGAGCTGCTGCTGAAAGCTATCGACCTTTACGACCACGCCGTCGATGTCGTAGTCCAGGTCGCCGCGGTGCTCGAGCGCCTGGGCACAGAACTCGTGGACCTCGGCCGGCGTGGCGCAACGAGCCACGTTGGGGTTGACGCTAAAGCCGGCGCTACGCAACCAATCGAGGAACTCGCGCTGGCTGTGGACGTGCAGCGGGTCGGTATCGGCGATGGCGTAGATAAAGGTGGCCAGATCGCGGCGCGCCGTGACCTTGGGGTCTTTTTGGCGCAGGCTGCCGGCGGCGGCGTTGCGCGGGTTGGCGAAGGGGTCGCGGCCCTCGGCATCGGCCTCGTCGTTCAGGCGCACAAAGCTGCCCTTGGGCATGTAGACCTCGCCGCGCACCTCAATGGTGCGCTCGCGGTCGGCGCCCATGTGGACAAGCGCTGGCTCGGACAGGTGCATGGGCACATCCTTGATGGTGCGCACGTTGAGCGACACGTCCTCGCCCGTGGTGCCATCGCCACGTGTGGCCGCACGTACGAAGGTGCCGTTTTGGTAGGTAAGGGCCACGCCCAGGCCGTCGATCTTGAGCTCGCAGGTATAGGTGACGCTACCGGCGCCGAGCGCATCCTCGGTGCGTTGGAGCCACGCGTCGAGCTCATCCAGGTCCATGGCATCGTCCATGGAATACATGCGTGCCATGTGCGTGACCGGCGTAAACTGCTCGCTCACGTAGCCACCTACGCGCTGAGTATAGCTGTCGGGCGTCACCAGGTCGGGGTAGGTCGCCTCGATTTCCTGCAGCTCAACGAGCATTTTGTCAAAGGCGGCGTCCGTGATCTCGGGCGCATCGAGCATGTAGTAGCGATAGGCGTGGTAATCGAGCTCGTGGCGCAACTCGGCCGCACGCGCTGCCGCCTGGGCACGGGCGTCGACCGGTGCGGTGGCATCCGCGCTCGCGGGCGTTTCGGTATCGATGTCCACACCGTCACCAAACAGGCTCGATTGCTCCATAGCGGCACTCCTTCGCTCGATTTCAAACGGATACTAGAGTACCACCGGTCGCAATGAGGCCGAATAGCGGTCTCGAACCGCACCGAATCGGCAGCCGCCAGACTGGAGTGGACAGTTAGTTCAGATACGTATAAATCCTAGAGCTGAATCAAGCACGAACACCCCTGTTTCAACTAATTTGGGCTCCTCGAGACCATGTAAACGTCCCGCTCTCCCTTCCAAACACCCATTCGAGCCCCATCCCAATCAAAAATTGCTCAAAACGCATCCCAAGCTGCCCCAGATTTATACGTATCTGAACTAACTGTCCAGACCATTCCGGACCAGGCCTCTTGTCAGCCCCAAGCGATCCGTTTTCCTCCGTCCCCAACGGATCAATAAGAAAAGAGGGGCTGTCCCACACTTGGCGGGACAGCCCCTCTGGCTTCGGCATATGCGAAACGGCTCGCTAGTAGCCCTGGCCGTAGCCCTGGCCCTGACCCTGCTGGCCCAGCAGCTCCTCCAGGTACTGGCGCAGCTGCTCGTCGGTAATACCGCCGTTGCCGGTGTCGGTCGAGCTGTCGTCCTGCTGCTGGTTCTGCAACTCCTCATCGGAGCCCAGCTCGACCGTGACCTTCTTCTCGTCCTTGCCGCGCATAAGCGTGATCTCGACCTTCTCGCCCACCTCGTGGCTGCGCAGTGCGATGATCAGGCCATCGGCGCTCGTGATCTCGTCGTCGCCCAGCTTGGTGATGACGTCGCCCTCCTGAATTCCGGCCTTAGCAGCAGGACCATCCTCAACGACGCTCGCCACATACGCGCCGCTATCGGTGCTCAGCTTGTTGGTGCGGGCGTTAAGCGCATTGACGCTCGAAAGTGTGGCGCCCAGATACGGATGAACCGGCGTCTTGCCGCCGATGATCTGGTCGGCAATGTTCTTGGCGTAGTTAACGGGAATAGCAAAGCCCACGCCCGAGCTGGAGCCCGAATAGCTCTCGATGAGCGAGTTGATGCCCACCAGCTCACCATTGTCGTTAACGAGCGCGCCACCCGAGTTGCCCGGGTTGATGGCGGCATCGGTCTGGATCATGTTGGCATAGATAGTGTTACCGTTGGTAGAGCTCATGGCCGTGGAGCGATACAGTGCCGACACAATGCCCGTGGAGACAGACTGCTCGTTGCCGAACGGCGAGCCGATGGCCATGACCCACTCGCCCACGTTGAGCTTGGAGGAATCACCGATCTCGATCGGCGTGAGCTTGGAGGCGTCGGCATCCTTGAGCTTGATGACGGCCAGGTCGCTCGAGGCGTCGTTGCCCACGAACTCGGCCTCGTAGGTGGTGCCGTCGTCCATGGTCACCACGTACTGGTCGTAGCCGTCGACCACGTGGTTGTTGGTGAGGATGTGGCCCTCGGTATCGAGCACCACGCCCGAGCCGACGCTGCCCGAGCTGTCCGACTCGTCGGCAGACTGCGAAAGCGAGCCATTCTGGCTACCGCTCGAAGTGGCGGTAATGGAAACCACGGAGGGCAGGGCCTTAGCAGAAACGGCCTCGGCCAGCGTGGTATCCTCGGAGTCAATGGTGATCTTTTGCGTCGACGAACCCGAAGCACCCGCCGTCACGGCATTCTTTCCGCCGCCAATGTTGAGCGTGCCACTCATAATGAGCGCGATGACCAGCAGGGCGCCGCAGGCACAGCCGGCGAGCGCCGTAATAAAGATCGGCAGCTTTTTGGTCTTGGTCTTGACCACTGTGTGCTTGTTTACAACCTGCTGGCCGCCCAGCGGCTGGCCGGTCTGCGTGTCGTAAGCCTGCACGTAGGGAATGTTGCTGCCGGCAGGCGTCGACTCCACCTGCACACGCGGCTGCTGCTGGGTCTCGCCGGCGTTGCCCGCATCCTGGGGACGCTGGGAATCGTACTCGCTCATGGCTGCGATCCTTTCGTCAAATAACCAAAGGCCCGCCAAACATGTGGCGGGCCATCATTGTTCACGTTGAGTTGTACCCCAATATGCGGGCGCAAGTGTATGAGAACGCAATCTTTTAGGAAGGCTTAAGTTCTGCCGCAGACCCGAAAGGAATCCGTGCCTGCGTCAAAACCACCACAAAAGTGCCTGTCCCCTTTGTGGTGGAAATCTAGTCCTTAAACAGATAGCCCACGCCGCGGACGGTGGTGATGTGCGCCGCGATCTGCGGACCCACCTTGGAGCGGATGCGTCGAATGTGCACGTCGACGGTGCGCGTGCCGCCGCAGTACTCAAAGCCCCATACGCGGTGCAGCAGCACCTCGCGGCTGTAGGCGCGGTTGGGGTGCGTCGCCAAAAAGCTCAGCAGCGAGTACTCCATCAGCGTCAGGTCGATGGGCTCGTTATCGAGCGTCACCTGGTAGGTGGCCAAGTTGATCTCGAGGTTATCGATGTTGAGTACATCGTCGGCGGCGACGGTCTCCTCCTCGCCCATCAGGCGCTGCGCACGAGCCTTAAGCTCGTTGGGCGTCGCCGTGGGGCATACAAAGTCGGCATGCGCGTGATTGGGCAGGCGCAGGGTGCCGAGCGCCTCGTCGTCAACGATCACCAGCATGGGGACGCCGCCGCGGTCGTCGAGCCACTTGGCAATCTGATCGATGCGGTCGCTGCGGATGCCGTCGGAGTCGAGAATCAGCAGGTCAAAGTCGTGCGCCGCAGTCGGCGAATCGGGGGTTGCCAGGCTCACCTCGACACCCAGGGTGGTCGTCAAGCTGCAGGCAAACTCGTGGAAGCGCGTCGTACGCGCCATGAACAGGGCACTCTTTTCGGACATATCGGCCTCCAAAGAAATGAGCTCAATCGTACTGGAACAAGCCAGCGCGATTAGGAGTTCGCCAGGTAGTGTTTGATCTCCCACTCGGTGATCGTAGACTCAAACTTATGCCACTCGTCGCGCTTCTTTTTGAGGAAGAAGCTGTGGATGTGCTCGCCGAGGGCATCCTTCATAAACTGCGAGTCCTCAAACACGTCGAGCGCCTCTTTGAGCGAGCGCGGCAGCGGCGTGTAGCCGGCCTCGACCATCTGACGGTCGGTGAGCTTGAGCGTCTCGGCCGTTGCCTCGGGCGGGAGTTCCAGCTTGCGCTCGATGCCGTCCAGACCAGCCGCCAGCGTGACGGCGTTGACCAGATACGGGTTGGCCATGGGATCGGGACTGCGCAGCTCGATGCGCGTGGACAGCTGCTTGCCGGGCTTGTAGACCGGGATGCGGACCATACTCGCGCGGTTGCGCAAGCCCCACGTGGCGTACTGCGGCACGGAGTCGCCGCCCGTGGTGATGCGCTTGTACGAGTTGACCGTGGGGTTGGTGATGGCGCTGATCTCGCGCGCGTGCGCCAGAATGCCGGCCATGTAGTGCTTGGCGACGTCGGAGAGATGGTACTTCTCGTCGTCCTCTCCCCAAAAGACGTTGTTGCCGTCGTGGTCGAACAGCGACTGGCACAGGAACATAGCGCTGCCATCCTCGCCCGCCAGCGGCTTGGGCATAAAGGAGGCGTGGCAACCGCTCTCGTAGGCCTGCTGTTTAATGATGAGTTTGGCCGTGGTGATGGCGTCAGACATGCTCAGGGCCTCGGCGTGGCGCAGGCTCATGCCGTGCTGCGAGCGACCGGCGGCGTGGAAGGTGTACTCCACCGGCACGGACATCTTCTCGAGCGTGAGGACCGTGTTGCGGCGCAGGTCGCGAGCGGCATCGCTCACCGAAAGATCGAAGTAGCCCACGTTGTCGAGCGGCTCGGGGGTGTGCTCGTCGGGGAAGTAGTAATACTCCAGCTCGGCGCCCACGTTGAGCAGGTAGCCAGCCTTCTCGGCCTTGCGGAACATGCGGCGCAGGGCATCGCGCGGATCGCCGGCGAAGGGCTTGCGGTCGGGGGTGCACACATCGCAGAACACGCGGGCGACGCCGTTGTGGCTCGGGCGCCACGGCAGAATCTGGAAGGTCGAAGCATCGGGGAATGCGAGCATGTCGGCTTCCTCGGGCGTAGCAAAGCCCTCGATGGCCGAGCCGTCAAAGCCAATACCCTCCTCAAAAGCGACCTCGAGGTCCTCGGGGCTAATGGCAAAGTTCTTGAGGCGGCCGAGAATGTCGACAAACCACAGACGCACAAAGCGGATGTCACGCTGCTCTACGGAGCGGAGTACGTAATCGATGTTCTGCTGGTTCATGTCGCTCCCCTTTCTTTCGGGCGGGTTTCGACTGGTCTATATCGCAGATACTATCGCAGAAAAATGTTTCCGCAGGGTTAAAGCGTATCAAGCGCTCAAAAAACGTGTGCGAACAGGCAGTTGCGAACGAGCGGCTAGCGTTCAGATTCGGAGACAATTTGTCTACAGGCTCGTTCCAGCGTAGGGAACTCCATCGTCACTGCATCCCAAACAACCGAGCGGTCGACATTGCCGTAATCATGCGCAAGATAATTTCTCATGCCGATAATTCCACGCCATTCGATTTCGGGATGAAGCCGCTGCGAGCGTTCCGACAATTTGCCCGCTTCTTCCGTTACCCTAAGCGCACACATCAAAAGGGAGTCCGCCAACGCCCTCGTCCGCACGTCATTCGCATGCAGAAACTGGTCCTCGGTGATATCAAAAACCTTGATGCGCTCGTTCGTTTCAGAAATGGCATCCAAAACCTCTTGGGCGCGAAGGCTGTCTGACTTACGCGCGATCATAAAGGATCACTCCTTCGCGCTCGATTACCGCGGCAAGATCGTCATCAAGATGATCACTAGAGACGAGATCAACCTGCCTCCCGGTTTCTTTGCGCACCGCCTCACCAAATGCCGACAGCGCGAAAAGACCAAAGCCCCGCTCGCGATCGACTTCGAGGCGCAAGTCAATATCACTATCGGCATGCGCCTCGCCACGGGCATACGAACCAAAAAGAATCACGGTTTTGATGGCGGGAATCGAGCTGGCCGCCTCGCGGACGGCGGACTCAATCTGGGCAGTATCCAAAATGCCCGCCGCGGCGCTTTCGCTCGCAGAGCTTTTACCGAGTGAAGGAACAAACGGCAGAGAGCGTTCGCGCAGCATCTGCCTCATAAACATATTGACCGCAACAGACGAAGTCATGCCAAGCTCTTCGCACAGTTCGGCAAATGAGTCTTTAATTGACGAGTCCACTCGCACACTCAGCACAGACGCAGCCATGGATACCTCCTGTATGACATTGTCTATATATTATCACACAGACTAGCGCGAGGTCGAAGCGCGGTGTTCGATGTGGCCGGGAATCTCGATGCGCTTGGGGGCGAGCTTTGCGGCCTCGCCCACGGTGGTGGTAACAACGTCGATGCGCTCGGAGAGGCGCTCGACTACGCGCTCGGCAATGGTAAGGGTGTCTTGCGCGGCCGTGGTCACACCGCCAAAGAGCACATGGTTCCAGGGGTAGTCGTCAAACGTCGCGATCTTGAGCCCCGCCGGCAGCGAGGGTCCCAGCTGCGCTAGCGCCTCGGTCAGACGCAGGAAAACCAAGCCGTTGACGGCAATGAGGCCGAGCTTTTTGCCTGCATAGCCGCGGATGGTCTCGTCCAAGCGGCCGACGCCCGAGGCGCCACCGTCGGCCAGAGTGACGACCTCACCCGCAAGGCCGCGTCGCGAAAGTTCGTCGGCAAAGGCCTCGGCACGCTCGCGACGCACGGGGCTGTCGTCGCTTGCCTCGGTGAGCAGGCACAGGCGCTCGCTGCCAACGGCGGCGAGCTCGTCTACCAAGCCAGCGACCAGCTCACGGTTGTTAGATGTCACCAGATCGACACCGCCGTCGGCAACGTCGCGGTCGAGCAGCACGACGGGCAGACGTCCCGCTGCCGCGGCGATCGCCTCGTCATTGCCTCCGCAGGTGTTGACGACCAGGCCGTCCACGCCGGCATCGATAAGTCTGGTGAGCGACTCCGCTTCCTTAGCGGGGTCGTTGCCGCTAATGGCCGTCATGAGCGAGCAGCCGCGCGCCGCGGCGCTGGCGGAAAGGCCCTCGAGCATGGCGCTCGAGAACGGGTTGGCGATGTCAGCCAGAATCACACCGATGAGGTTCGTACGCGAGCTGCGCAGATTGCGCGCGGCGGCACGTGGGCGATAGCCGGTGCGCTCGATAACCGCCGCGATGCGAGCGCGGGTTTCCTCGGTCATCTGCCCGGGGCGGTTGTTGAGATAGCGCGAGACCGTGGCCGGGCTCACGCCCGCCTCGGCGGCAATGTCCTTGATTCTCATCTGCGCCATGGCGCACCCCGTTTCCCAATTGTCAGCAGTCTGAGCCATTTTAGGCATTTTTTTAAAAATCTCGCTTGCAAAACGCTGTAGGTGAGTATACTACAACTCGAAACGAAACCGATTTCGTAAACCGATTTCGGCAAGCGTTGGCGCGGAGGTGCAAAGATGTACCCTACCGTCTTGGCACCTCCGCGCCAACGCCATATCAAAGGTGTACGCACGAGCAAGAAGGAGCTGCGCGACCATGGGTAAAACGGTTCTTACCTTCGGCGAAATCATGATGAGGCTCTCGCCCAAAGATCATCTGCGCATTGAGCAGGCAACCGAGTTTGACGTCCGCTACGGTGGCGCCGAGGCCAACACCGCTCTTTCCCTGGCCTACCAAGGCGACAAGGCCGCTTACGTATCCGTTGTCCCGGCCAACCGCCTAGGCGAGTGCGCGCTGCGCTCGCTGAAGGCCTACGGCGTCGACACAACGCGCGTCGTGCGTCAGGGCGACCGTCTTGGCTCCTATGTGTTTGAGGTCGGCGCCTCGCAGCGCGGCAACGGCTGCGTCTACGACCGCAAGTTCTCTGCCATCAACATGGCCAAACGCGACGTCTTTGACTGGGGCGAGATCCTCAAGGGCATCGATGTCTTCTATTTCTCCGGCGTGACCCCCGCCGTCTCCGATGAGATGGCCGCCGCCTGCAAGGAGGCACTCGCCGCCTGCCGCGCCAAGGGCATCACCACCGTGTGCGACGTGAACTATCGCGGCAAGATGTGGTCGCCCGAGAAGTCGCAGGCCACCATGAAGGAACTCCTGCCGCTCGTCGACATCTGCATCGCCAACGACGAGGATGCGCCCGCCGGCCTCGGCATGACCTGCGTCTCTGGTTCCCTTGCCCATGGCATCGAGGAGCGCGACACCTACGTCGAGATGGCCCGTCAGATCTGCGCCGAGTACGGCTGCAAAAAGGTCGCCTCGGTCGTCCGCAACATCTCTTGCGTCGAGCGCTCCATCTGGATGGGCATGCTCTTTGACGCCGAGAGCGGCGAGTACTGGTTCTCCCCTGCTCACGATGTGCACGTGCTCGAGGGCGTTGCCGCCGGCGACGCTTTCAACGCCGGCTTCGTCCATGCCCTCATCAACGACTTTGACCCGCAGGACGCCGTCAACTACGCGATTGCAGCCTCGATCCTCAAGCTCACCATCAAGGGCGATTCCAACTTGGTGACCGCAGACGAGATCGCAGCCGTGGCCAACGCCGCCGACGGTGGCACCCGCGTCGCGCGTTAGTCCGTCTCCATTCCGCGGGCCGCAGCTTTCCAATCCCATACCCCTGCGGCCCGCTCCCCGATTCCTCCGGCCGGGCAAAACCACCAGTCCCATTCCGGTTTTGCCTGGCATTCCCTACATGACTGGTCGAGCAGCTGGTTTTGGAATTGCTTGAACCCCAAGCAGTGCCTCCGATAACCAATCCAAAATCGGCTCCTGACCAGCATATTTGGCAATCACGCGCCCATGCGCGCCATACATCGAAAGGAACATTATGTTCGATCAGTTCTACACCACGCTTGAGTCCCTGGGCATCGTGCCGGTCGTCGTGCTCGACAAGGTCGAGGACGCCGCTCCGCTCGCCCACGCCCTTATGGCAGCTGGCATGAAGTCCGCCGAGGTCACCTTCCGCACCGCCTGCGCCGCCGAGTGCATCGCCGCTATGGCCGAGGCCGAGCCCGAGATGTGCGTTGGCGCCGGCACTGTCCTGACCGTCGAGCAGGTTGAGCAGGCCCGCGCAGCCGGTGCCAAGTTCATCGTCTCCCCGGGTTACAACGAGGACGTCGTGAAGCACTGCATCGACATCGACCTGCCCGTCCTTCCCGGCACCGTGACCCCCTCCGAGGTCACCGCAGCCGAGAACCTGGGCCTCAAGGTCACCAAGTTCTTCCCCGCGTCCCAGTATGGCGGCCTGAACACCATCAAGGCCCTCGCCGCTCCGTTTGTCGGTCACCGCTTTATGCCTACCGGCGGCGTGAGCACCGTCAACGTCGAGGAGTACCTGAGCTCCTCCGCCATCATCGCCTGCGGTGGCACCTGGATGGTCAAGCCGGCCCTGTTTGCCGACGGCGACTTCTCCAAGGTCGAGCAGATTGCCCGCGAGGCCATGGACGTCGTCAAGAAGGTCCGCGGCTAGGTTTAGCTCTCTATCGTGAAAGGGGGCGTGCCCTAGACCTCGCCCCCTTTCTTTTAAAGCGGCTCGGAAGCGCGCCGTTTCCGTCACGAACAAGAACCAAAACCGTCTTGTATGCTGATAGAACGTGACGGAAGCGACACGCCCCCGAGCCGCTTTGCCTACTCGGCTGGCAACCGCGCCCAGTTGAGCCACATCGACAAAAACCGAGCCATCAAAACAGCTGCGGCGCCGTCTGGAGGAATGGACCCTTGCTTCCGGTCTTTTCCTCCAAGCGGCGCCGCAGCTTTTTCGTGCCCCGATAGTACCCCGGCAGTTGCGGTGAGATACGGACTGTTTACACCATCAGAGCCGCAAAACAATCCCTATTTCACCGCAACTAATGAAGGGGACGAGTTAGATGGCCGAGTCTTTGGACAGCTCAAAATAGTCGGGATGCAAGGCGATAACCGGACCTTGCTCTTCGGGCATCAGGTGCAGGTGCGTCTCTGCCAGATAGCTCGCCGCGTCGGTATCGCCCCTCTTAATGGCCTCGAGAATCCGGCGATGCTGCCGACGAATCGGCTCCCAATCCAAATCCTGCGACACCATACGCAACCAGTTATATCGCTCAAAATGCGTGTTGATGCTCTTCATCCAACCCCACAACATGTGACGACCGGCAATCTCAAAACATGTCTCATGGAACAGGTTATCCAGGTCAAAGAAACGGCGCGTTTCGCCATGGTCGAGCGACTCGGACTCGGTAAGAATCTGCTCAAGCCGCTGCTTTTGCTCGGGCGAGGCGGCCGAACAGCATTTAATTAGCACGCTTCTCTCGAGCTTCTCGCGCAAAAAGCAGGCGTTTTCGGCGCGTTCCATGCTGATCTTAGAGACGTAGGTGCCGCTTTTGGGACGCGTTTCCACCAGCTCCTGCTCACGCAAGCGCACAAAGGATTCGCGAATGGGCGTGCGCCCGATTCCCGTCTCCTTTTCCAGACCAATCGCCGAAAGACGCGTGCCGGGCCTGAGCTCGACATAGATGATCTTGGAGCGCAATGCGTTGTACGCCTGGTCTTGCAGGCTCTGATAATGCTGGTGCTGTTCCATAAAGCCCTCGGATGAAGCTCACGGTTTGTCGAATTTCACCATGCAATACTATCGCATCCCCCGCCCCATCATAAGTTGCGGTGGAATAGTTCCTGTTCAAGGCCTTCAGCAGCAAAAACAGGAACTATTCCACCGCAACTACAGCCAACGAGTTGTTGCGATTAGGTGAACGTTCACCTTTTTATTGTTTTTCTCTTCGCAAATAAAATCCCGTGCGTATACTTAGGCTCAAACGAAACCGATTTCGTTGAGCGTGGGCAATAGGGTGTTAAGACACACCCTACCATCTTGGCATCTTATCGCCCACGCAATGCCATTTGCTTTCTTCCCGTCTCGTTGGACCTTTAGTCCCATTCCGGCACAGCGAGACACTTCCTAGACGACTGACCGTGGGGCCGGCTTTTCTGCTTTTGCAGCAGTGCCTCCGATAACCCTCTTTTGCCGGCCCGGGTCAGCTTTTTCACACAACCGAAAGGACGGGTAGCAACATGCGACCGCTCATTATCATGCATGGCGAGAACATCGACTGGTGCCATACCGTCATTAGAATGCTGATGTATCTTGTGGGCGTTGCAGTACTGGCACTCGGTATGAGTCTCCAGACGGCATCCGGCCTGGGCGTCGCCGCGCTCACGTGCTTTGCCACAACCCTATCCATGCTCACTGGCAAGACGCTCGGCTTTTGGATCACCGCAACCTACGTCGCCTACATCGTGGCGCAATTAGCCATCTTGCGAAGCGAGTTCCAGCCGCGCATCCTGCTCGAGTTGTTCTTCTCAACGCTGATTGGCGGCTTGACCGACCTCTTCATGGCGGTCAACCCACTGCATCCCACGGCACTCCCCACACAGATTGCGACCATGCTGCTCTCCCTCGCTGTCACCGCATTTGGCGTAAGTCTCGTCGTCAACATGGGCGTTGTCCCCAACGCGCCCGACGGCTTGGTGCAAGTCATTGCCGAAAAGCTTAAACGCCGCTTTGGTGACGTAAAAGTCGTGTTTGACTGCTCACATGTCGCCGCCTCGCTCGCGTTGTCGCTGATCCTTATGTACAACCTGGGCGGCTTTGGCGTCACGACCGCCATCTCGGCACTGTTCCTGGGCCATGTCATCAACGTCGCCAACAAGCTGTTCGCCCAGCGCTTTATCCGCGCGGCATTCGGAAAATAGCACCACCGTAAGAACCCGAGAACAGCGCTATACGTTGCTATATCTCACTATACTTTGCAATATCTTGCTATACTTTGCTATATCTTGCTATATCTTGAGCAAAGGTGGCTCACATGCAAACAAACCCTTTTAAGCCCACAGCAGGTAAAACACCTCCCACGATTATCGGCCGCGAAGATGTACTTGAAGAATTCAGTGAAGGCCTCACCAACGGGCCTGGTGCCCCTGGGCGCCTAATGCGCATAGCCGGCGTCCGTGGAACGGGCAAGACGGTCCTCCTTGACGAGTGCTCACGTTTGGCGCAAAGCCGTGGCTGGACGGTCATAAAAGAGGTCGCAACCGAGGGACTTTGCCAGCGCATTCTCGAACAGCTGCAGCCCAAATTCCAGGCCAAACACGCCAGATTTGAGCCCACCGTAGCTGGCATATCCATCGGCAGCATAGATATTGAGCGAATCGGCCCATCGCTACGCGACGCCATGAGACAGACAATATCCAAGAATGGAAATGGCCTGCTCATCACTCTCGACGAGGTTCAAGACGCAGAGCTCGATGAGGTCCGAACGCTCTCCATTGCGATTCAGCAGGTTATCGGCGAAGACCTTGATATCGCCTTTGTTTTTGCTGGGCTGCCTTCGATGATTGAAAGCATCATCAACGGAAAGACACTTGCGTTTTTGCGCCGCGCCCCCCCCTTTGATCTGAAGGCTGTGGCAGTAACCGAAGTGTCGTACTCCCTCGAGGAAACCATTGAAGCGTCTGGCATGGAGTTGCAGCCAGGTATTGCCGGCCAACTTGCCGAGGCAACGCAGGGCTATCCTTTCATGATCCAACTCGTTGGATACTACGCATGGCAGTTGGCAAGACGCGCACATACAACGATTATTGGAGAAGAAGAAGCCGAGCGTGGCATTGCAACGGCACGCGAACGCTTCTGCGCCATGGTGATTGAGCCCGCGCTGCAGCGCATTCCGCCCACGTGCATCGCTTATCTGCTGAGCATGGCGTCTTTGGGGCAGACGAGCTCGACCAGCATGGTTGCCGATGCCCTAAACAAAACGCCTCAACAGGTGAGTTCCGTCCGCAGCCGCCTGTTAAGAGAATCGATTATCGAGGCTCCCTCGTACGGCAAGGTCTCATTTGCCATCCCCTACATGCGCGACTACCTCTACGAGCACAAAGCCGAACTGGAAGTTGAACTGTAGAAACGGCAACTGCCCTGCAAGACGAAAACCGTTTTCGTACGGATTAAAGCAGACGTAAACGATTTTCGTCTTGATTTGCGTACGGAATTAAGACGTAAATTGCGCTTTCGTACGCTTATTACCAGACGCAAATTGTTTTCGTCCGGCCATGCGTCCCCAATCTAGACGAAAAGAGCCCCGAGCTCGTATTGAACTGCATCCCAATTCTTGGACGGGCGCCGATGCCCTGATCTCTGCCATGTCGAGGTGCGAGATCAAATCCTTGGCGCGCTCGCCGGAGTGGTATGCCTTGTTCGGCGCCACCTTCCTGTAGAGCTTCTTGAGCTTCGTCTTCCCCTTGTTGCCCGGTGGCATCTCCGTCTCAGGTGGCAGCCCTAGGAAGGACAGGACGCCGGGCAGGTCGCACAGCATCACGTCCTCGATGTCGGCCTTGGCCGCCAGGTCGACGACTCTCTGCGCTGTCGGCGAGATGTTCGGGGTGCTGCTACCGCCCGCTGGTTCGGAAGCTGGCGGGCAGTAGCGGGCAGTAGCGGCAGTAGCGGTGTGGCTCGATAGGCCCGAATATCCGTAAGGAAGGTGCTCGCTCTCATATGTGCTGATATGCCTCGCCTCGCGAACCTTGGGATGCTTCCTGAGGTAATCCCTCAATTCGAGCCACTCTTTATGCTCATAACGCTTCGAAATCGTTTCCCCGTCGACAGTTTCCTTCACATAATGGTATGTTCGAACGCCTTCGAACTTGCCGAACCCGTTCTCGACGCTGAAGTTTCTGAACCAGCGCGAAAACCCATTCAGGTCCATGAAGTTGACTTGGGGATGCCTGTCTTTCGTTCGTTCGAATGAGTGGACGAGCGGAGTGCCTTTGACTTGTTCCAGGCCGAAGGCTTCCATTTCGCGGGCCTGCTCCTTTTTCCAGAATTCGAGATACGACGTCAGCGTCTCGCTTATCGAGATCCTCCGCACGCTTTTCTTGCTTTTGGGCGAGCGAACGCTTCGATCGGCCGCGAACTGCTGCTCAATGAGGATGCTTCTGTTCTCGACGGAGGCATCGGACCACGTCATCCCGAGGGCTTCTGCCCTTCTCATGTCGGTGTCGAGCATGAGCATCACGCATGTAATGTGCGCGTCCGGTTCTCGATTGAGTAGGATGTCGAGTAGGCGAGCGGCGTGATGGTTCCTTCGCGGTTGTCGTGGAACTTTTTTGCGTACGAGCCGACGGTGTCCCTCGATTTTTGGACGTAGGTGCCGCTGTTGAGTTCTGCCTTGTAGGCTTCGAGTGCGGCGTCGACCTCTCGGCTTTTGGTGGTATGTATGGTCTGCCACGGCGAATAGCGGTATTTGCCCGTGACCGGATCCTTGCCGAGGCTGTGACGGTAGCGCCACGTGTATTTGTCGCGGCGTTGCTTCGTTCCTTTGCCTATGACGAGAGGTCGGTCGTTCATCGTGTTCCTTGCCTGAAGTGCCTGAGAATCGCGCTCGGTTGCGCGGAATGGCGCAAAGGGCTGGGGCGAGTGGGCATTACCCTTGGTGGTGGGCCCTGCGTGGGGTCACACCCCAAGGGTAATGCTCCGCCTGACCGCTTTCAAGCTCGTTGTGGGTCGAATTTGGGTCGAATTATTCCGCGTACTTTTCTTTCGTAAATCTATGAAAACATCAAATGACCTGGAGTTATATTGACTTCAATTTGGGTCGAAATGTCTGAATGAAACAACGTCGTAGCGACCTCATAACCCGAAGGTCGGTGGTTCAAATCCGCCCCCGCGACCATGAAACTTCAGGTCGGAAGCATAAAAGCTCCCGACCTTTTTCTTTGTCTAGGGGTTTCGGCATCTCTCGTTCTTTGGGTACCTCGAGGCGGGCAATCAGATAGATGCTTACGAGTATCATAGGGTCTTTTTACGTCGCGGTCGTGTCTCGTACTGGTGCGCCGCTCTTTGTGGGACGTGTCACTTTGCCATAGGTTGTCCGGCGGCGGGGCGCAGGTCGTTCCCCGTGGCGTCGCTCCTTTCGACGCTACGCTGCCTGGCTACTCGTTCCACTGGTGCTTTTTCATGTCGACGCAGCCGTTGTCTCGGAAGGCGACTCCTTCCTCCGTCAGTAGTGCTCGCTGGTCGGGGAAGTTTGGCGCGAGGCGTCCCGCGTGGTTGACGACGCGGTGGCAGGGATAATCTCCGTAGCGATCCGCCTCGCTCAGCACCGCTCCGACCAGGCGAGAGTTTTTCTCCCTGCCGATGAGGCGCGCTATCTGACCGTACGAGGCGACGCATCCCGCCGGAATCTCTGCCACGACGGAGAGAATCTCATAAACCAAATCTTCGTCCAGGACTTTTCCCATCGTATCGCTCCCGTGTTCGCTTTTGCCTTCGGGGGCGCGGCACCGATCACCCGTACTGCGATTTTCGCAGCTCCCCTTACCGAAGCATCGAGGGAAAGCGCGTGCGTGTCAAGGTTGTCTAGTCCAGTTGCTGGCTCGATGCCTCGAGATGTTCGCCTCAAGTGCGACCTGCCCCTATTGGAAAAGGATGCCGAAGATGTATTTGGTGATGGCGGAGCGGCGGATGACCCCCACGAGTTTGCCCTCGTCATCAACCACAGGAAGCTTCTTGAACTTCTTCTTCGCCAGCAGCGCGGCGACGCGGGCGATGCTCTGCTCGGGACGGGCACACACTACCTGGCGCGTCGCGAAATCCATGACGCAGCGATCCTTCAGGTCTTCGATGCGCTGCTCAAGGCTCTGATCGTCGAAGTACAGCATGGACGCGTCGCCGCCCGTGAAGATGGTGTGAGCGCGATGCTGCGCGATGGCTCCCATGACATCGCCGTCGGAGATGAACCCGACCACCTGGTTGCGCTCATCGATTACGGGCATGCTGCTCACCTCGTTTTCGGCGAGCATGCGCACCACGTCGGAAATCGTGCAATCCTGCGTGCAGGTGAACGGCTCTTCAATCATGATGCTCGAAACGGGCGTCCCCTCGAGCTCGAGCGGGATGCGCTCGGACAGAATCTCGGACATCGCTTATGCCTCCTTCGTTTTCGGTGCGGTTTTCTTGGTGCGCACGCTGAATATGGCGCAGATAAGGGAAACGAGGCCGATTGCCGCGCACACCTTGTAAGCGACGCCCGCGCCCACGGCGGTGGCTACTTGGATGCTCGCATCGACGCCGGCCGACGCGGTGACGCTTGTCATGACCGTGATGATGAGCGCCGTGCACAAACCGCCGGCGACCTGGCGGCCGGTGTTCGCGATGGCGTTGCCGTGGGCGATCATGTCATTTTTCAAGGCATTGACACCCCATGTGTTCACCGGCATGTTCGCGAGCGACTGGCCGGCGGACTGCAGCATGCAGAACAGCGCAACCACCAAGATGGGCGTGTTTACCGTCGAAAGCGAGAGCAGGAACAGGGCGCCGGTCATGAGGGCCAGGCCGACGATCGAGATGGCACGCGGACCGAACTTGTCGAACACCACGCCGGAGATAGGGCTGATGATGATGCCCACCGCCGCGGCGGGAAGCATGGCCATGCCGGTTTCGAAGGCCGAAGCGCCAAGCGAGGTTTGCAGCAGCAACGGCAACAGCGTGTTGGTGACCAGGCATGCGGCGTTGATGAGCGTGACGATGATGGCGGCCACGCGGAACTCGCGCGTCTTGAGCGTGCCCAGTTGAAGCAGCGGGTCCTCGATTTTGCCCTGGCGTACGACGAACAGCACCAAGCACACGACACCCGCGACGATCGAGCCGAGCACCACGGGGTTGCCCCAACCCATCGACGAGGCGCTCGAGAACCCGTAGAGAAGTCCGCCGAAGGCGATGGTGGAGAGGACGACCGAGGGCAGGTCGAGCTTGGGGTTCTTCAGCTCGCCCACGTTTTTCAGCATGAACACGCCCAGCACCAGCACGAGAATTGCGAGGGGGACGATGGCGCCGATCATGGTGCGCCAGCCGTACGTGTCGATCACCGCGCCGCCTACGACGGGGCCGACCGCGGGACCCGCCGACATGACGATGCCCGCCATGCCCATAGCCGTTCCTCGTTTCTCGACGGGGAACACCAGCATGGGAACCACCGAGACAAGCGGCATGAGCACGCCTGAGCCCGCCGCTTGCAACACGCGACCGATGATGAGGAACAGGAAATCAGGGGCTGCGGCGCACAGCAGCGTGCCCAGCGCGAACACCAGCGTCGCCCCGAAGAATAGCGCGCGGGTGCTGAACTTGTCGATAAGGAACGCCGAAACGGGGACCATGATGCCGCTCACCAGCGGGTATATGGACATGATCCACTGGGCAGTCGAGGCATCGATGGCGAAATCGGACATGATGACCGGCAGCGCAGGCGACATCACCGTTTGGTTCAGTAGCGCCAAGAAGGCACCCAGGACGACGACCGCGACGATGCTGATCTGGGTACCGGTAATGCGCCCATTGGCGGGCGCGACCGTACAATTATCAGACATAAGCTTCCTTCGTATCTATTCGATTCTTCGCCGAAGGCGCGCCGGCCCACGGGCGAAATAACATGCACGTGCTATGCGTGCATCAGATACGACAGGAAGAAAGCGGCTGCTCAGAGCGCACTTGGGGAACAACAGGAGAGGCCCCGTATACCAGGGGCCGCCGAATTGCGATGTATGCTTTGGTCAAATCCTTCATAGCGGGGAGGCATTCTAGCAGCCGTCTTCGCCCCTTTCAAGGGATGTAAGCCAGACGTTGATTTTCTTCACCGAGGCGCCATCGTTGACGGGTGGCGTGCTTCTCTATCGCCACACCGCGGGGCGAGGGAACGCCGCGGCGAGCTTGTACATCGGCTATGTGTGCAGCTGCGAGCGTGTCGCCGGCGCGCGCTGGGCGCCAGTCCGATCCGGCCGACTCTTGCCGACGGTCGGTCGCCGTCCTCCTCCATCTCCGCCTGCTCTGTTTTTGCTCGGCTCCCTTGTCGTATCATGGACGGACGAGAATTGAGCGAAGGCGGTACGTATGAACATCCAGATATTCGGCACGAAGAAAAGCTTCGATACTAAGAAGGCGCAGCGCTATTTCAAGGAACGTCGTGTGAAGTTCCAGTTCATCGACTTGAAGGAAAAGGGGATGAGCAAAGGCGAGCTCGAAAGCGTGGCGCGCGCCGTCGGCGGGATCGACGCTGTGATCGATCCAAAGGCGAAAGATGCCGACACGGTTGCGCTCGTACAGTATCTTGCTGCCGACCAGAAGTTCGAAAAGGTGCTCGATAACCAGCAGATTCTTCGTGAGCCCATCGTTCGCAACGGCCGCCAGGCAACCGTTGGCTACGAGCCTGACGTGTGGAAGGGCTGGGAATAAAGCGGCTGGGAATAAAGTGAAGCGCCCACGCCCGTGGTTTTATCCACGGACGCGGGCGCTTGCGTAAGACGTCTCTTGTCGTTTGAGTGGAGCGCCCCGGCGGCGCTGAACAACGCGCCCCGGTGACGTGGCTCGGGGCTCTTTGTACCGCGCATCTATGAGAGGAGATATTTGATGCGCATGGGCGCTACTCCATGTAGCCACCCTGAATGGCGGAAACTGCATGTTCGGTAAAGAACTTGAGCGTGCCGGAGGTATAGCGATTAGCCTTGGGCTTCCAAGCGGCTCGACGCTCGGCCAGGACGGCGTCGACCTCGGCCGGCTCCATCTTCTTGCCGGCGATGCCCACGATGGACAGCGAGCGCTCGGGAATGTTGATCTGGATCAGGTCGCCTTCCTCGATCAGGGCAATCGGGCCGCCCACAGCGGCCTCGGGCGAAACGTGACCGATAGCCGGGCCCTTGGAGGCGCCGGAGAAGCGGCCATCGGTGATCAGGGCAATGCTCGCACCCAGCTCGGGATCGCTGGCGATAGCCTCAGTGGTGTAGAACATCTCGGGCATTCCGGAACCCTTGGGGCCCTCATAGCGAATGATAACGGCATCGCCGGGCTTGACCTCATGCGTCAGGACGGCGTGAATGGCGTCCTCCTCGCAGTCGAACGGACGGGCCTTGAGCGTAGCCTGGAACATCTCACGCGGAACGACGGTGTGCTTGACGACGGCACCCTCGGGGGCAAGGTTGCCGTGAAGGATGGCGATGGAGCCATCGGTACCAAAAGCCTGGTCGAACGGACGGATGATGTCCTCGCGCTTGAGGTTCCACTTCTCCAGGTAGCGGCCGCACTTCTCGTAGTAGCCGTTGTTCTTGAGGTCCTCGAGGTTCTCGCCGAGAGTCTTGCCGGTGACGGTCATGACGTCGAGATGGAGCATCGACTTGATCTCCTCCATGATGCGCGGCACGCCGCCCGCATAATAGAAGAACTGCGCCGGCCACTCGCCTGCGGGACGAACGTTGAGCAGGTAGTGGGCGCCACGGTGCAGACGATCGAAGTCGTCGGCGGACATCTCGATGCCAAACTCACGGGCGATTGCGGGGATGTGCAGCAGGGAGTTGGTGGAACCAGAGATGGCGCCGTGGACCATGATGAGGTTCTCGAAGGATTCCTTGGTCACGATGTCACGCGGACACAGGTTGTGCTCGGAGAGCCACACGGACTGACGGCCGGCCTCGCGGGCGAACTCGCGCAGGTCGGAGCTGGTGGCGGGCAGCAGAGCCGTGCCGGGGAGCATAAGGCCCAGGGCCTCGGCGGTAACCTGCATGGTCGAGGCGGTGCCCATAAAGGAGCAGGCGCCGCAGCTGGGGCATGCGTTGTGCTTGGCAAACTCAAGCTCCTCGCGGGAGATCTCGCCGCGCTCGTAACGGGCAGAAATCGCGCCGAGCTGCTCCAGGGTCAACAGATCGGGACCGGCATCCATGACACCGCCGGTAACGACGATGGAGGGGATGTTGATGCGGCCCATGGCCATGAGGTTCGCAGGCAGGCCCTTATCGCAGCTGGCGACAAAGACGCCGGCATCGAACGGGGTGGCCTTGGCGTGGATCTCGATCATGTTGGCGATCATGTCGCGGCTGGGCAGCGAGTAGTTGATGCCGTCGTGGCCCTGGGCCTCGCCGTCGCAGATATCGGTGCAGAAGTAACGGGCACCGTGACCGCCAGCCTCGGCAACGCCAGCGCGCACCTCCTCGACCAGCTCGAACAGGCCGGCAGAACCCGGGTGCGAATCGCCAAAGGTCGACTCGATGATGACCTGCGGCTTGTCCAGGTCCTCGATCGTCCAGCCGGAGCCCAGACGCAGCGGGTCCATCTCGGGGCTGATGGTGCGAAACTTGCCGGAACGCGGCTGCAGCTTGGCAACCAGGTCGGCGGCCTCCTGCTGAATCTGTGCCTTGGTTTTCTCGTCCATGATGTTCTCCTCTTTTGGTTTGAACGGTTGTACCAATCGTTGGTGAATAAATCTGGTGTAGGTGGCTGCCGAGCGATGTGCTCGGCAAAAGATGCTTAGCTACGCGAACTAGGCGAAGAACGAAATCACCAAGGCGCAGGCAAGACCCGAAAGACCGATGAGCGTCTCCATAACGGTCCAGGACTTGAGGGTGGTCTTCTCGTCAATCTCCAGGAACGAGGAGCACATCCAAAAACCGGCATCGTTGACGTGCGAGAGGGCCGTGGCACCGCCGCAGATAGCAAGACAGATAGCGGCACGCATGAGCACCGAAGCACCAGCGACCGCGGGCATGGCAGCCATAATGCCCGATGCCATGGTCATAGAGACGATGGAGCTGCCGACAGAGGCGCGCACCATGACGGCAATCAAAAAGGCAACGACCACCAAAGGCAGCGGTGAGGCCTCGAGCACGGGGCCGATAACCTGGCCCAAGCCGCAGTCTTGCAGCATCCAGCGAATGACGCCGCCACAGGCGATAACCAGCAAGATCATGCCGACGGGCTTAAGAGAACGGTCGAGCAGGGCCTTGAGCTCGGCGCCGGAGTAGCCGCGGCGCGCGCCCAGCAGATACATCGCGACGAGCGTGGCGAGCGTCAAAGCGACGAACGGCTTGCCCAGGAAGGCGAGAATCGAGGCGAGCTCGGCGGGCATGGGGATATAAGAGGACAACGTGCCCAGCAAAATCAGACAAAGCGGCGTGAGCACGATGGCAAGCACCATGCCAAAGGGGGGAAGCTCCTTTTCGTCGCTCGCACCCTCGGCAGAGGTAAAGTGCTCCGGAACATCGGTAAAAATGCGACCGCCCACGTTGCGGCCCCAGATGACGCCGGCAATCGCCATGGCGATGAAGGCGGTGGGGATACCGACGAGAATCATGGTGCCCAGGTCGACACCGAGCGTGCCGGCGACCAAAACCGACCCGGCCGATGGCGGCACAAACGCATAGCCAGCGGCAAGTCCCGCGAGCAGCGCGATGCCGTAGTAGAGCGTCGACTTTTTGGTCTGCGATGCCACGCTAAAGGCAAGCGGGATCAAAACGACCACGCCGGCCTCAAAGAACACCGTGGTGCCGATGACCAAACCGGTGATGCCCAGCGCCCAGCTGGAGTGGCCCTGGCCAAAGGCGTCAATGAAGGTCTGGGCGATCTTCTTGGCGCCGCCGCTCTCCTCCAAAATCTGGCCAAACATCGATCCCAGGCCAATGAGCAAGGCGATGTTTTGCAGCGTGGTGCCCACGCCCTTGGTGACGGTGTCTGCCACCATGTCGAGCGGCATGCCGGCACCGATACCGATCACGAGCGCCGAGACCATCATCGACAGCACGGGGTGCAGCTTGAACTTGATGATGAGCGCAAGCAGCAGCGCGATGCCCACGATGGCGGCGATGACCAGCCTGGTGGGATCAGCCATAAACGTTGGGTCTGACATCTTTCCTCCAATTCATCAGACCTTTTGAATTCGTCTGATGACTATAGCGTGTTTTGGAATGGTCTGATGTTTCATTTTGAAATTTGTCCGAAATACATCTGATGTATTTGGTAAACGGTCGTATTTGCGCTGCGAACGGTATATCTAAGCCGCCCGACTCAAATCCATCGGCCAATATCGCATCCGTGGTGCGCTAAAATAGCTCAGATGAATTCTGTATTGAAAGGTATAGCTATGGCCCGCGGCGAATCGGGACTCCCCGAGCAAATATCGGAGAAAATCATTCAATTGATTCTGGATGAACACCTTGAGCAAGGCGATCGCCTGCCTAAGGAAACCGTGCTGGTCGAGCGCTTGGGCGCCGGCAGGAGCACCGTGCGCGAAGCCATGAAGTTGCTGCAGTCGCGCAATATCGTGCGCATTAAGCAGGGTTCGGGCACCTATGTGGCGTCAAACCCCGGCGTTGCCGACGACCCGCTGGGCTTTACCTTTATTGACGACAAGCAGCGTCTGGCGCGCGACCTACTCGAGGTGCGCTTTATGATCGAGCCGCAGATGGCACGCATGGCGGCCGAGCACGCAACCAACGATCAGGTCGTCTGTATCGAAGAGCTCTGCGACGAATCCGAGCGCCTGGCCGAGGCCGGTGAGGATTACTCCGCCGCCGACACCGCGTTCCACAATGCCATTGCCGAGAGCTCCGGAAACCTCGTCGTTCCCCGCCTGATGGGCGTGCTCAAGGCATCCGTCCCCCTCTTTATCGACGTGACTGGCAAAAAGCTCGTCGAGGAAACTATCCGCACGCACCGCGATGTGGCCGACGCCATCGCCTCGCGCAATCCCACCGCCGCGCACGACGCGATGTATCTGCACCTGGTGTATAACCGCAACATGATTGCGGAGGGAGCAGAAGCAAAAGGCATTTAGGGCCCGACAATAATCTTTCTTTGGCAAAACGCAGGCGGCGGCTGCCCAACACACAGGGCAGCCGCCGCTTTTTGCAATCGATTGGTGCAAAGGGGTTGACTAGAGCTCGCAGGCAACCTTGTAGCCATCGCCGATGGCATCGCGGATGTTGCCGCACTTCTGGGCATCGCCCAGCACGTGGGTGGCAACACCGGCTGCAGCCAGGTCGTCGGCCAGCTTGGTATTGGGACGATAGCCCATGGCAAGCACCAGCGTATCGGCACCGGTGATAGTGTGGACCTCGCCGTCCTTTTCGTAGCTGATAGTGTCCTCGGTAATCTCGGTCACCTTGGCCTCGGTCAGCACGTGAACGCCCTTGGAGAGCATGCGCGTGATGAGCACCGCGCGACCGGCACCGCCCTCGTTGGCGGCGAGCGTCTTGGTCATCTCGATGACGGTGACATCGCGGTTGGCCGGCGACAGGTCGTTGACCAGCGGGGCCAGGTAATCGGCCGTCTCGCAGCCAACGGTGCCGCCGCCCACGATGACGATCTTCTTGCCCGGGAAAGCCTTGCCACCCAGTAGGTCGTCAGCTGTCATAACCTGCTTAAAGCCTTGCATGAAGGCCGGAGCGATGGGCTCGGCGCCATAAGCCAGGACAACCTCGTAACCCGCGTAGTCATGCTGAATGTCCTCGGCAGTAAGCTCGGTGCCAAATACGCACTTCACGCCGGCCTCGGCCAGACGACGGTACTGATACTTGATCACGCGGGTGAGTTCCTGCTTTGCCGGCGGAACGGCCGCGATACGCATCTCGCCGCCCGGCTCATCCTGCTTGTCCACGAGCACCACGTTGTGGCCGCGCTTGGCGGCAATGTAGGCTGCCTCCATGCCCGCAGGACCAGCGCCCACAACGAGCACGTTCTTGGCCTCGGCGGCAGGCTCGTAGCCAGCCTCGTCGCGCTCCACGTCCGGGTTGACGGTACAGGAGATGCGCTTGCCGAACATGATGCCGTTCAGGCAGCGCAGGCAGCCAATGCAGGGGCGGATATCGTCGGCGTTGCCGGCAGCGGCCTTATTGCAGAACTCGGCATCGCACAGATTGGCGCGGCCCATCATGCAGATGTCGGCAGCGCCGTCCTCGATCAGCTCCTCGGCGATCCAGGCCTCGTTAATGCGACCGACGGTGGCGACGGGAATGTTGACGTGCTTTTTGATCTCGCGCGAGCAGGCGGCATGCGAGGCCTGCTGGGTACCGGCGGCGGGAATTGCGGAGCCGCGCTTGATGGTGGTGCCACCCGACACATGAATCATGTCGACGCCGGCCTTCTCCAGGCGACGCGAGACGTAGATCATGTCGTTGAGGGTCAGGCCGCCATCAGTGTACTCATCGCCCGAGATGCGGACGTCGATGATAAAGTCCTTGCCGCAGCGCTCGCGAATCTCGGCGATGACCTCGAGCAAAAAGCGCATGCGGGCGTCGAGCGAGCCGCCGTACTCATCGGTACGCTTGTTGTAGAGCGGGGTCAAAAAGCCGCCAAGCATGCCGTGGGCATGCGCCGCATGGACCTCGACGCCATCGACGCCAGCCTTCTGCATACGCACGGCAGCGTCGCCAAACTGATGCGTGAGCTCGTGAATCTCGTCGACCGTGATGGGGCGCGGTGCCTCGCGGGCGTAAGACGGGCCCACAAAGGACGGAGCGATCAGGCGAGGCGTGCCCGGAATGTTAAAGGCCATGTAGGCGGGGTGGAAGAGCTGCGGCATGATCTTGCAGCCATACTCGTGGACGGCCGCGGCGAGCTTTTCCCAGCCGGGGATAAACGTGTCGTCGTAGCAGCACATGTCACCCGGCAGATAGGTATAGGTGGGCTCGACCGTCACGACCTCGGTAATGATGAGGCCAACGCCGCCCTTGGCACGGGCACGGTAATGATCGACCAAGTCGTCGGTCACATAGCCATGATCGGCCAGGTTCGTGGATACCGGCGGCATAAAGACGCGGTTCTTGACCTCGGTCGTACCGACCTTGATCGGGCTAAAGAGCATCGGGTAGGCGGATGACTCCATACAGGCTTCCTTTCGTTTAAGCCGCTCGGCGGCAGTTGCTAACGTACTTATCGTATCAGCAACCGCCGCGTCCGTACCCGCTCGCACTCCCCCGCCTTTAATCCAATCCCCACAAAAAGTTGCGGTGGAATACGGAGTAGATGAGACTTTTGCCAGCCAAAACAGTCCGTATTTCACCGCAACTGATGGGCGGGGTGGACTTGAGGGCTCAGATAGTCAGTCATGCCCTCATCCGCCACTCCCTCACCTACAGCGCGCCGTCCAGCATAAGGTTCACCTTGAGCACGTTGACCGTGGGCTCGCCGAACACGCCGAGGAAACGGCCCTTGGTGCACGCGGCAATGATGTCGCGCACCTCGTCCTCACTTTTGCCCGTGGCCTTGGCAAGGCGCGGGACCTGGTACTCGGCGGCATCGGGAGAGATCTCGGGGTCGAGCCCTGAGCCGGAACACGTCACCAGGTCGACGGGCACAGCGTCCATATCGGCATCGGGGTTGGCGGCGCGGATCTTCTTCACGCGCGCATCCACAAGCTGCCGATACTCCTCACTCGCCGGGGACAGGTTGGATGGGGCACCATACGCCATGAGCTCGCCATCTTCGCCTTCGAAAATTGACACGTTCTGGATGCGGCCCCACATGTGGTCCTCATCCTCGAAGTTCTGGCCGATGAGCTCGGAACCCACAACCTTGCCGTCGACCGTAATGAGCGAACCGTTCGCCTGATACGGGAACGCAACCTGGGCAATGCCGGTCACGACAAGCGTATAGCCCAGGCCGCAGACAACGGTAAACAGCGCGAACACGCCCAGTGCGCGCGATGCAACACCTTTGAACATACAAACCTCCACTTACATAATGCCGCAGAACGCGAGCAGCATGTCGATGAGCTTGATGAATACGAACGGGGCAACGATGCCGCCCAGACCCCACACGAGCAGGTTGTGGGTCAGCAGCTGTCCGGACGGGACCTCGCGGTACTTAACGCCCTTCAGCGCGGCCGGGATCAGCGCGACGATAACGAGCGCGTTATAGATGATGGCCGAAAGAACCGCGGACAGCGGGCTTGCCAGACCGAGGATGTTGAGGGCGTCCAACCCGGGGTAGATCGGCGAGAACAGGGCCGGGATGATAGCGAAGTACTTCGCCATGTCGTTGGCCACCGAGAAGGTCGTGAGCGAACCGCGGGTCATGAGCAGCTGCTTGCCGATACGCACGACCTCGATGAGCTTGGTGGGGCTGGAGTCGAGGTCGACCATGTTGCCGGCCTCCTTGGCAGCCTGGGTGCCCGTGTTCATGGCCACGGCGACGTCGGCCTGGGCCAGAGCGGGCGCGTCGTTGGTGCCGTCGCCGGTCATGGCGACCAGGTGCCCCTCACGCTGGAACTCGCGGATCTTCTCGAGCTTGCCTTCAGGGGTGGCCTCGGCCAGGAAGTCGTCAACGCCGGCCTCGGCGGCGATTGCCGCGGCGGTGAGCGGGTTGTCGCCCGTCACCATGATGGTCTTGATGCCCATCTTGCGCAGGTCGGCGAACTTCTCCTTAACGCCGGACTTGATGATGTCCTTGAGGTACACAACGCCCAGCACGCGGCAGTTCTTTGTCACGACCAGCGGGGTGCCGCCGGCCTTGGCGATGCGTTCGACGGCCTCGTCGCACTCCTTTGAGAACACGCCGCCGGCTGCCTCCACATAGGTGCGCACGGAATCGGCAGCGCCTTTGCGGATCTCATTGCCCTCGTAGTTCACGCCGGACATACGCGTTGCCGCGGTGAACGGGATAAACTCCATACCCTTATCCTCGAGTGTGCGGCCGCGCAGACCGAACTGCTCCTTGGCGAGGACGACGATGGAGCGGCCCTCGGGGGTCTCGTCGGCCAGCGAGGAAAGCTGGGCGGCATCGGCCAGCTCCGCGGGATCGACGCCGTCGACCGGGATGAACTCGGCGGCTTGGCGGTTACCCAAGGTGATGGTGCCGGTCTTGTCGAGCATGAGGATGTCGACGTCGCCGGCGGCCTCGATGGCGCGGCCGGACATGGCCAGCACGTTGGCCTCGTTCAGACGGCTCATGCCGGCGATGCCGATGGCGGAAAGAAGGGCGCCGATGGTAGTAGGAGCCAGGCACACGAGCAGCGCCACGAGCGTGGTTACGGCCGTGGGGTTGTCCATGTCGTTAAGACCGACCGAGAAGCAGGAGTAACAATACAGGGCCAGCGTGACCAGGATAAAGACGATGGAGAGGGCCACCAGGAAGATCTCCAGAGCGATCTCGTTAGGGGTCTTCTTGCGCGCGGCACCCTCAACCATCGCGATCATCTTGTCCAGGAAGCTCTGGCCGGGCTCACTGGAGATCTTGACGATGATCCAGTCGGACAGCACCGTGGTACCGCCGGTAACGGCAGAGCGGTCGCCGCCGGCCTCGCGGACCACGGGGGCGGACTCGCCGGTGATGGCGGACTCGTCAACGGAGGCAGCGCCCTCGATGACGTCGCCGTCGCCGGGAATCTGCTCGCCGGCGCGTACGATCACCAGGTCGCCGCGCGCGAGCTCGGTGCCGGGAACGACGGTGAAGTGCTCCTTGTCCTCAACGGACTCGATGCGATGGGCCTCGACATCCTTCTTGGCCGCACGCAGGGAATCGGCCTGGGCCTTACCGCGGCCCTCGGCAAGCGCCTCGGCGAAGTTCGAGAACAGGTCGGTAAGCCACAGGATGACCGCAATGGCGACCACATAGTAGGTGGGCACACCCGCGTCCTGCACACCGAAAATGGAAGCGACGGCCAGGACGGAGGTCATGACGGCGGAAAGCCACACCAGGAACATGACCGGGTTTTGAATCTGGACGCGAGGATCCAGCTTGGCAAACGAGTCGCGGACCGCGCGGCCCATCATGTCTTTTTGCATAGTCATAAATCTGCACCCTCCTTTACGCAATCATCTGGAAGAACTCGGCAACGGGGCCAAGCGCCAGGGCCGGGAAGAAGCTCAGGGCACCGATCAGCAGAACGATGAACACGAGCAGGAATACGAACATGCCGTTGGTGGTAGACAAGGTACCGGCGCTCTCGGCGACCTTACCCTTCTTGGCCAGCGAGCCGGCGATAGCCAGCGTACCGATGATGGGCATGAAGCGGGCGAACAGCATCTCGAGGCCGAGCATGACGTTGATCCAGGGAATGTTGCAGTTCATGCCTGCAAACGCCGAGCCGTTGTTGCCGCCGCATGAGGTGAAGGCATACAGCGCCTCGGAGAAGCCGTGCGCGCCACCATTGTTGAGCTGGTCGGCAAGACCGGGCACCATGCAGGCGATGGCCGAGCACACCAGAATGGCAAACGGAGTTGCCAAGCACAGGACAACTGCCCAGCGCATCTCGCCCGGCTCGATCTTCTTGCCCAGGAACTCAGGCGTGCGTCCGACCATGAGGCCGGCGATGAACACTGTGAGGATGGCGAAGCCGATCATGCCGTACAGGCCGCAGCCCACGCCGCCGAAGACGACCTCGCCCAGAGCAATCTGGAGCATCTGGACAAAACCGCCCAGCGGGGTGTAGGAGTCGTGCATGGAGTTAACCGAGCCGTTGGAAGCAGCCGTCGTGAAAGCAGACCAGGTAGAAGAGGAGGCGATACCGAAACGGCTCTCCTTGCCCTCCATGTTGCCGCCGGCCTGGCCGTCGGTCATCTCGATATTGACCGCTCCGCCATCGGCCAGCTGCGGGGTGCCCGCATGCTCGTTGACGGCGATGATGCCGGTGAAGATCACCAGCAGGATGAACATGGCGGCAAAGATGGCCTTGCCCTGCTTGGTGTTCTTGACGCCGATACCGAAGGCGAAGCAACAGGCGGCCGGGATCAGCAGCAGGCTGGTTATCTCGATGATGTTGGTGAAGGCACTGGGGTTCTCATACGGATGGGCGGAGTTCACGCCGAAGAAGCCGCCGCCGTTGGTGCCGGACTGCTTGATGGCGACCTGAGGAGCCGCGGGACCCTGGGGCAGGAACTGCTCGGTGACCACGCGCGCGCCCTCGACAACCTTGCCGTCGACCTTGACCGTGTCGCCCTCGATCTGGGCGCCGTCGATGACGCTCCAGCCGCCGTCTGCATTAGGCTGAACAGCGACGGGTTCTACGAGCTCAGCCTTCTGAGCCGGCTGGAAGTTGGAGATGACGCCACCGGCAGCCAGGCAGATGCCGAACACGAGGTTCAGCGGAATGAGCACATACAGGACGGTGCGGGTGAGGTCGACCCAGAAGGAACCCAGACCCTGCTCCTTGACCTGACGGAAGCCGCGGATCAGCGCGAACATGACCGCGATACCGGTGCCAGCGGAAACGAAGTTCTGCACAGTGAGACCCATGAACTGCACAAGGTAGGACAGGGTGGTCTCACCGGAGTAGGACTGCCAGTTGGTGTTGGTTATGAAGGAAGCAGCCGTATTGAACGACAGGTCCCATGACACACCCGGCAGGTGCTGGGGATTGCCTGGCAAGAAGGACTGAAGCGCCTGGAGTGCCACAAGAGTCACGAGGCCGATCCCCGAAAAGACCAGCACGCTCGCCAGATAGCGCCTACACCCCATCTGTTCTGCCGCGTCGATGCGAAGCAGACGATAGACGCCACGCTCCACAGGAGCAATCACAGGCGACAGGAACGTATGCTCACCATCCATGATATGGGCCATGAACCGACCGAGCGGAACGGCCAGGACGACGAGTACGGCAAAGTACAAGATGTACTGAATCGCAGCGTCCATAGTTTACGAATCACTCCTCATCAGAATGTAGATGTAATAGATAAGAAGTCCAATGCAGACGACTCCGATGATGGGAATGAGGATGTCCATTTACCGCCCCTTTCACACGCGGTCCGATGTCTCGGACGCCTGCCCTCGCAAGCGTCTGGGGACAGTAAACGCTTCTAGGGATTAAAGAGGCGTGAGGGCCGGGGCTCACGTCCTTAAGATGCCGTAAAGATGCAGGTAGAAAGCACTATTGCAGCTGCAGTGCGCCTATACTCGACCTCGCGAGCATACAGTGGTGTCTTCACCGCGTATGCACGCATGGACAACGCTTCAGAAAGGCTACGCTATGCAGCGCGACGCATCGGACACTCGCGTCAATCCAGACCTCATCCTCAAGGCAATTGAGAAAGACGAGGTCGCCGATGACACTCGAACCAGCCGGGGACACCTCAAAATTTTCTTTGGCTACGCTGCTGGTACAGGCAAAACCTATGCAATGCTTCAAGCCGCCCACGCCGCCAAGCGGCGAGGTGTCGACGTCGTCGCGGGATACATCGAGCCGCACGAACGTCCGGCAACTGCCCATCTTGCACAAGGGCTTGAGAACGTGCCCTGTAAACTCATCGAGCACAACGGCATTGCGCTCAGCGAGTTCGATCTAGATGCGGCTATCGAGCGCGCCCCTCAGCTCATCCTTGTCGACGAGCTCGCCCATACGAATGCGCCGGGGTCTCGCCACGACAAACGCTATCAAGACGTCGAGGAACTTCTACATGCGGGCATCGACGTCTATACGACCGTGAACGTTCAGCATATCGAGAGCCTAAACGACATGGTTGCATCCATCACCGGCGTTGTCGTGAGCGAACGAATCCCCGACCGTATCTTCGATGATGCCGACCAGGTCGAGCTCGTCGACATAGAGCCCGAAGACCTACTTGAGCGCCTTCGCGCCGGCCTCGTCTACCGTCCCGCACAAGCCGACCGAGCGCAACAGCATTTTTTTACCGTCGAGAACCTCACCGCACTCCGAGAAATCGCGCTGCGCCGCTGCGCCGATCGCACCGGTCACCTCACAGACGCCGCACGCGTGCTGGGAAACCGTGACTACTACACCAGGGAGCGTATCTTAGTCTGTGTCTCCCCGGCGCCGACCAATCCCCGCATCATCCGTGCCGCCGCACGCATGGCGAAAGCGTTTCGCAGCGAACTCGTCGCCCTGTTCGTAGAGAGCCCGCGCACGCAAGCCATGAGCGATGATGAGCGCGCCAAGCTTGCAGCCAATATCGCCCTAGCCGAGCAGCTCGGAGCACATATGGAAACCGTCTATGGCGACGACATCGCGTTTCAGATCTCCGAGTTCGCGCGCCTGTCGGGTATTTCGAAGATCGTCATGGGGCGCACGGGCGAGCGCAGCAGCGTCCGTCAGGCCCTCTTCGGCCGCAAATCTCTCGTAGAACAGCTCATAACATTCGCCCCGAACCTCGACATTTACATCATTCCAGAACAGTCGACTCCGCCCTCCCGACCCAAAGGACGCCGCCATGCGCTCGCCCTGCAGCCGCCCAGCAGCCGAAACGTGCTTCGCACGCTGGCCCTCTCTCTTGCCGCCACGGCGATCGGCACGGCTTTCCGCCATCTGGGATTTGCCGACTCCAGCATCATATCCCTCTATATCTTCACGGCCCTGCTGACCGCCGTCACCACGACGGGGCGTATCTGCACGATCGTATCGAGCGTGCTCTCTGTAGTGCTTTACAACTTCTGCTTTGTCACGCCTCTGTTTTCGCTCGCCAGCTACGACCGAAGCTATCTGGTCACGTTCGGCATCATGTTCGCCACCGCTATGGTCGCCGGCGAGTTAACTGCGCGCATCGCCGACAACGCCCGTACATCCGCCGAGAACGCATTCAAAACGCGCGTACTCCTCGAAACGAACCAGCTCTTGCAGCAAGCCCATAGCGCGGAGGAGTGCGCCCGCGTCGCCATGAACCAACTCGTCAAACTGCTAAAACTCGACGTGGTCTTCTACCCCGCCGAACACGGCACGCTCGGCAAGGCGCTCTATGAGTCCGCTGGCACCGAAAACCGATCCGCGTCGCTGCTCACCGACTACGAGCGCGCCGTTGCAACCTGGACCTACACCAACAACAAGCGCGCGGGCGCAAGCACGCGGACCCTGCCTGAGGCGCGCTGTCTCTACCTCGCGGTTCGCACCGGCGACAAGGTATTCGGTGTCATCGGCATCGCCCTGGAGGGGCGCGAGATCGAAGCCTTCGAGCATTCGATCGTCCTATCTATCGTAGGTGAATGCGCCTTGGCGCTCGAAAGCGACCGGGCGGCGCAAGAGCGCGAAGAGGCTGCGGTCTTGGCGAAAAACGAGCAGCTGCGCGCCAACCTTTTACGCTCCATCGGCCACGATTTGAGGACACCCCTCACGGCTATATCCGGATCTGCGGCAATCCTTCGGAAGAGCGACGAGAAGCTCAGCCTCGAACAACGCTGCGATCTTGCCGATGCCATCTACGACGACTCCCTCTGGCTTATCGATACCGTGGAGAACCTCCTCGCCATCACACGCGTCGAGGACGGCACCATTCGCCTCAACTTAACATCCGAGCTCATCGACGAGGTCATCGAGGCCGCCCTCAGCCATGTCGCCCAAGCATCGCATGGACGTGCCGTCACCATCGAGCACACTGACGACATCCTGCTGGTACGCATCGACGTCCATCTCATCATGCAGGTGCTTACGAATCTCATCATGAACGCCTTCAAATACACGCCCGAGGACTCGTCTGTCACCATCAGCGCACGTCGCGAGGGCGCGTTCGTCGTGGTGGACGTCGCAGACGATGGGCCGGGTGTGGCAGACTGCGACAAGCCTCATATCTTTGAGCGCTTCTTCACCTCAAGCAATACGCGGCCCGTGGATTCGCGTCGAAGCATCGGCCTTGGCCTGTCGCTCTGCCGCTCCATCGTGGAGGCGCATGGCGGCGTCATCGAAGTTCGCGACAACCACCCCCATGGGGCCGTCTTCCGTTTTACCCTGCCCGCCGAGGAGATTGAGATTCATGAATAATGCCGCTAAGCCACGCATCCTCCTGGTCGAAGATGACCCGACCGTTCAAAACCTCGTTTCGACCGCGCTTGACCTCCACGGCTATGTCGTGAGCAAGGTTTGCAACGGCCAAGCCGCCATCATGGATGCGGTGTCGCACGGCCCCAGCCTCATCATGCTCGACCTCGGCCTTCCCGACACTGACGGTATCGAGGTCATCACGAAGATCCGAAGCTGGTCGGCAGTCCCCATTATCGTCATTTCGGCGCGCACCGAAGATTCCGACAAGATTGCAGCACTTGACGCAGGGGCAGACGACTACCTCACCAAGCCCTTTTCTGTGGATGAGTTGCTCGCGCGCGTCCGTGCGAATTTGAGGCGCTCCTCGATGGCGTCGAGCGAGTCGACAGAAGCGAGCACGTTCGACAACGGTCCGCTGCATATCGACTACGCCGCGGGATACGCGACGAAAGACGGACGCGAGCTCTCGCTCACCCCAACCGAGTACAAATTGCTCGTCCTTCTGGCGAAAAACGTCGACAAGGTGCTCACCCACACCTTCATCACCCGCGAGATATGGGGCACGAGCTGGGACAGCGATCTGGCGAGCCTGCGCGTGTTCATGCGCACCCTGCGTAAGAAGATCGAGGCAGACCCCTCTCACCCCAAAATGATTCAGACGCACATGGGTGTCGGGTACCGCATGCAGCGTCTCTAGCCCACCCCACAAAAAGTTGCGGTGGAATACGGAGTAGATAAGGCCTTTGACAGCCAAAACAGTCCGTATTTCACCGCAACTGATGGGCGGGATGGAGTTAAAGGCCCAGGTAGGTGGTCATGCCTTCGACGGCGAGCTTGGCACCAGCTACGGCATGGACCACGGTGAGCGGGCCGTTGACCACGTCGCCGGCGGCAAAGACGCCAGGCACGGTGGTCATGCCATGCTCGTCGACCGAAAGCAGGCCGCGATGGTCGGTCTCCAGGCCGCCCGTTGTAAGCACGAGCTTGTCCTTGGGCACCTGAGACGCCGCAATCACAACCGTGTCGGCGGACACGCGGTCGAGCTCTTCCTCGTAGCCCACCACATTGTTGTCCTCGTCAAAGACAGCCGTCTCGAACACCGGACCGTTATCATCGATGGCGCAGATCGCCTTGCCGCGCACAATCTCGGCACCGTCAAGCTCGGTCAACTCCACCTCGTCGTCAATCGCAGAGATATGGCGCGAACGGGCATACACAGTGACCTTGCGGGCACCCGAGCGAAGCGCCGTACGGGCCACATCCATGGCTACGTTGCCGGCACCGATTACGGCCACGTTTTCGCCGATCGCCACGCTCGTGGGGTCAACGAGGTAGTCGATGCCAAAGAGCACATTGCCGCGCGACTCGCCGGGAATACCCAGCTTTCGAGCTCGCCAGGTGCCGGTACCAACAAAGACCGCATCGTAGCCGTCGCGCAGCAAGTCGTCGATGTGGAGCGCACCGCCGATGGTGGTCGAGGGGCGAACGCGCACGCCGAGCGAGCACATCACGTGGCGGTACTTTTGCACGAGCGAGCGCGGCAGGCGGAACTCGGGGATACCGTACTCCAGCACGCCGCCGATCTCGGGCCGCTGCTCAAAAACGGTGACGGCGCAACCCAGCTGCGCCATCTTAATGGCCACGGTCATACCGGCGGGGCCGGAGCCGACCACAGCGACCTGTTTGCCGCACGACGGCGCGGGTTTCCACTCTTTGCGGTCCAAATACGCCGTGGAGATATAGTTCTCGATGCTCGAAAAATGCACGGGCGCGCCCTTGCGGCCCTGGATGCACGCGCCCTCGCACTGGCCCGAATGGTTGCAAACCATGGAGCAGACCGCACTCAACGGGTTATTCTGGAACAGCAGCTCGCCCGCCTCTTGCAGACGGCGCTGCTTAAAGAGGTCGATAACCTGCGGAATGGGCGTCTGCACCGGACAGCCCTTTATTTGACAGAACGCCTTTTTGCAGCCCAGACAGCGATTTGCTTCCTCAACGATGTGGATAGGCACGCAATTCCCCTCTATCGACCTGGACGAAATCGGCTTCTTAAACCAATTTGCCCGAATTAATAACCATAGATACGTCAACAGTGCGGAAAAGGGCACCGAAAAGCATCTCACAAACGCGCAGTAGCAACCCTTCCCTCGCACGGAGCCACTGTGCAGCCCCGTCATCGAGATCAAAAGATTCGCCACCCCTACGAATGGCGAATCTCTCTACAGGCAGACGCCGTCTTTCCAGATACTGATCTCGTGGCAGCCGCGGCGCTCGGCACTCGTTAGCTTACCGCTCGCTGTATCCAGTACCAGCTGATACAGGTCGCGGGCAGCCTCGTCGAGTGTGCGTTCGCCTGTGGCAATCACGCCGGCGTTAAAGTCCATCCAGTTGGCCTTGTGGTCGCACAGACGCTGATTGGTGAACACCTTGAGGGTGGGCGCCGGTGCACCAAACGGCGTGCCGCGTCCAGTCGAGAACAGAATCACGTGACAGCCAGCAGCCGTCAACGCCGTGGTGGATACCATGTCGTTGCCCGGGCCGCACAACATGTTCAGGCCATGCTTGGTGACCTGACCGGCATACGGCAGCACGTCGACGATGGGTGCGGAGCCGCCCTTTTGCACGCAGCCGCAACTCTTGTCCTCGAGCGTGGTGATGCCACCGTCCTTGTTACCGGGACTCGGGTTCTCGTAGACCACCTCACCATGGCTAATAAAGTAATCCTTAAAACCGTTAAGCATGTCAGAGGCAGCGTTAAAGACCTGCTCGTTCTCGCAGCGATCGAGCAGGATGCTCTCCGCGCCAAACATCTCGGGCACTTCGGTGAGCACCGACGTGCCGCCACGGGCGACGACCATATCGCTCACGCGACCGATCGTGGGGTTGGCGGTAATGCCCGAAAGACCGTCAGAGCCGCCGCACTTAAGACCAATAACCAGCTCTGAGGCCGGAATGGGCTCACGCTTGGCCTGCTTGGCCAGGTCAGCCAGCTCGGACAGAATCTTGTGGCCCTCGATCTGCTCGTCGGCTACATCCTGGCAGGTGAGAAAACGAACGCGCTCGTGATCGAAGTCACCGAGCTCGTCGAGCACCTGCTGATGCGTGCAGTTCTCGCAACCGAGCGACAAGAACAGCACGCCCGCGGCGTTTGCGTGACGCGACAGCGCCACCAGCAGACGACGGGTCTGGGCATGGTCGGCGCCGGTCTGTGAGCAACCGAACGGATGCGGGAAGTAATAGACGCCCTCCAACGAGCCCTCGACCAGGTCCTGAGCCTGCTCGCACATGGCACGAGCGACTTCGTTGACGCAACCGACGGTGGGAATGATCCAAAGCTCATTGCGCGTGGCGGCACGACCGTCGGCACGGCGGAAGCCCATAAAGGTCTCGGCCTCGACCGGCTCAACGACCGGATGTGTCGGATTGTAGGCGTACTCGATCTCACCCGAGAGGTTGGTCTTCACGTTGTGCGTGTGCAGCCACTGGCCGGGCTGAATGTCCTTCGTCACGTGGCCGATGGGAAGACCGTACTTGATGACATCCTCACCGGCTGCAATGGCGCGCACGGCCATCTTGTGACCCTGCGGGATATCCTCCGCGGCAACGACCTCGCCCACGCCGGGAACCTCGACGGCAGCACCCTTGGCGAGCGGCGACAGCGCAACGATGACGTTGTCGGCCGGATTGATCTGGATAGTGTTCATTACAAAGAGTCCTAACCCTACAGGTTGAGCAGAAGTCGAGTGACGCCCGCCAGTTACCCGGCGGGCGTACAGAAGGATTTAGGCCTGAGCGTTCGCGAACGCCTGCTTGACGCCCTCGGAGCGCACGACGGCGAGAGCGTTGACGACAAACTCCTCCAGGCCGGCGATCTGCGTAAGATCCTCGCCCCACATTTGCTCGTTGGAGAGCACATCGTGCACCAGCTCGGCGTCGTCGGCGCCGGCGTGGGCAGCGTAGAAGTCGAGCACAAAGGCGTCGTCCTGAGCGGTGTACTCGGTGCCGTCGGAGCGACGCAGGTGCAGGCCGTCGCCCTCGCGGGACACGAGCTCCTGCGTGTAGAAGGAGATGAGCGTGGCCAGGCTCGTCGCCAGGCACTTGGGCAGGTTGCCGGTCTCGGCAGCGTAGTCCTTGAGCGTAGGCAGGTCGCGGGCACGCCACTTAGCCGTGGAGTTGAGGCAGATGGAGAGCAGCGCGTGGTCGATAAACGGGTTGTCGAAGCGGTTCTCAACAGCGGCGGCAAAGGCCTTGCAGTCCTCGACATCCAGGTCGGCGGCAAGCGTCGGAATGACCTCGTCGTAGAGCATAGTGTTCATGAAGCCGCGGACGGTCTCGTCGTGCATGCAATCGCGCACGATATCAAAGCCGGCAACCCAGGAACCCGGGACAAAGGCGGTGTGGGCGCCGTTGAGGATGCGGACCTTGCGCTTCTTGTACGGGGTGACGTCGGGGGTCACAAAGACACCCGGCAGACCGGCCTTCACGAAGGGCAGACGCTCCTTGAGCGATTCGTCACCCTGGATGCCCCACATCTGGAAGGGCTCACGCACGGCCAAGAACGGATCTTCATAGCCCAAGCGCTCGGCCACGGCAGCGGCCTCCTTGGGATCGCGGATGCGACCCGGAACGATGGTGTCGACGAGCGTGGTGCAGACGGTGCAGTCGTTGGCCATCCACTGCGAAAACTCGTCCTCCCAGCCCCAGTCGCTCACGTACTGGTTCATGATGCGCAGCAGCTCCTCGCCGTTATGGTCGATGAGCTCGCAGGCGAGCACGATGACGCCCTGCTTGCCGGCAGCCCAGCGGGCATGGAGCACCTGGGCAAGCTTGGCAGGGAAGCTCGCGGGGGGCATGTCGTCGGCCTTGCAGGACGGATCGTAGGCGATACCGGCCTCGGTGGTGTTGGAGACGATAATCTCCAGGTCGTCGGAAACGGCGACCTCCATCATGGCACGGTAGTCAGCCTCGCGATACGGATTGAGGCAACGGCTGCAGGCGCTGATCACGCGGGAATCGTCAACCGTGTCACCGTTCTCCTTGCCGCGCACCAGTACGGTGTACAGGCCATCCTGGGCATTGATACCATCGGCGAAATCGAAGGCGCCGCTGATGGGCTGCACCATGACGACCCTGCCGTTCCAACCGGTGGCCTCGTTGCCCATATCGAAGAAACGATCGACGAAGGCGCGCAGGAAATTGCCCTCGCCAAACTGTAGGACCTTCTCGGGGGCGTCCTTGGGCAGCACGTAGCCCTCGTAGCCGATCTTCTCGAGCGTCTCGTAGCTGATGTTATTCATAGAGGCTTTCCTCTCAACTCAAGTCCCGGTACGGCATCGCCGCACCGGGTTGCATTCATGATTTTTCAAGCAGCGGGGCTATTTATCGATCGTCTCGATAGTGCTCTCGCCGATCTTGCCGCGCTCCCAGCGACCATTCGACAGGTCGTTGGAAATGGAATTGAACTTCTTCTCGGTAATGTCGTAGAGAGCGAAGATAATCAAGGCTGCTACCAGAAGGGCGCAGGCGGGATAAATCGTCAGAGCGCCCTTGATGCCAAGCAGCGTGGCAGCCGTCTGGGGCTTATTTGCCACATATCCGGTAAGGGCAAGGATGCCGCCGGAAATGATCGCGGCAAGGGATTGCGCAAGCTTACGAGAAAAGTTGAACGCGGCGTAGGTCGTACCCTCCTTGCGGATTCCCGTGTGCCATTCACCGTAATCGATAACATCGGAAACCAAGTTCCAGGTGATACCGTTGGGGATGGCAAGCGCGACGTAGCCGATGGTGACGAAGATGATGAACGTCACGGTATTGGTCGGCAGGATGAAGTTGAGGCCGTTTGCCACGGCACCGACGATAAAGCAGGCAACGCACGTGCGCTTCTTGCCAAAATGCTTGACGAGCGTCGGGATGGCGAGAATGGCGACAACCGACGTTCCGATCATGATGCCGTTGACAATGGGCTGCAACGCGATGTTACCCAGGTTGTACTGGCAGAAATACACCATCATGGTGTTGTTGGTATTCATGGCCGAGATGGTAAACAGCGTAAGCAGGATAACTGCTCCCAGGTTCTTGTTGGTGAAAACGACCTTGAAATACGTGCTGAATGCGCTCGACTTCTTGCCGGCCTTTCCCGCAGCCTTCTCCTCGGCCTGTCGATCGATACGGATATGCTCGCGCGTTCCCAAAAAGCAGATGGCGAATCCGGCGATGCCACACAGTCCCATGACGACAGCTGCAATCGTATAGCCGTGCGGATTGCCGTCGAGCGTGTCGCCACCCGCAAAGAACAGGACCAATGGGATGAACGCTACGCCCGTGATGAGCTGTGCGCAGAGCGAACCGGCCTGGCGCGTTGACGCCATGTGCGCGCGGTCATCGACGTCACGCGTCATTACCGTGGCCAGAGATCCGTATGGCACGTTGGTGAAGCTGTATACGACGCCCCAGATCATGTAAGTTATCAGCGCATAGGCGATTTTACCCGCCATGGGAATATCGGGCGCAGTGAAGGTCACCACGGTTAGAACGGCAAGGATCACGGCCGAAACCATCATGACCGGACGAAACCGACCGTGCTTGCCAATCTTCTTTCTACCGTCGACGAATGCACCGGCAATCGGGTCCATGAACGCATCGAAAATCTTGGTGACGGCGAAAATCAGGCTCACTACGCCTGGCGAAATCAGACAGATGTCAGTGTAGAACTTGGTCAGATATGCTTGACCAAGATCGAACATGAATCCGTTGCCCAAATCGCCAAAGCCATAGCAGATTTTCTCACGCCAGCTCAGCTTGATATCCTGCGAGCTCTGCATCGATCTCGAATCCGCCTGAGCAGACACGATCTGCTCGTTTTTCTGTTGCCCTGTTACCATATGGTCCCTCCCCTTTGCAACCGATTTCACCAATCGGAGCACATACAGATCTATGCTTCGGCGGTGTCCAGATCGAAGCCAAAGTAGCGGACCGCATTGTTGTAGCTGATGTCGCGCACAACCTCGCCCAGCAGCTCCATGTCGGCCGGGTACTTGCCCTGCTCGACCCACTCGCCGATCACGCTGCACAGCACGCGACGGAAGTACTCGTGGCGCGGATAGGACAGGAAGGAGCGGGAATCGGTAAGCATGCCCACAAAGTTGCCCAACACGCCCTCGTTAGCCAGAGCCGTAAGCTGCTCGCGCATGCCGACCTCGTTGTCGTTGAACCACCAGGCGGAGCCGTTCTGGATCTTACCGGCAGTCGGAGCCTCCTGGAAGCAGCCCATGACGGTATCGATCATGGTGTTATCGATGGGGTTCAGGCTGTACAGGATGGTCTTGGGCAGGCCGCAGGTCTCCTGGATGGAGTTGAGGAAATCGGCGAGCTGGTCGGACGGCGTGTAGTTGGAGATGCAGTCGTAGCCGGTGTCGGGACCGAGTTTGGCGAACATGGCGCGGTTGTTGTCGCGCTTGCAGCCAAAGTGCAGCTGCATGGCCCAGCCCAGACGGACATACTCGCCGGCAACGAACTGCATAAAGGCAGTCTTGTACTTGAGGACCTCTTCCTCGGTAAGCGGCTCGGCAGCCAGACCCTTGGCAAAGATAGCCTCGATCTCGTCGGCGGTAGCCGGGACGTACATAACGTAGTCGAGTGCGTGGTCGGAGGCGCGGCAGCCCAGCTCGTGAGCAACGTCGTAGCGCTTGGAAATGGCAGCCTTCATGCCCTCAAAGTCGCTGACCTCAACGCCGGCAACCTCGGAAAGGTGCTTGCAGTAGTCGGCAAACTCCTGGCCGCGCTCGATGCGCAAAGCGGCATCGGGGCGCATGGCGGGAACGATCTGAACGTCAAAGCTGTCGTCGGCGGCAATCTTCTTGTGCCACTCAAAGCTGTCGGCGGGGTCGTCGGTAGTGCAGATCATGCGGACGTTGGACTGCTTGATCAGGTTGCGGCAGGTAAAGCTGGCCTCGGCGAGCTTGGCGTTGGCAAGGTCCCAGACCTCCTGGGCAGTCTTGCCGTTGAGGACGCCCTCGTAGCCAAAGTAGCGCTTAAGCTCCAGGTGGCTCCACTCAAAGACGGGGTTGCCAACGCAGCGACCCAGGGTCTCGGCCCACTTTTGGAACTTCTCGCGAGCAGGGGCATCGCCAGTGATAAAACGCTCGTCGACGCCGTTGGCGCGCATCAGGCGCCACTTGTAGTGGTCGCCGCCCAGCCAAACCTCGGTGATGTTCTCGAAACGCTTGTCCTCCCA
>CATYIV010000002.1 GCA_958407465.1 uncultured Collinsella sp. | reverse complement strand
GTGGCACGTTCCCAGTGTGCGGCGGAGGGGGCGGGCCTGAGACATATTAAGGTTGCTGCTCTACAGTCCTGCTCACGACGGAGAGCACATTAAGTGCTCTCCTGTTCGTGCGGAACTCGCGACAACCTTAATATGTCTCAGGCCCGCCCCCTCCGCCGCACACTGGGAACGCCACGGTGATGTCTGCTTAACTCTGCTCGCTCAGCTAATTACTTTGTTGGGGATCCACTATTTGCTGGAGGGTGAACTTGCGTTGCATTGACTCGCCTTCTGCTTGTGGCTTTGCCTCATCAAAATCGAAGATCATGATGGCGCAGTTGGGGAGTTTTGTTGGGAGCCCGAAGCCCTCTGGGGCTGCAGCCTTGATGAATTGGCGGCTGGCGCTGCCGTGGCTTACTGCTAGGAGGGTTTCGATGCCCTCGGCGCCCATGATATTGGTGAGGGTGTCTACCATGCGCTCTTGCAGTGCCTGGCTTCCTTCTCCTCCGAATGGGATTAAGTCCTCGCCTGGATCCCAGACGTCGGTGGGCAGGGCGTCGTGGGGGCCTTCTTCGAAGGTGCCGTAGCTGCGCTCGATAATGCCTTCACAGGGCTCGACTGCTGCGTCCGGGCCGAGGAGCTCGCATGCGACGAGACTTGCCGTGTCCATGGCTCGGCCCAAAGGTGATGAGACCACTTTGTCGGGGACGACGCCGTGGGCTTTGAGCCATGCGGCTGCCATCCCGGCTTGCTGACGGCCTAAGTCGGTGAGCGGTGAATCGCAGCGGCCCTGGACCAGCTTTTTGACGTTGAACTCCGTCTGACCGTGGCGGAGTAGATACAGCTTCTTCATGCTCTCCCCTTCTGCATAACCTGCTTTGCCGGCATAGCCTTACTCGTGGGTATGCCCTACGTAGTCTTCGTCGATCGTAATCTTGGCAATCGACTTGGGATATTCCGATTCGACCCGTTGTGCCAGCGCGTGCTTTACGTCTTCGGCACTCATCTGCAGATCCGAGGGACGCACGCAGTCAAAGATCACGTTGGTGTGCGTAGGACCCGGCACGCAGCGCAGGTCATGAATCGAGAGGCGGCTATCGATCTCCTGGGCCATGGCGTGAATGCGCAAGCGCATGCTCGCCAGCTTGGGGTCATCGGTCACGATGGGATCGTAGTGAAGCGTAACGATCATGCCGTCTTCGTCCCTAAACGACTGCTCGATGTTATCGAGCGTGTCGTGACTTTCCAACGGGCTGTCCTCGGCCGCCATCTCGGCATGCGCACTTGCAAACTTCCTGCCCGGGCCGTAGTCGTGAACCATCAAATCGTGAACGCCCAAAACGCCGGGATAGCTCATGATCTTGTCTCGAATGTGCTTGACCAGCTTAGGATCGGGCGACTGGCCCAAAAGCGGGCTCACCGTATCCTGGATGAGCTCAAAACCGCTCCAGCCAATATAGGCGCCAACGGCAAGGCCGACCCATGCGTCAAGATTGATGTGCGTCACCTGCGAAACAATTGCGCACGCCAACACGGCGCCTGTGGCAAGGACATCGTTCTTGGAATCCTGCGCGGTCGCATGCAGCGTCTCGGACTCAATGCGATCGCCGAGCTTTTGGTTGAGGGCCGCCATCCACAGCTTTACAACCATCGAAAGTGCCAGGACTGCCACCAGGGCAAGCGAGAACTCGACAGGCTCCGGGTTGACAATACGCTCCACCGAGGACTTCACCAGTTCGATGCCAATAAGCAGCACGAGCGCCGCCACGACCAAACCCGAGAGATACTCGTAGCGACCGTGGCCGTAAGGATGCTCGGGGTCGGCCGGCTTGCTCGCCAGCTTAAAGCCCAGCACGCTCACGATATTCGAGCTGGCATCGGACAGGTTGTTCATGGCATCCGCCACAATCGAAACCGATCCCGACAGCACGCCAATTACGCCCTTCGCAGCGCATAGTGCCACATTGGCGAGAATACACACCACGCCCGTCAACGTGCCCACGCGCGCACGGTCGCCCTGCGCACGCTTAACAATCCACTCGACCATCTACATCCGCCCCCACGGTACTACCTATATATCTATTGCTCAAACGGATTGTAGTGTAGCCACTTTGTCCCCCAGATACAAAAAAGGCCGCAACCCACACGGGCCACGGCCTTGGAATATGGCAAAGGAATCGTCCTTGTGTCGCACAGGTTTACGCGCTTACTTCGGCCACGCTCTTCGAGGTTTCGGGTGAATCGGCTCCGTCCCCCGTCGTCTGTCCCTTCGCCGGCACCACGCCAAAGCAGTAGCTCAGCGCCGCAGACACCGCAAATGCCACACCGCCGGCAGCGCAGCACCACAGCAGGTTCGAGATGCCGCCCGTGGCAAAGCCAATGACCATAAGGACATTCGTCATGCCGATGGTATAGGCCGTAACGTGGCCCACGGCCGCAACAAGGCCTCCGACGGCGCCGCCAATGGCCATGCACGTCAGGCACCTGCCATATTTAAAGCCGCAACCGTACAGCGCCGGCTCGCTTACGCCGCCAAGAACACCCGAGATTGAGTAGCCCAGCATGAGCGCCTTCTCGTCCTTATCCGCAACGCGGAGCGACGCGCCAAAAGGCATGCCCCAAACGGCGAACGTCGCCATCGTCGCGGCAATCAGGATGCACGAATCCGTTCCCACACTCATAAACTGCGCGTACGCAAGCGATAGAACGACGTTGCTGACGCCCGCTATCTTTAGGAACTCCCAGCCCGCGGCAAGCCCCATGAGCGTGAGCAGCGACACGATGCCACCGGAATTGCCAAGCATAAACATAAGCTGGCCCAACAGCATGCCCAGATAGCTGCCCGCCGGTGCCGTAATACACAGCGAAACCGGAACCATGACGAGCATGGTCGCAAACGGAACAAACGAAAACGCCACGGCCTTAGGGATAACGCGCTTAAAGAAACACTCCACTCGCCATAGCACGGGCATCGAAATGAGAACCGGAATAACAGTCGTCGTGTAATCGTTGACCGGCGCAGGAAGCAGACCATACACGGAAGTCATCGATGCCCCCGTCGTCGATGCGGCATCGACAAGCTTGAGTAAATCGGGTGCAATCAATACGCCGCCCAGCATCATGCCCAGCTGCTCCGAGCAACCGAGCTGGCGGGCGGCCGCCCAACCAAGATAAATGGGCAAAAAGTAGTAGCCGGCGTTATAGAGCCAACTGTAGAACAGGCGATAGATATCGGAATCGGCAGACCACAGGCCCAGCATGCCTTCGCCCATAATGACAGCGACGGTGCGGAACAACGCCGCGCAGACAATAAACGGCAGCGCCGACATCATGCTTTTGGACAGATAGTCCACCACGGCCATGGCGTTTGATGAAACCGACGTTGTAAACGAGGTGTTAGAAACTTGTAGCATGGAACGCCTTTCCCAATATGACATGCGGGCTGTCCCTTTGTCACATCGTGCGGTATCGACCGATTGCGCGGTACTTTTCGTAGCGGAGGTTTGTGAGGGTCGCGTCGTCGAGCTGCCCAAGCGTATCGAAGGCATCAAATGCCGAGGACATGACGGCACCGGTGATCTCCTCATGCGACAGGCCCTTATCGTCAACAATGCCGTCGATGATGCCGAGCGCCAGCAGATCGGGGGCCGTGAGCTTAAGCGCCTCGGCGGCCTCATCCGCACGCTCGGTATCCTTCCACAGGATCGACGCACAGGCCTCGGGGCTCACGACTGAATAGGCCGAGCTCGAGAGCATCAGGATGCGGTCGGCCACGGACAGCGCCAGCGCGCCACCAGAGCCGCCCTCGCCTGTCACCACCGAGACAATCGGTGTCTTAAGGCCGCTCATCTCCATGAGATTCTGAGCAATCGCCTCGCCCTGGCCGCGCTCCTCGGCACCGATGCCGCAAAACGCGCCCGAAGTATCGACCAGGCACAGAACCGGTCGACCAAACTTTTCGGCCTGGCGCATAAGGCGACGCGCTTTGCGGTAGCCCTCGGGATGTGCCATGCCAAAGTTGCGACGCATGCGCTCTTTGGTCGTGGTGCCGCGCTCGATGGCGATGACCGTTACGGGGCGCCCGTCTTTCCAGCCAATGCCAGCCACCACAGCGGCGTCGTCGCCAAAGTAGCGGTCGCCGTGCAGCTCCACAAATCCATCCAGGCCCAGCGAGATCATCTCGCCTGCCGTGGCGCGATCTGCCGAGCGGGTCTGCTTGACAATCTCGAGCGCGGTTTTTGGTGCGGCCGAGCGCTTGAACAAATGTCCCAGCTTTTTGCCGCGGCGGCCCGTATGCACAATCTCGTGCGGTGCCCCCAGGCCGGGCGCGTGCCCTTCGTGCAGCGCCAGCAGCTCGCCTACCGTGAGCGCAACCTCGCCACGCGGTACAACGGCATCGCAAAAGCCGTGCTCCAGCAAAAACTCGGAGCGCTGGAATCCCTTGGGCAGGCGCTTGTGCATGTTCTGCTCGATCACGCGCGGGCCGGCAAATGCCGTCAGGGCATCGGGCTCGGCCAGGATAATATCGCCCTCCATGGCAAAGCTCGCGGTTACGCCTCCGGTCGTGGGGTCAGTGAGCACCGTGATATACAGGCCGCCCGCCTCGCTATGGCGCCTAACCGCCGCAGAGATTTTGGCCATCTGCATGAGCGAGGTCACGCCCTCCTGCATGCGGGCGCCACCCGATACGGTAAAGCCAACGACCGGCAGTCCCAGCTCGGTCGCACGCTCAAATGTGCGGCAGATCTTCTCGCCCACCACGGAACCCATCGAGCCCATCATAAAGTTGGCGTCCATAAAGAAGAGCGCCGTATCGCAACCGCAGATTTTGCCCTTGCCGCACACAACGGCATCGCGCTCGCCCGAACGTTCGCTCACGCTCTTGAGCTTGTCGGCATAGCCGGGAAACGAAAGGAAGTCCTCCGGCGCCAGACTGGCATCCCATTCCTCAAACGTGCCCTCGTCAATCGTCATGCGCATGCGGTCGCGCCCGCTCACGCGAAAGTGTTTGCCGCAACGAGGGCAGACCTCGAGGTTGTCGTGCAGGCGCGCCTCATCGATCACACGGCGGCACTCCGGGCACTTGATAAACACGTGGCGCGCGGGAAACTCGGCGCACGACTCGGTCATCGGTCCCTCGAGGACGTTGACCGTCTTCGCTTTTCTATTCATCAGCATAGAGATGCCCCATCAGATCGGTGTGATACATGCCCGACAAGAACTCGTCGTTTGCCAGCACGTCGAGCTGAAGCTCGCTGTTTTCGCTCACGCCCTCAATCACGAGCTCGCCCAGGGCCGAGCGCATCTTGCGAATGGCGCCGTCACGCGTGGGCGCACACACGATGAGCTTGCCGAGCATGGAGTCGTAGTACGGCGGAACTTTCGCACCGGCAAACATGGCGGAATCCCAGCGCACGCGCGGACCACCCGGCACACGCAACGCGGTGACCGTTCCGCATGACGGCAGAAAGTCCGGCGTTTCGGCATTGATGCGGCACTCCATGGCGTGGTTGCGGACCGGCATGTCCTCCTGCTCAAAGGGCAGAGGCTGGCCGGCTGCCACGCGCAGCTGCCACTTGACCAAGTCGGTATCGGTCACAAACTCCGTAACCGGATGTTCCACCTGCAAGCGCGTGTTCATTTCCATAAAGTAGAAATTACCGTCGTCCGAATACAGGAACTCGATGGTACCGGCTCCTTCGTAGCCGACGGCACGAGCCAGGTCACGCGCTGCCTTGTGCATGCGAGCACGAATGTCGTCGTGTCCGTCGAGGCACGGCGCGGGGCTCTCCTCGATTAGCTTTTGGTTGCGCCGCTGCACCGAGCACTCGCGCTCGCCGAGCGAAAACACATGGCCCTGCTTATCGGCCATAATCTGTACCTCAACGTGATGCGCCGGCGCGACGAACTTCTCCATGTAGCACTCGCCGTCGCCAAAAACGGCCTCGCCCTCGGCGCGTGCTTCAATAAAGGCCTTTGCCGCATCTTCCGCGCGCTCGACCTTACGAATACCGCGACCGCCGCCGCCCGCACGCGCCTTAATAAGCACGGGGCAGCCAATGCGCTCAGCCTCGGCCGTTGCCTCCTCGGGACTTTTGAGCAAATCGCAGCCCGGCACGATGGGCACGCCCGCCGCGGCAGCCGTTCGACGTGCGGCGTCCTTGTCGCCCATGCTGTCGATCACCTTGGCCGAAGGACCAACAAACGCCAGGCCATACTTGTCGCAGTCGCGCACGAAGCTCGCCTTCTCGGAGAAAAAGCCATAGCCGGGATGAATTGCCTTAGCTCCCGACTTTACGGCACAGGTGAGCACAGCATCGTCGTTGAGGTAGCTCTCGGCAAGACGCGGACCGCCGATGCAATACGCCTCGTCGGCAAGCTGCACGTGCAGCGCGTCCGCATCGGCCGTGGAATAAACGGCGACGGTCTTGATGCCCATATCGCGGCACGCGCGGATAACACGGACCGCGACTTCGCCGCGGTTGGCGATGAGCACTTTGTCGAACATGAAGCCTTCCTTAACTTTCGTGCATGAGTGCAAAAGACATATCGGCGCGGCAGCAAACCTCACCGTTGACGCTCGCAGTACCCGTCGCAAAGCGGAACGGCCCGCGCGCACGCGTGATGGTGCACACCAGATCAACCGTGTCGCCCGGGCGCACCGGACGCTTAAAGCGCACCTTGTCCAGACTCGTGTAGAACGGCGTCGCGCCGCGCGCTTCCTCATCGCCCATCAGCAGCACGCAACAGTTTTGGGCGAGCATCTCGCACTGAATCACGCCGGGGACCACCGGGTTTCCCGGAAAATGCCCCTGCAAAAAGTACTCGTCGCCCGTAATCGTGATCTTGCCGTGGGCCTCGTCGCCCACCAGCTCGGCCTCGTCGAGCAAAAGCATCGGTTCGCGATGCGGCAACAGTTCCTTAAGCTCTTCTTTGTTCATGGATATCACCTATCCGATCCTCATGAGGCAGCTGCCAAACTCCACGAGGTCGCCGTCGGCCACGCAGATCTCGAGCACCTCGCCGTCTGCCTCTGCCGTTACCTCGTTGAGAACCTTCATGGCCTCGATGATGCAGAGCGTCTCGCCGGCCTTGACCTTAGAGCCCACGTGCACAAACGGTTCGTCGCCCGGCGCCGGGGCAGCATAGAAAACGCCGACCATGGGAGCGGTCACCTCGGTGCCCTTGGGCTCCGGTGCGGCGGCAGGTGTCTGCGCGGCGGGCTCCGGTGCGGCAGGCGCGACTGTGGGAGCTGCAACTGGAGCGGCCATAGCGCTCGGCATGGGCATGGGCACGGCAACCGGCTGTGCGGCGCTCGCGCGCTCGAGTTCGACCGCGGTGCCATCGGGCTCCTCAACGCGTACGCGCGTGAGGCCGCGGTCCTCCATAACATCGGCTATCTCGGCAAGTCTTTTGGAATCCATGCTCTAGCTCCTCGTATATCTACGCAGCGCGATGGCGGCGTTGTGTCCGCCAAAGCCCAGGTTGGTCGAAAGCGCCCAGGTAAGGTCAGCGCGAACCGCGCGATTGGGCGTGTAGTCAAGATCGCAGGCGGGATCGGGCGTGTGGTAGTTAATGGTCGGCGGCACCACGCCCTGCTCGAGCGCCATGGCGCAGGCCATGACCTCGATGGCGCCCGTGGCACCGATCATGTGGCCGGTCATCGACTTAGTCGACGAGACGTGCGCGGCGCGCGCCGCGTCCTCGCCGAGCGCACGCTTAATGCCCGCCGTCTCGGACGAATCGTTGAGCTTGGTCGATGTGCCGTGGGCATTGATGTAGAGGCCCTCGGAAGGCCTGACGTCGCCCTCGGTCACCGCCAGCGATATCGCGCGGGCAATGCCGGCAGCCTCGGGATCAGGGCTCGTGATGTGATAGGCATCATCGGTGTTGCCGTAGCCCACGACCTCGGCATAAATGTGCGCACCGCGCGCCTGCGCATGTTCCATGCTCTCGAGCACGAGCACGCAGGCGCCCTCGCCCATCACAAAGCCATCGCGGTCTGCATCGAACGGGCGGCAAGCCGTCGACGGGTCAGGATTAGTGGTGAGAGCACGACAGGATGTAAAGCCCGCAACGGCATCGGGGATGATTGCGGCCTCGGCACCGCCGGCGAGAATCGCATCGGCATAGCCATGCTTGATGGCGCGGAACGCCTCGCCCACGGCATGGGCCGAGGTCGCGCAGGCGGTCACCACGGGCAAGGTCGGGCCCTTTGCCTTATGGCGGATTGCGATATTGCCCGAAGCCATATTGGGGATCATCATCGCGATCATATAGGGCGATGCGCGGCGGGGCCCACGGTCGGCAATCGTGTGGACGTTGTCGACGAGTGTCTGCATGCCGCCCACGCCCGAACCCACGTAGACGCCCAGGCGCTCGCGATCGATGGCGCCCTCGACATCAAAGCCCGCATCGTGCATGGCCTCGTCCGACGCTGCCAGGGCAAACTGAACGCAGGGGTCCAGGTGCTTGGCGTCACGCTTACCAAAGTACTCGTTGCCGTCAAAACCCTTGACCTCGGCCGCCACCTTAACGGCAAACGCATCGGTATCGAAGTGCGTGATCGGGCCGATGCCGCACGTGCCGGCGCACATGGCCGCCCAGGTAGCAAGCGCCGTGTTACCGAGCGGCGATACGGCACCGATACCGGTGATTGCAACTCTCTGTTCCATCATGGTCTCCTCATTCAAGCCGTTGTTCGGCCCTAGTTTCTACATCGCCATTCCGCCGTCGACGCGCACGACCTCGCCCGTAATGTAGGCAGCCGCATCACTCGCCAAAAAGCGCACCACGCCGGCCACTTCCTCGGGGCGCGCCATGCGCTTTAGGGGAATCTGCTCCTCGGTTGCCGCGCGAACCTTCTCCGAAAGCTTTGCCGTCATATCGGTCTCGACAAACCCGGGGGCGACCGCGTTCACTCGTACGCCGCGGGACGCAAGCTCGCGCGCTACCGCCTTGGTCAGACCGATGACGCCCGCCTTGGAGGCTGCATAGTTGGCCTGCCCGGCATTGCCCATCAGGCCCACAACCGAGCTCATGTTGATGACGCAACCGCCGCGCTGGCGCATAAAGGTCTTGGTGAGCGCGCGCGTCGTATTGAACGTGCCCTTGAGATTGACATCGAGCACGCGGTCGAAGGCATCGTCACCCATACGCATGAGCAGGCCGTCGCGCGTGATGCCGGCGTTGTTGACGAGCGCCCAAATGGAGCCAAAGTCGTTGAGGACCGTCTCCACGCAAGTGTTGACGGCGGCGGGGTCGGCCACGTCACATTGATATGCGCGCGCCGTGGCGTCAGCCGCCTCACAGGCTTCGCACGTCTCGCACGCCGCATCTGCGCTACCGGCATAGACGACGGCGATATCGTAGCCATCCTCCGCCAGACCGATAGCGCAGGCGCGGCCGATACCCCGCGAGCCGCCCGTGACCAGTGCCACGCGACGTGAGTCGTTGCGCTCGAGCGCGCCATTGTTCAAGTTGCCCATGTCATTCCTTTCGGGTTACAGCCCTGTGGACTATGCGAGCTCGTCGGCAATAGCTGCGACCTGCTCGGCCGTCTCGCACGAATACACACGAACGTCGCTCAGCGTACGCTTGACCAGGCCGGACAGCGTTTTGCCGGGGCCGACCTCAATAAATGTGTCGATGCCTTGATCCTGCAGAGCATGCAGCGTATCGACCCAGCGTACGGCATGGCTCACCTGATTGGCCAAGACATCCGATGCCGTCTGGGGATCCGCCGGATAGGGCGCCGCTGTCATATTTGCCAAAACAGGAATGAGCAACGGGGACGGCGCGTGACCGGCCTCAATATATGCGGCAAGGCCACAGGTCGCCTCGGCCATATAGGGGCTATGAAATGCACCCGACACCGCGACCTTCATGGCCCGGCCACCAGCCTCTTTTACCAGGACGTCGAGCTCCTGCAGCGCCTCGGACGCTCCGGCCACAACAGTCTGCTGCGGACTGTTGTAGTTGACCGGCCAGCAGTCCTCGCCGGCCTGTTTTGCCAGGCCCTCGACTTGCACCGCATCGAGCTTGATGACGGCGCGCATGCCGCCCGGATAGCGCTCGGCAGCCGCGGCCATCAGCGCCGCGCGCTCGCACACGAGCTCAAAGCCCGCTCGTGTATCGAATGCCCCCGCAAAGGTGAGCGCGGCGACCTCGCCCAGCGAGAATCCCGCACAGGCGGCAGGCACCACGCCGCGCTCGCGCAGGGCGACGGCGACAGCCAAGTCGTGCACGAACACGCAAGGCTGCGTGTTCTCGGTCTGCGAGAGCTCCTCCTTGGAGGCGCTCCGGCACTGCTCGCTCGTCCCCGGGCGCACCTCATCGGCGATCGCGAATACCTCGGCAGCCGCCGGCGATGCCTCGATGAGGTCGACGCCCATCGCGGGGTGCTGGGCGCCCTGGCCGGCGAACAAAAACGCTACGCTACCCATGCGCACGCACCCTTCAGGACGTGCTCGGCGCCATCGACCAGATCGTCGACGATTTCGCGCGCGCTCTGGCGCTCGTTGACCATGCCGGCAATCTGTCCACACAGATACGAACCCTCTTCGTAGTTACCATCCTTTGCGGCCTTGCGAAGCGCGCCCGTGCCCATGGTCCCAAGCTCCTCGGCACTTGCGCCCGCCGCCTCACTTTTGGCGTAGGCATTGGTGAAGGGACTCTTAAGCGCACGCACCGGATGTCCCGTCGAACGGCCAGTCGCGCGCGTCGAGGTGTCTCCCGCCTTGAGCACCAGCTCTTTGTACTGCTCAGAAACAGTGCATTCGTTTGCAACGAGAAAACGCGTGCCCACTTGGACGCCAGCGGCGCCAAGCATAAAGGCGGCCGCCACCCCGCGGCCATCCGCGATACCGCCGGCTGCCACAACGGGGATATCGACCGCATCGACAACCTGCGGAACGAGCGCCATCGTCGACGTCTCGCCAATATGTCCACCCGATTCGGTGCCTTCGGCAACCACGGCGGTGGCCCCGCGACGCGCCACGAGACGCGCCAGCGCCACCGAGGCAACGACCGGGATGACCTTGATGCCCGCGTCGGTCCAAGCCTTCATGTACTTGGTGGGATTGCCGGCACCCGTTACGACGACCGGCACTTGCTCGTCAATCACGACCTGCGCGACCTCGTCGGCAAACGGGCTCATGAGCATGACGTTGACGCCAAAGGGCTTATCCGTCCTGGCGCGCAGCTCGTGAATCTGGTCGCGAAGCCAGTCGGCGTCGGCATTCATGGCCGCGATGATGCCTAAGCCACCCGCCTCGGACACTGCGGACGCCAGCGAGGCATCGGCAATCCAGGCCATACCGCCCTGGAACACGGGCTTTTCGATGCCGAGCAGATCGCAGAGAGGAGTCTTGAGCATCTCTACTTCTCCAATGCCGCCTCGACCGTATCGGCGAACTCGCCGACCGTCTTGGGGTTCTCCTCGGTATCGAGCTGGATGCCAAACTCGTCCTCGACGGCAACGAGGATCTCGACGGTGCCCAGGCTGTCGAGACCAATCTCCTCGAGCGTGGACTCGGGCTTCATCTCGACATCGTCAAGACCGGCGGTCTCGCGGATAACGTCGCAAACGCGCTCAAAGGTCTTCTGATCTGCCATGGTAGTTCTCCTTTGGTTGTGCCCTAGGGCGTTTTTATTTCCTATGTGCGACTACTTCCAACGAAGCAGATAGCCACCTATATCCAGACCGGCGCCAAATCCAACCAAGGCGATGGTGTCGCCTGTGTGAAGTGCACCGGCGTTTGCCAGCCGGTCGAGGGCAAGCGGAATGCATGCGCTCGAAATGTTGCCGGTCTCGCGCAACGTGCGAACCACGCGCTCGTCCGGCACGCCCAGGCGCTTGACCGCCTGGCTCAGGATTCGTTCGTTAGCCTGATGGAATACAAAATGATCGATGTCTTCGACCAAAATGCCCGCATCGATCGCAAGCTTATGGACCGTGTCGCAGATGGCGTTGACGCCGAACTTGAACACGCGGCGGCCATTCATGGACAGCACGCTCGCGCTATCTGCGGAAGCCTTAAACGGCGAGGTACCGACCAGACCGGGAACGCGCAACGTCTCGACGTCGGGCGCCGTCGAAAGCTCAACGGCAAGGGGGTTGTCTCCCCCAGCTTCAATCACTGCGGCGCCTGCCCCATCGCCAAAAAGCACGCAGGTGGCACGGTCGGTCCAGTCGAGCGCGCGCGTCATCTGCTCGGCAGCAACAACAAGCACACGCTCGGCACGGCTGCGGGCGATATAGCCCTCGGCGACATCGAGCGCAAATACGAAGCCGGCACAAGCCGCCGAGACATCGAAGGCAGGGCACGTCGCGCCTAGTCGCTCAGCAACGGCACACGCCTCAGCGGGAACAAGGTGGTCACCCGTCGTCGTCGAGCAGACGATCAGATCCAGCTGGCTCGCGTCGATTCCGGACACCTGGAGTGCCCGCTCGCTCGCCGCTACGGCAAGGTCGTCAAGTGACTCGGTGGTGCAAACGTGGCGGCTCTTGATACCTGTGCGAGTAAAAATCCACTCATCCGAGGTATCGAGGAACTCAGACAGCTCGTCATTGGAAACACTGCGCTCAGGAAGTGCCGAACCTGTTCCAAGAATCGTGAAACCCATCACTAACCTCCTTTGAGTTGTTGACGTGTTTACATCGACCAAGAGAGGATAACGCATTTCAGTCTTTGTTGACGTGTTAACATTAAATTGTCTAAATGCGACAAAGGCTTCACATTGTGTCTATCTCTCGACACCATTGCGTCATTCACTTATTCAATAAGGAGGTAGCAGCCGCTATGGATGCCCAATTAACGATTGTCGACGTAACCGGATCGACCAACGATGACCTGCTCGAGGCAGGAAAACAGGGTGCGCCGCACGGCACAGGACTTGCCGCCCGCGCGCAAACGGCAGGACGCGGCCGGCGCGGCCACAAGTGGGATTCAACCGCCGGCAACCTATTGCTTTCGATTGTCCTGCGTCCATGCGTTAATCCCGCAAAGTACTCTGGTCTTGCCGCCGTCAGCGGCCTAGCGGTGCTCGAAGCACTCGAAAAGCAGGGTCTTGCAAACGAGATTCGCCTTAAATGGCCCAACGACCTGGTCGCGCGAGGACGCAAGCTCGGCGGCATTCTGGTCGAGGCCGCACGCGATAACGAAGGCAAACCTTTCGCCGTCTGCGGCATTGGCGTCAACGTAAACTACACGCCCCAAGAGGTGCCCGATGGCGGCCTGGCGGCAATTGGCCTCTCGGACCTCAACGAGAGCGTTCCCGCCGTCGACAAGCTCCTCGATGAGGTCTATCACGCAGTTATAGACGCTGTAGATGCTTGGGCAGAGCACCTCAACGCCAAGGAAGAAGACGCCGGTCCGCTCGCGCCCGTCCACGACGAATATATCGCTCACCTCAATTGGATCGGGGAGCACGTTATCGCCCGCTCCCCCGCTGGGGACGAGCTGGCGCGTGGCATCTTTAAAACGGTCGATGGCTTTGGTCGCGCGTGCATCGAAACGGAAGACGGCTTTCGATCCTTCCATTTTGAGGAGGCATCGCTGCGTCCCTTGAGCGAATAGGGCGCCGCAACCACCTACTCGACAGCATTACCCCGCAGTCCAAACCATCATTCAAAACAAAAGGGCCCCGCTGCCGTTACGGCAGCGGGGCCCTTTAAGCTATGAGCGATATCGCTTAGAGCTTGATGTCGATGTCGACGCCAGCGGGGAGGTCGAGACGCATGAGCGAATCAACGGTGCCCGAGGTGGGGTCGAGGATGTCGATGAGGCGCTTGTGGGTGCGCATCTCGAACTGCTCACGGGAGTCCTTGTTCACGTGCGGCGAGCGGATAACCGTGTACAGGTTGCGCTCGGTGGGCAGGGGGACAGGACCGGAAACGCGAGCGCCGGTCTTCTGAGCGGTCTCGACGATGAGCTTCGCGGACTGATCGACGACCTCGTGATCATAGCCCTTGAGGCGAATGCGGATCTTCTGGGTAGCCAACTTAAACCTCCAAAGAGTGCGAGAGATGTTCTCGCGGATTACGTAACAGGGAGCTCGAACTTAGGCGTTCTTGCTCATGACCTCGTCCACGATGGACTTGGGCGCGGGCTCATAAGAGTCGAACTGCATCGTGTAGGATGCACGGCCCTGGGTCTGGGAGCGAAGGTCGGTAGCGTAACCGAACATCTCGCCCAGCGGCACCTTGGCACGGATGAGCTTGCTGTTCTTGCGATCCTCCATGCCCTCGATCTTGCCGCGGCGACCGGAGAGGTTGCCCATAACGTCGCCCATGTACTGCTCGGGGGTCTCGACCTCGACAGCCATGATCGGCTCGAGCAGCTGCGGATCGGACTTCTTGAGGGCGTCCTTGATAGCCATGGAACCGGCGATCTTGAAGGCGGCCTCGGAGGAGTCGACCTCGTGGTAAGAACCGTCGAACAGGGTGACCTTAACGTCGAGGACCGGGAAGCCGGCGATAACACCGGTGTTCAGGGCCTCCTGGATGCCCTTGTCGATGGACGGGATGTACTCCTTGGGCACGACGCCGCCGACGATAGCGTTGACGAACTCGTAGCCGAAGCCCTCCTCCATCTTCTCGAGCTTGATGACGGCGTGGCCATACTGACCGCGACCACCGGACTGACGGACGAACTTGCCCTCAGCCTTCTCGACGTCGTGACCAGCGGTCTCGCGGTAGGCAACCTGGGGCTTACCAACGTTAGCGTCAACCTTGAACTCGCGGAGCAGACGGTCGACGATGATCTCGAGGTGCAGCTCGCCCATGCCGGCGATGATGGTCTGGCCGGTCTCGTGGTTGGTGGACACCTGGAAGGTCGGGTCCTCCTCGGCGAGCTTGGTCAGAGCCAGGGACATCTTGTCCTGCTCGGCCTTGGTCTTGGGCTCGATGGCAACGTCGATAACGGGCTTAGCGAACTCGATCTTCTCGAGGACGATCTCCTTGCCCTCGGCGCACAGGGTGTCACCGGTGGTGGAGTTCTTGAAGCCGACGCAAGCGACGATGTCGCCGGCGGCGGCGTCGTCACGGTCGATACGCTCGGCGGCGTTCATCTCGAGGATGCGGCCGAGGCGCTCGCGCTGACCGTTGGAAGCGTTGACCACGTAGGAGCCGGACTCGGCACGGCCGGAGTAAACGCGGACATAGGTGAGCTTACCGACGAACGGGTCGGTCATGATCTTGAAGACCAGGCCGGAGAAGGGCTCGTCGAAGGAAGGATGACGCTGGATCTCCTCGCCGGTGTCCGGATCGGTACCGGTGACGGCCTCAACGTCGAGCGGGCTGGGCAGGTAGTCGACGACAGCGTCGAGCAGCTCCTGGACGCCCTTGTTCTTGTAGGCGGAGCCCACGAAGACGAGGTTGAGCTCGTTGGCCAGAACGCCCTTACGCAGAGCAGCCTTGAGCTCCTCGACGGTGAAGTCCTCCTCCATGAGGATCTTCTCCATGAGCTCGTCGTCAAAGCTGGCAGCAGCGTCGAGGAGCTCCTCGCGCTTGGTGGCAGCGATGTCGGCAAACTCAGCCGGAATCTCGTCCATCGGCTCGGGGTAGGTCATACCCTTCTCGTCGGCCTTGAAGTCCCATGCAGTCATGGTGACCAGGTCGATGACGCCCCAGAAGTTGTCCTCGGCGCCCATCGGGACCTGAGCGGCCACGGCGTTAGCGTCGAGACGATCCTTCATGGTCTCGATAGCGTTGAAGAAGTCAGCGCCCACGCGGTCATACTTATTGATGAAGGCGATGCGGGGGACGTTGAAGGTAGAAGCCTGACGCCAAACGGTCTCAGACTGGGGCTGAACGCCGGCAACGGCGTCGAAGACGGCGACAGCGCCATCGAGGACGCGCAGGCAGCGCTCGACCTCGGCGGTGAAGTCAACGTGGCCCGGGGTGTCGATGATCTGGATGCGGTAGTCCTTACCGTCCTTGTTCCAGAAGCACGTGGTAGCAGCGGAGGTAATGGTTACGCCGCGCTCCTGCTCCTGAACCATCCAGTCCATGGTGGCAGCGCCCTCATGGACCTCACCGATCTTGTGGGTCTTACCGGTGTAGTAAAGAATACGCTCGGTCGTGGTGGTCTTACCGGCATCGATGTGGGCCATGATGCCGATGTTACGGGTATCGGAAAGCTTGTACTTAGGCTTAGCCATGTTAGTTCCTTACCTTAACTTACCAACGATAGTGAGAGAACGCGCGGTTGGCCTCGGCCATCTTGAAGACGTCCTCACGCTTCTTGACGGAAGCGCCCAGGCCGTTGGAAGCGTCGAGAATCTCGTTGGCGAGACGCTCGGCCATGGTCTTCTCCTTGCGAGCGCGGGAGAAGTTGACGATCCAGCGGATACCCAGAGCGGTGGAACGACGGGAGTTGACCTCCATCGGGACCTGATAGGTAGCGCCACCGACACGCTTGGGCTTAACCTCGAGCGTGGGCTTGACGTTGTCCATAGCCTTCTTGAAGGTAGCGAGAGCGTCGCCACCCTCGGACTTCTCGGCAACGATCTCGAAAGCGGTGTAAACGATGCGCTCAGCGGTGGCCTTCTTGCCGTCAAGAAGGACCTTGTTGATGAGCTGAGTCACCAGGCGGTTGTTGTAAACGGCGTCAGGCTGAACCTCACGACGATTAGCTGCTGCACGACGCGGCATGTGAAATCTCCTTAAGTGTCTACCGTGCGGCGCTTAGGCGGCACACGGCGAAAGTATCAAAACGTTATCTGGCTTATTTGGCCTTGGGGCGCTTAGCACCGTACTTGGAACGGGCCTGCATACGGTTCTGGACCGGAGCAGCGTCGTAGGCGCCACGGATGACGTGATAACGGACACCAGGGAGGTCACGGACACGACCGCCGCGAACGAGCACGATGGAGTGCTCCTGCAGGTTGTGGCCCTCACCCGGGATGTAAGCAGTAACTTCGATGCCGTTGACAAGGCGAACACGGGCAACCTTACGAAGAGCCGAGTTCGGCTTCTTGGGGCTCGTGGTGAAGACGCGGGTGCACACGCCGCGCTTCTGGGAGTTGTGCTGCAGAGCAGCGTTCTTGGACTTCTTGGGCACGGAACGACGGCCCTGGCGAACCAGCTGGTTAATAGTAGGCAAAGCGTACTCCTTCTCGAATGATTCCAGCTTTCTGTAAAGTGCAACGGCTTGAATCGAGGGGTCAGCATCCCCCTACGAAACACGCAGTTCGATAGGATACGTGGCGTTAGCTGTGCCGTCAACAGACCACGCCGCCGGGCGTATCCCAAAATTGGCACATTTCCGCAAAGCCTACACAAAAGGAATCCCTTTCTGTGCGCGGGGGTGGATTCCCGGACCGGGCGGCGCGGGGGTTAAGTTTGCTGCTCTACAGTCCTGACTCGCACGGAGAGCACATTAAGTGCTCTCCGGCTCGTGCGGAACTCGCGACAAACTTAAGCCGCCGGCCGCCCGGGCCGGGAATCCGACGTGCTCGGCGGGGCAACGCTACCCGCCAAAAAGGGACAGGTTTATTTTGTTCGGTTTTATCTGGTGAAACGTCGCGCTCCAGCGGTAATCTGCTCTCATCTGACGCATGGAAATCGGCGGCGTTTCCATTTAACGCAAAAGAGGCCGCTTCCCCTAGTAGGAAGCGGCCTCAGACCTTACGAATAGACGATGGTAAAGGGTACTTTTGTTTCGGTCTCCCCTGTTGACGTGCACCTCGTGCCCTCAAGCGTTACTGAGACCACTTGTTCGACATCAATCAACTTCGTTGGCACCCAGATGTTCTCTCCGCTATTGCGCCCATAAGAAAAATATAAGTTGAACACCCCTGCGTCGTCATCTTCGATAATCTGCTCCGATCCATCCTTGTAGCTGACGGTCAGCTTATTATCAACTGCTTCATAGCCCAAATCATCGATGTGCGTCTGGATGGAAAACGGGCTAATCTCAAGAGGCGAGTCACCGGAGCGGAGTTCCTTTGTATCGACGTACGCTCCAATATTGAACTCGGGTGTCGACGCCTCAAACCGCCTCGCACTCTCACCTTCACCCTCGGTCCAGTGGATATTCCAGGTGACCGCATGTTGCAAATCTCGCTCGCGATCCATAGCGGCAAAGTACATCGTGCCATTAATGACAGTATCGCTTGATGTGTCCTTATCAATTGTGCTGCGTGTGTCAGGCCATTCCTCGCCGAACTTCATATCGGGCGTGCCGATGCCCTGTTCTTCTTCACCATAGAGAACAAGTTCGCCAATCTCTGCTGCTGGCTTGTAGTAGTTAACTCCATTTGGATTGGACAACGTAAACGTCACGGCTCCGCAGCCGTTTTGGTCGATTGCCATCTCATGGATATCAAGCGTATAGCCGTTACCCTCGACGGACAGATTAACCTTCTGGACTGTGCCCTCCAGGCTTTGGGGCGCGATGCCATCGCCAAACTCTCTGGTGTAGGTATATTTAGTTCCCGATGAGCCGCCGTTGGTCCAGGTAATGGAATCCCCGTTGCCGTGGTTTCCCCAGGCTGAGGCAAAATAGCTGGAATTGACAACGGCGTAGGCGACCCCTCCGGTCGCCAACACTCCGGCAAGACATCCGATAACCGCAACATAGAGGGGCTTAGCATGACCCCTTTTGCGAAGCGGCTCGCCTTCAGCTGCATTAAGAACGCGATCTGCAAGATTGCTATCGGCTTGGATGGACTCGAAGGCCTGCTTGATTTGATTGGATTTCACGGTCGCCCTCCTCTAGGATGAATTTGAGCTTCGATCGACCGCGAGCTAAACGCGTTCGAACGGTCGCGGCTGGTACATGCAACAACTCGGCAATCTCTGAGGTCGAAAAGCCTAGATAGTAATAGAGCACGATGGGAACACGGAATCGTTCCGGAAGTCGCATAACGTCTGACAGGACCACCTTGGTCTCATCCTGCGCTGCCGAGAGTGAATCGGCCAAGTTCTCAATATCCTCTATGCGCCTCCATGGCTTTCGAAAGAGCGATTTGCATTCATTGATCGTGACCCGAATAAGCCAGCGACGAAGATGCTCCCAACTTTCAAAGTGTCCATCGCTTTTGAGCAACTTAAGAAAGACATCTTGGGCAACATCGTCGGCATCGGCACGATCGCGTAGGTACGTCAATGCGATCCGAAACACGACATCCCGGTAATCTTCGACCGCCTGTCTAAATGCTTGTTCTTCCATAATCACCTCCCGGTGATGCTGATGTTTCTTGCTGAGGCCCTCACCATAGATACGCTTTGACCGAACGAAATGTTTCAAATTCAAGCAGGAATAACCTACCAAAATAAACCTGTCCCTTTTTGGTAGGTTTTCTTCAACAAAAAAGACCCGCTCCCCTGTTGGGAAGCGGGTCTTTGGAAGGACGGTTAACGTACTAGGAAATTACTCCTCGTCGTTGTCCTTGGCCTCTTCGGCGTCGTCGGTGTCCACGAGCTGGTTGAGCAGCTCGTCGAGGGAAGCCATGTCCTCGTTGATCGCACCGTTGGCGGGAGCCTTCTTGTCGTCGATCGGGGCGCCCAGGAGCTCCTCGTCGGCGTCAGCGTGATGCGTCGGAGCGGAGGTACCCAGCAGGATGTCGTCCGGACCGTCGGGGCTAAAGACCATCTGCAGCAGCTGCGAGAGGTCTTCCTCGTCGGCAACGTCGTCGTTGTTCTCGAGGATGTAGAGCAGGTCGTGGGCCTCCAGGCCATCACGGAGCTCCTCGATCGCCTTGGCACCGATGCCATCGATGCGCAGCAGATCCTCCTCGGACTTGCCGACCAGGTCGCCGACCGTCTCGATGCCGACCTCGCTGAACTTGTTGGTCCAGCGCTGCGACACGCCCAGGTCGTCGAACAGGTACAGGCGAGCCTTCTCGGCGGAGATGGTGTGGCCGTTGCGGGTGAACGAACCGTCAGCACCACCAAACTCGTCGTAGCCGGCCCAGTCGAGCTGCTGCGGGAGCTGCTCGTCCAGGTCCTTGAGCTCAACCGGAGCCCACTCGGGCAGCGACTTGGCGTTGGGCGAAGCCGGGCCGTCGATGTCCACGTAGCCGTCGGCCGTGCGATACGTCAGCTTGGCGTTGGCGTACGGCTTGAGGCCGGTACCGGCCGGGATCTTCTTACCGACGATGACGTTGGACTTAAGGTCGAGCAGGTGGTCGACCTTGCCCTCGATGGCAGCCTCGGTAAGGACGCCAGCGGTACGGATGAACGAAGCGCTCGACAGCCAGGAGTCGATGTTGGACGCGACCTTGAGCGTACCCAGGATGACGGGCTCAGCCACGGGAGCCTGACCGCCTAGACGGGCAACGCGCTCGACCTCGTCGGCAAACTCGTAGCGGTCGACGTACTGACCAAGCAGGTACTTGGAGTCGCCGGGGTTGGTGATCTGAACGCGACGCAGCATCTGACGTGCGAGCACCTCGATGTGCTTGTCGTTCAGGTCGACGCCCTGGCTGGTGTAGACGTCCTTGACGCTCTCGACGAAGGTGTGCATCGTCGACTCGATGTCGGTCAGCTTGCGCAGGTTGCGGAAGTTGACGAAGCCCTTGGTGATCTGGTCGCCGGCGCGAACCTCGCAGCCGTCCTCGATCTCAGGCATGAAGCGCACCGAAGCGGGGACGCGACGCTCGTCGAGGACACGGGTGTGATCCTCGGAGTCGGTGAGCGTCAGCACGTACTCGGACTTCTCGGGCTTAATCGAGAGGTGACCGGAGTACGGAGCCAGCTCGGCCTCGCGACCCAGAATCTTCTCGTTGACGTTGCCGACGATATCGAACATACGGCTGACCGTAGGCAGACCCTGCGTAATATCGTCGACGCCAGCGACGCCGCCGGAGTGAATGGTACGCATCGTAAGCTGCGTACCGGGCTCGCCGATGGACTGGGCGGCAATAATGCCGACGGCGGTACCGATGGCGACCGGACGACGAGTGGAAAGATCCCAGCCGTAGCACTTCTGGCAAACGCCGTACTTGGAGCGGCAGGTGAGCAGCGCGCGGAGCTTGACCTTCTTAAGGCCGGCATCGACCATCTTCTGGATGTCGGCGACCTTCTCGATGTAGCCGTCCTGCTCAAAGAGTACGGTGCCATCGGGAGCCACGACGTCCTCGATGAAGCAACGGCCGACAAGGTCGGTGTTGAGGTCGGTGGTGCCGGGGATGATGAGGTTGTAGGTGACGCCCTCGTGCGTACCGCAGTCCTCCTCGCGGACGATGACGTCCTGGGCCACGTCGACCAGACGACGGGTCAGGTAACCAGAGTCCGAGGTGTGGGATGCGGTATCGACCAGGCCCTTACGGGCGCCGTAGGTCGAAATGAAGTACTCAAGCGGCAGCAGGCCCTCGCGGAAGTTCGCCTTAATGGGAAGGTCGATCGTCTCGCCGGACATGTCTGCCATCAGGCCACGCATGCCGCCGAGCTGACGCAGCTGGGTCTTAGAACCACGGGCGCCGGAGTCGGCCATCATGTACAGCGGGTTCTCCTCGTCGAACAAGTCGAGCATGAGCGCTGCAACCTTGTCGGTACAAGCGGTCCACTCGTTAACGACTTCGATGTGGCGCTCCGTCTCGTTGATGAAGCCCTCCTCGAAGTACTCGTTGATCTGGTCGACGTTGGCCTGGGCGCGGTCGAGCAGCTCCTGCTTCTCGGCAGGGATGAGAGCGTCCCACACCGAGATGGTGAGGCCGGCGCGGGTAGCGTAGTGGAAGCCGGAGTACTTGATGGCGTCGAGGATCGGGCCGACTTTGGCCTCGGGGTAACGATCGCAGCAGTCCGCAACCAGCTTGGCCACGTCGCCCTTGACCATCTTGTAGTTCATGAACTCATAGTCTTCGGGCAGGCACTGGCGGTTGAAGATGATGCGGCCGATAGAGGTCTCGAAGCGCGCGGTCTTGTTGCCGGTGACGTCGTAGTCGACAAACTCGTTCTTGCCGTTCTTGACGCGGAAGATACGGGTACCGTCCTCGTTGATGACGTTGGCGTTCTCGGCGGACACGCGGACCTGAATCTTGGCCTGCATGTCGACCTCGGAGCGGCAGTCATAGGCGTGCAGCGCGTCGTCGAAGCTGGCGAACACGTGGTTCTCGCCCGGCAGACCGTCGCGGACCTGGGTGAGGTAGTACACACCGATGATCATGTCCTGCGAGGGGATGTTAACCGGCTTGCCGGATGCCGGCGAGCGCAGGTTGTTCGCAGAGAGCATGAGCACGCGAGCCTCGGCCTGAGCCTGGCTGGACAGCGGCACGTGGACAGACATCTGGTCGCCGTCGAAGTCGGCGTTGAAGGGCGAGCAGACCAGCGGATGCAGGTGGATAGCCTTGCCCTCGACCAGCACCGGCTCAAAGGCCTGGATGGACAGACGGTGCAGGGTCGGTGCACGGTTGAGCAGCACGACGCGGCCGTCGATGACCTCTTCGAGGATGTCCCACACAAAGGTGGCGCCACGGTCGATAGCGCGCTTGGCGCCCTTGATGTTCTCGACCTTGCCAAGCTCGACCAGGCGCTTCATGACGAAGGGCTTGAAGAGCTCCAGCGCCATGGTCTTGGGCAGACCGCACTGGTGCAGCAGCAGCTTGGGGTCGGTAACGATTACCGAACGGCCGGAGTAGTCGACACGCTTGCCCAGCAGGTTCTGACGGAAACGACCCTGCTTGCCCTTGAGGGCCTCGGCGAGCGACTTGAGCGGGCGACCGCCACGGCCAGAGACCGGGCGACCACGACGGCCGTTGTCGAACAGGGCGTCCACGGACTCCTGGAGCATGCGCTTCTCGTTGTTCACGATGATCGCAGGGGCGTCCAGGTCGAGCAGGCGCTTGAGTCGGTTGTTACGGTTGATCACGCGACGGTACAGGTCGTTTAGGTCGGACGCGGCGAAGCGGCCGCCGTCGAGCTGGACCATCGGGCGCAGATCGGGCGGAATGACCGGGATGACGTCCAGAATCATGTTCGCAGGGCTGTTGCCGCCCTTCAGGAAGGCGTCAACGACCTCGAGGCGCTTGACGGCCTTCTCGCGCTTCTGCTTCTGGGAGTCCTCGTCGGCGATGATGGCCTTGAGCTTCTCGGCCTCGGAGGGGAGGTCGATGGCAGCGAGCAGGTCGCGGACGGCCTCGGCACCCATGCCACCCTTGAAGTACATGGAGTAGTAACGGGTCATCTCACGGAACAGCGGCTCATCGGAGATGAGGTCGCGCTCGGTGAGCTTCATGAAGGCGTTGAAGGCGTCCGTGCGGAGCTGCTTCTCGTCCTTGCACTCTTCCTCGATGTCGACGATGCCAGAGGCGATCTCCTCGGGGGTCAGCGGCTCCTCGTCGGAGAACTCGTCAAAGTTCTCGGGGTTGCCCTGCTCCTTGAGGGACTCGATCTGGCGGGCGCACTCGGCATCGATCTCTTCCAGATCGGCGGCGAGCTCCTCGCGCAGGTCGTCAGCGTCGGCCTCGCGAGCCTCGTAGTCGACCTCGGTGATGATGTAGCTGGCAAAGTACAGAACCTTCTCGAGGTCCTTGGACTTGATGTCGAGCATACGGCTCATCGGGAAGCTCGTGGGGCTCTTGAAGTACCAGATGTGGGACACGGGAGCGGCGAGCTCGATGTGGCCCATGCGGTCGCGACGCACCTTGGCCGAGGTGACCTCGACGCCGCAGCGCTCGCAGACGATGCCCTTAAAGCGGATGCCCTTGTACTTGCCGCAGGAGCACTCCCAGTCCTTGGCGGGACCGAAGATCTTCTCGCAGAACAGGCCGTCCTTCTCGGGCTTGAGGGTACGGTAATTGATGGTCTCCGGCTTCTTGACCTCACCGTGCGACCAGGAACGGATCTGGTCGGCGGAGGCAAGGGAGATCTTTACCGAGTCAAAATCAGTAGCTTCGAAATCTGCCACAGTCAACTACTCCTTATCAGTGGTCGTGGCGGCGACAGCCTCGGGCGTCTCGGCGGCCTCGGCATCCTGGGCCTCGACGTCGGCGTCAACGCCGGCGAGCGCAGCCAGGTCGTCGAGAGCAGAGGTCTCCTCGGCGGTCACAGGGGCGGAGGCGTCCTCGTCGGCATCGTGCATGGGCTCGATGTCCAGTGCGAGGGAACGGATCTCCTTGACGAGAACCTTGAAGGACTCGGGGATACCCGGAACCGGGACGTTCTCGCCCTTGACGATGGACTCGTAGGTCTTGACGCGGCCCACGGTATCGTCGGACTTGACGGTCAGGATCTCCTGCAGGACGTTGGAAGCACCGTATGCGTACAGTGCCCAAACTTCCATCTCGCCGAAGCGCTGGCCGCCGAACTGAGCCTTGCCGCCCAGCGGCTGCTGGGTAACCAGGCTGTAAGGGCCGGTCGAACGGGCGTGGATCTTGTCGTCGACCATGTGGCCGAGCTTGAGGATGTAGGACGTACCCACGGTAATGGGCTCGCGGAACTCCTCGCCGGTGCGGCCGTCGAACAGGCGGGTCTTGCCGCGCTCGTCAAGCTGGGTGACAAACTCGGGGCGCATGTGATCGCCAAAGGCAGCGGTGGCCTTGTTGAGCATGTTCTTGTTGGCGCGACGGATGACCTCGGCGATCTCGTCCTCCTTGGCGCCGTCGAAGACGGGCGTAGCGGTGAAGAACGGACCGGGGACATACTTGTCGGAGTCGGCATTCTCGGTATCCCAACCGCAGGCAGCAGCCCAGCCAAGGTGGCACTCGAGCAGCTGGCCGACGTTCATACGCGAAGGAACGCCCAGCGGGTTGAGGATAACGTCGATCGGGGTACCGTCAGCCATGTAGGGCATGTCCTCAACCGGCAGAACGTTACAGATAACGCCCTTGTTGCCGTGACGACCGGCGATCTTATCGCCCTGCTGGATCTTACGACGCTGGGCGACGTAGACGCGCACCTGCTCGTTGACACCGGGGGCCAGGTCGTCGCCGTTCTCGCGGCTAAAGCGGACGACGTCGATGACGCGGCCGTAAGCGCCGTGAGGCATCTTGAGGGAGGTGTCGCGAACGTCGTGAGCCTTGGCACCGAAGATGGCGCGCAGCAGGCGCTCCTCGGCAGTCAGAGCGCTCTCGCCCTTAGGCGTAACCTTGCCGACCAGGATGTCGCCAGGGCCGACCTCGGCGCCGATGCGGATGATGCCGTCCTCGTCAAGGTTGGCAAGCATGTCCTCGGAGAGGTTCGGGATCTCGCGAGTGATCTCCTCGGGGCCGAGCTTGGTGTCGCGGGCGTCGATCTCGTGACGGGTGATATTGATGGTCGTCAGCAGGTCCTCGGCCACCAGGCGCTCGGACACGACGATACCGTCCTCGTAGTTAAAGCCTTCCCACGGCATGTATGCCACGGTGAGGTTCTGGCCCAGTGCGAGCTCGCCGTGATCGGTCGAAGGACCGTCGGCCAGAGGCTCGCCCTGCTCAACGGTGTCACCGACGCGCACGAGCGGACGGTGGTTGATGCAGGTGGACTGGTTGGAGCGCTGGTACTTGGCCAGGTGATACTCGTCCATGCCGCCGGCATGCTTGACGATAATCTTGGAAGCGTCGGCAAAGATGACCTCGCCGGCGTTCTTGGCCAGGGTGACCTCGCCAGAGTCCAGGGCGGCGCGACGCTCCATGCCGGTACCGACGTAGGGAGCGGCAGGGTGAACCAGCGGCACGGCCTGACGCTGCATGTTGGCGCCCATGAGCGTACGCTTGGCGTCGTCGTGCTCGAGGAACGGGATCAGCGTGGCTGCGACGGAGAGCATCTGACGCGGCGAGACGTCCATGTAGTCGACGTCCTCGACAGGCACGTCGGCGGGAGCGCCGAAGGAACCGTCGAAGTCGCGGGTACGGGCGATCACGGTATGCGGACGGACGATCTTGCCCTCGGCATCGGTCGTGATGAACTCGTTAGTCTTAGGATCGAGCGGCGTGTTGGCCGGCGCGATGACGTGCTTCTCTTCCTCGTCAGCGGTCATCCAGTCGATCTGGTCGGTGGCAACGCCGTTCTCGACGCGGCGGAACGGAGCCTCGATGAAGCCGTACTCGTTGACGCGGGCATAGAGGGCGAGCGAGCCGATCAGGCCGATGTTGGGGCCTTCGGGGGTCTCGATCGGGCACATGCGGCTGTAGTGCGAGTTGTGAACGTCGCGGACGGCCGTCGGCACGTTGGTGCGGCGGCTGGAGCCGGACTTGTGGCCGGCAAGACCACCAGGGCCGAGTGCGGACAGACGGCGCTTGTGGGTCAGACCGGTCAGGGGGTTCGCCTGGTCCATGAACTGCGAGAGCTGCGAGGAACCGAAGAACTCCTTGATGGAGGCCACGATCGGGCGGATGTTGATGAGCGACTGCGGGGTGATCTCGTCGATGTCCTGGGAGCTCATGCGCTCACGGACGACGCGCTCCATACGGCTCATGCCGATACGGAACTGGTTGGCGACGAGCTCGCCGACGGTGCGGATGCGGCGGTTGCCAAAGTGGTCGATGTCGTCGACCTTGAAGCCCTGCTCGCCGGCAGCAAGAGACAGGAGGTAGCGCAGCGTAGCGACGATATCCTCGTCGGTGAGCACCGTGACCTCTTCCTCGGTGGTGAGGTTGAGCTTCTTGTTGACCTTGTAACGACCGACGCGGGCCAGATCGTAGCGCTGCGGGTTAAAGAGCAGGCCCTCGAGCAGGCTGCGGGAGGCATCCACGGTGGGAGGCTCGCCCGGGCGCAGGCGACGGTAGATCTCGATGAGGGCGTCCTCGCGGGTGAGGGCGGTATCGCGCTCCAGGGTGCGCTTGATCACATCGGAGTTGCCGAGCAGCTCGATGATGTCGTCGTTGGTGACGGCGATGCCAAGGGCGCGCAGGAACATCGTGGCGCTCTGCTTGCGCTTACGGTCGATGGAGACCATGAGCTGGTCGCGCTTGTCGACCTCAAACTCAAGCCAGGCACCGCGGGACGGGATGATTTGAGCCTTGTAGATCTGCTTGCCCGAATCCATCTCGGAGCTGTAGTACACGCCCGGGGAGCGGACGAGCTGCGAGACGACGATACGCTCGGTGCCGTTGATGATAAAGGTGCCCTGATCGGTCATCATGGGGAAGTCGCCCATGAAGACGAGCTGCTCCTTGATCTCGCCGGTCTCCTTGTTGGTGAGACGGACGTCGGTCAGAAGCGGAGCCTGATAGGTCATGTCCTTCTCGCGGCACTCCTCGACGGTGTGCGCGGGGTCGCCGAACTGATGCTCGCCGAAGGTAACCTCGAGAACATGGTTCTGGCTCTGGATGGGGCTGGATTCCTTGAACGCCTCACGAAGGCCCTCGTCCTTAAAACGCTCAAAGGATTCCCTTTGAACAGAGATAAGGTTGGGGAGCTCCATGGCCTCCGGGATTTTCCCGAAGCTGACGCGCTTGCGCTCAGTGGCAGTGTATGCGTAGGTCACCAGGTTTTTCCTCCTTCACGGAAATGCTCGGTGGGTTGGCGAGGCATAGCTTCGCCAGTTATCGCAACCTAATAGTTTATCAGGTACCGACCGTTGGGCAAGAAAAGCCTTGACGCGATTGAGTTTTTGGAGTAGCAAATTTTTTCGGCAGAAAACACGCAGGTAGATGTATGTGTATCGAACATCTGTTCATATATTTTCTGTGAACAGAGAGCCGGCAATCGCAGCTCTTATAAAAAACGGGCGCGAACCGAAGTCCGCACCCGTAAATGTCGATGCCCGAAGGCTTATTTGCGCATCAAACCGCCGCGCTCGTCGATGGCGTCCCAGAAGGCACCAGCAAAGCGAGGATCGTTTGCAGCCATGAGGGCGTTGGTGGCCATCCAGCCAGACGGGGTACCGGTATCGTAGCCCGACAGCGGGTCGATGACGACAGCGTACATGGCCTCGCGGTCGAGCGAGCGGGCCATGGCGTCGGTCAGCTGGATCTCGCCGCCCTTACCGGCCTGCTGATCGGCCAGCAGGTTCATGACCAGCGGGCTCAGCAGGTAGCGACCGACGATGTACAGGTTGGACGGAGCCGCCTCGGGAGCGGGCTTCTCGACCAGACCACCGATGCGCCAAACGGAACCGGGCTCGTCGTCGGCGGCATTCTCGAAGCCCTCAAGAGAACCCACGCGATCGCCGGCGATAACGCCGTAGCGGCTGACTTCCTCGGGAGCGCACGCGGCAACGGCGATAACCGAAGCGCCACCGTACTCCTTAGAGACGGCGAGCATCTTGTCGCAGATGTCGCGGTTAGGCACAACGTAGTCGCCCAGAAGAACCAGGAAGTTCTCCCCTGCCACAGCGTCGGCAGCAGAGCGAATGGCGTGACCGAGGCCCTTGGGCTCATACTGATAACGGAAGTCGACCGGCATACCGCCCGCATGGGCGACAGCGTCGGCGTAGGCGTCCTTACCGCGCTCGCGCAGCAGGTTCTCGAGCGAACGGTCGGGCTGGAAGTAGTTCAGCAGCTCGGGCTTGCCGGGCGAGGTAACGATGATGGCGTCGTCGACCTCCTCGGGATCGAGCGCCTCCTCGACGACATACTGGATGACCGGCTTGTCGAGGACCGGCAGCATCTCTTTGGGCGTGCACTTGGTGCCAGGCAGAAAACGCGTGCCAAGACCAGCGGCGGGGATGATTGCCTTCATATTATTCAAGGATCCTTTCGCAGGCGCAGGATGCGCCCTGTGCGTGCGGCACGGCGGCCGCAGACCAAATTGCGATACCAAAGTATCTTACCGCCGTGACCAGGCGCTACCGCCAGGCAAACGCCATTCTTCAGCAGGTCAACGCAAATTATTGCTCGAATAGTGCAATTTTATCGCCCAGCGGTAGCGACCCCAAAGCACCGCAAACGGCAGCAATTTGCATGCCGAGCCAGCATAATAGAGGGGTCATAACAAAAAAGACGGGGCTCGCAATGCGAACCCCGTCTGCAAAGAAATCTGGCGAGAAAGCCTGATTACTTGAGGGTGACAGCAGCGCCAGCAGCCTCGAGCTTCTCCTTGGCAGCCTCGGCGTCCTCCTTCTTAGCACCCTCGAGAACAGCCTTGGGAGCGCCCTCGACGACCTCCTTGGCCTCCTTCAGGCCAAGGCTGGTGAGCTCACGGACGGCCTTGATGACCTGGATCTTGTTGTCGCCGAAGCCCTCGAGCACGACGTCAAACTCGGTCTTCTCCTCGGCCTCAGCAGCGCCAGCAGCGGGAGCGGCGACAACGGCGGCAGGAGCAGCGGCGGAAACGCCGAAGGTGTCCTCGATAGCCTTGACGAGCTCGGAAGCCTCGAGAAGGGTCATTTCCTTAAGAGCATCGATGATCTCATCGGTGGTAAGCTTAGCCATTTCTAAGTCCTTTCGGTTTCCGTGTCTGTGCACGGAGATCAGTTAAAACACGGCGCGAATGCGCCAGGGGTGCGGCGTTGCCGCCGCGGGTGAAAACAGCGACTAGGCTGCCTTCTGCTCGGAGACCTGCTGGATCGAACGAGCGAGACCGGAGGAAACGCCGTTGACGCAGACAGCGATGTCGCGAGCGAAACCGGAGATGAGACCGGCGATCTGGCCGAGAAGCTGATCCTTGGTGGGCAGCTCGGCGATAGCCTTAACATCATCAGCGGAAACGGCCTTGCCGTCGGAGATACCGCCCTTGATCTCAAGGACGCCCTTGGACTGAGCGGAGAAGTCCTTAAGGGCCTTAGCGGCCTCGACCGGCTCGGACTCGTAGAACACATAAGCGACGGGGCCGGCGAGGATCTCGTCGAGCTCGGGCTGCTCCTGGTTCTTGAGAGCGATCTTGACCAGGTTGTTCTTGTAGACCTTCATCTCGGCGCCGCACTCGCGAAGCTGATGACGCAGCTCCTGAGCCTGCTTAACCGTCAGACCGTTGTAGTTGACGACGAACAGACCGGCGTTCTCGGCGATACGGGACTCGATCTCTGCAACCTTGTCGATTTTGTACTGCTGGGGCATGAATTACACCTCCTCGAATTCTTTCCGGGCACGGTCCGCCACAAGGACGTGACGGGGGCATGTCCAAAAAGAAAGCCCCCGCGCTGCATGAGCGACGGGGGCGAGAAGACATATCTACTCGACCACCTCGGCTGGCGGGATATCCCATTAAGCTCGCGGGCGATGCCCGTTTGCACCGGCTGTCTCTGGCAGCGGATTCGTGCGTGAACCGAAAGTATTATGGCGGGGACCCCGGCGTCGGTCAACGGAAAACCGGGCTGCACACAATTCCACCATCCGGCCGCGCCGCCAAAGGCCAGGCGCAAGGTTTTCGCTCGGTCAAGTCCTGGCTCGCACGAAGAGCACATTAAGTGCTCTTCGGCTCGTGCGGAATCTACGAAAACCTTGCGCCTGGCCTTTGGCGGCGCGGCCTGCGTTGACTTTGGGCAGCCCGGGTTTTCGTTGGCTGACGCCCCCACTCATAATGCTTAGGTCGGTGGGCTGATGGTTTTAGTCCCGTTGGGCTACAACGTTGACACGAAGCTTGACAGGCGGTGGAGGCCTTCGTCCAGATCTTGGTCGGAGACGCAGTAGCTGAGGCGGATGTGGCCTTCGGTTCCGAAGCAGTCTCCGGGGACTAGGGCTACGTTTGCTTCTTTGATGGCTTTGATGCAGAAATCTTCGCTTGTTAGGCCGAACTTTTTGATGCTGGGGAAGGCGTAGAAGGCGCCGGCTGGTTCCACTACGTTGAGGCCCATGACGTTTAAGGCTGCGAGTACGCGTTCGCGGCGGGCTCGGTAGACTTTGAGCATGGGGGTTGGGTCGACGGTCAGGGCTCGCATTGCGGCGTCCATTTCAAATGAAACGGCACTCGATACTAGGTATTGGTGGGCTTTTGCGATCTCGGCGATGACGGGGGCTGCCGCTGCGAGCCAACCCAAGCGCCAGCCGGTCATAGCCCAAGGCTTGGAGAAGCTCTCGATGACCACTGTCTGCTCGCGTAGCTCCGGGTGGCGCTGGGCAAAGCGCTCGTAGCCATCCACATAGACCAAGCGGTTGTATACGTCGTCGCAGACCACGTAGATGCCTGCCTGCTCTGCCACGCGCGCCACGGCATCGAGCGATGCTGCGTCGAGGATGCAGCCCGTAGGGTTGTTGGGCGAGCAGATGACGATGGCCTTAGTCGCCGGTGTCACGCAGGCACGAAGCGCCTCCTCATCAATCTGGAATTGCGCAGGCTCCGTATCCAAAAAGACCGCCTTGGCATGGTTGGTCACGACGATGCTCTCGTACAGGCCAAAGGCCGGCGTGGGGATAATGACCTCGTCGCCGGGGTTGAGCATAGCCATGAATGTTGCCGACAGGGCCTCGGTCGCGCCGTCGGTCAGGATGACCTCGTCGGCCGAAAACGTAAGGCCCGCGTCCCCCATGTAGGCAGACAGCGCCTCGCGCAGGGCGGGGCGACCGTTGTTGGGCGGATAGTGCGTGTCGCCGCGGTCGAGCGAGGCCGTCACCTCGGCGCTAATCACATCGGGCGTAGGAAAATCGGGCTCGCCAAGCGCAAGCGCGATGCACCCTGGGTGCTGGGCGGCGAGTGCGTTGATCCGGCGGATGCCGGAGGGCTTGAGCGTGGCAAGCGAGGTGTTCATAGGCAGACGCATGGCGTTCCTTTCGTAAGGGTTGCACTAGGATAGCGCGGCGGGGCGCCGTCAGACGGTGTAACCTAAACGGAAACCAACCGGAAAGGAGGCGGCATGGAGGCGAATCCGCAGGGCGAAAGGCCCAAAACGTTGCAAACCATTGCGTATATCAATATTCCCGAGAGCGCTGATCTTGAGTTTTTGCTTTGGGACCTGCAGGATGCCATCGCCGCCTATGCACAGCTTTCTGGCACCGCGCTCCCCCGCCCGATCGGTTTGGAGGCGGATGATGCCAGCTGCGTTGCCGATGGTATCGTGCTCGCTGTTGATGACACATTTGATGATGAGGCGATGATCGCTGTCGAGCAGATACTCGATCGCCTTGGGAATACAGAGACACGCATCTATGTCGTCGTCCAGGCCCTGTCCAAAAACAACAAGCAGGCGAACGAAGTCCTCGACCGCCTGTACCGGGCATGTATTCTACGTGACCTGCCATGGTGCAACGGCGTTGTCATCTGTGCCGGCAGCGGCATTGCGGCGCTTCGCCATTCCCCACGCATGGGCCTCTTGCGCCGACCATTTTCGGAAGCGATGGATAAGCTTGTCGGCGCTGTGCGCATGGGCTGCTCCATTGAGCATGCGCAGCTGCTTGGCGGTGGCAATGCCGGTAGCGTCGACGCCGACGGCATGGTGCGCGTCGAACCCGCGCTGCCCGCGCCGATCTGGCGCGCCATCATCAAACATCGCGCGCGTCATGCTCAATCAAATATCTAAATTAGAGAGCAGCCCAGTCAACTGCCTCGCGCCAGCGCTCGACAAGGCGCTCCAGACGCCAAGCCGCATTGGCAGGACTTGTCGAGGGCAGGACGATGGCGGGCAGCCCGGTGCGTTCTTGTAGATAGCGCTTGTAGAGCCGGCCAGCCGTACCACCGTTGCATATCACCTGCTCAATGGGAGCTGCGTCGGTAATGCACTCGATATGTGCCGGCACAACGTTACGAATGCTCGCGTCGCTCGAGCCCTTAATGTCGCAGCTCTCGATCACATCCCACAGGGCCACGCCACCGTTCAGCAGCATGACCCGCTTGGCGGCAATGGAGGCATCGAGCGTCGCAGGCTTGCTGCCCGCCAAAAGGTCGCCCTCGTTGGGCGGCACGGGCACACCGAGGCACGCGGCCATCACGCGCCAAAAGCGGTTCTGCGGATTGCCGTAGTAGAAGGCATTGGCACGCGAGAGCACCGAGGGAAACGAGCCCAACACCAAAACACGCGAGCGCTCGTCGAACACGGGTTCAAACCCATGCTCAATATGTTGATAGCCCTCGTCGGACGCAGCCATGGCCTAGGCCCTCAACAGATAGCGCACCTCGTAGGGTGCAAGCTCAAGGGTACCCGTCAGCCCGACCGTGGGCGCATCATCGGCAAGCAGATCGACAAAGGAGCCGTTGAGTTCGCCGGCTCCAAAGGTATAGGGCTCGTTCACGGCATTGACCGCCACGAGCACCGTCGCGTCGTCGCAGGCGCGCTCGAACAGCAGCTGCTTGTTCTGGATCACCACGTTGCGATAGGCACCGTAGTTGAGAGCACGGGCCGCCGCGTCGTCGGCCGAGCGAAGGTGCGCCAGCTGCGTGATGAACGCCGTCAGCTCGTTGGGCGCAGGCTCATCGAGCGCAGGGCGCAGCGCCCAGTCGCCATCGGGGCCGCCCTTTTCGCCAGTAATTCCCCACTCGCTGCCGTAGTAGACGCACGGGATGCCCGGCATGCCAAACAGCATGCCATAAGCGGGGCGCAGGCAGGACTTGTCGGTAAGGATGCTTGCCAGGCGCGGCACGTCGTGGTTGTCGACAAACGACAGCAGGTGCTTGCCGCGGTAGATGCACCAGGGGTCGCCGCCAAACTGACGGTGCAGCGAGTGCGCGATCTCGAACATATTGACCGAGTTAAAGCTGGAGTACAGGCCCTTGTAGCACTCGTAGTTGGTGCAGGAGTCGAGCATCTCGTCGTTGACGATCTGGTTGTAGTCGCCGTGGAGCGTCTCGCCGATCAGCACGAAGTCGGGCTTGAGCTCACGGGTAAAGACGTGCAGGCGGCGCATAAAGTCGCGGTCGAGCATATAGGCAACGTCCAGGCGCAGGCCGTCGACGCCAAAGACCTCGGCCCAGCGGCGCACGGACTCGAGCAGGTAATCGACCACAGCGGGATTTTGCAGGTTGAGCTTCACAAGCTCAAAATGGCCTTCCCAGCCCTCGTACCAAAAGCCATCGCCATAGCAGGAATCGCCGTCAAAGCTAATGTGGAACCAGTCCTTGTACGGCGAGTCCCACTTGCGCTCCTGCACATCGCGGAAGGCCCAAAAACCGCGGCCGACGTGGTTGAAGACGGCATCGAGCACCACGCGGATGCCATGGGCATGCAGCGTGTCGCATACGGCGGCAAAGTCGGCGTCCCCACCCAGGCGACGGTCGATATGGCGCAGGCTGCGTGTATCGTAGCCGTGGCTATCAGATTCGAGCGGTGGGTTGATGAGCACAGCGCCAACGCCGAGTTCCTGCATGTAGTCGGCCCATTGGGCGACCTTCATGATAGGAGCATCGGGGTTGGGCGCGGCGTTGGCAGCCTGGGCGAGCTCATCCTCGGCAACGGGCGCGGCGTTTTCGCGCGGAGCCCCGCAAAAGCCCAGCGGATAGATCTGATAGAACGTCGTCTCGTATGCCCACATAACAGCCTCCCGGTAAGCTCAACACAACGACATCCATTGTATGCCCAGCTTGTATCCTCTCCCCCAAAATAAGTTGCGGTGGAATAGTTCCTGTCTGGGCCTTCAGAAGCCTTAAACAGGAACTATTCCACCGCAACTGATGAGGGGACGTGATTAGGCGACGGGCTTGGCGCGGCGGATGGCCGGAAACAGCACGGTGATGGCGAGGATGACGCCCACGACGGCAATCGCCCCGCCCACAAAGCCGATCCAGGCGATACCGGGACCCGAAACCACGGCTCCGCCGATCGCGGTACCCGTGCCGATACCGAGGTTGAACAGGCCCGAGAAGATCGACATGGCGACGGCCGACGAATCTGCCGGCGTGTGCTTGATGAGCTCGGCCTGAAACGCCACGTTAAAGGCCGTGGCGCAGCAACCCCACAGTGCGCAGACGGCAAGCACTGTCACGAGCGACGATGCGGCCGGCCCCATGAGCAGCAGGGCCACCGGCACGCCGGAGAGCGTGATGGCCAAGAACGGGAAGCGATGCCCATCGAACAGGCGGCCAAACAGCCAGCTTCCGAGCAAACCAGAGCAGCCAAACGCCGTCAGCGTCATGGTAATGGCGCCCGCATCGACGTGCGCGACCTGCGCCAGGAAGGGCTCGATATAGCTGTAGCTTGCGTAATAGCCGGTCGCCATGAAGACCGTGACTGCGTAGAGCGCGATGAGGAGCGGGTTCTTGAGCAGCTCGGGCAGCTGTTTGACAGTAAAGCGCTCACCCGCCGGCATGGCCGGGAACACCGCTGCCTGGTAGACGACCGCGATGGCTGAGAGGCCCCCGACCACGGCAAACGTCATGCGCCAGCCCACGGCCAAGCCAATGGCGCGACCGAGCGGCAGGCCAAAGATCTGCGCGATGGACGAGCCCGTGGCGATCATGCTGATGGCGAGCGCGCCGTGGCGAGTGTCGACCAGGCGCGAGGCCATAATCGAGGCGACTGACCAGAACACGGCATGTGCGCAAGCGACCACCAGGCGCGCGCAGACCAGGATGGGATAGGTCGGCGCCACAGCGGACAGGAACTGACCGAGCGAGAACACGGCCAGCACGCCCAGCAGCATCCGCTTGAACTCAAAGCGCGAGGCGAACACCATGAGCGGCAGCGACAGCAGCATGACGCCCCAGGCATAGACCGAGATCATGATGCCCGCCTGGGCCTCGGTGAGCGAGAACGACGCGGCGATATCAGTCAAAAGGCCGATGGGCATAAACTCCGACGTGTTGAACACGAACGCACAGCAGGTGAGCCCGACGAGTGGGAGCCACTGCCTGAGCGTGATGCCGTCTTGCCTTGTCTGAGTCATATATAACGTCTCCAATCGTTTTGAACGGAGGCGATTATATAGCAACGGCCCCGCATCCGTCAGTACAGATGCGGGGCCGAAAACAATTCGATACACAGAGGTTGCGCCGTCAATTCATAACTAAGCCAACCCCAGCAATATGCCCGCCGAATGCACGACAAACGCCACGATCCAGGCAACGGCGACCTGAAACGCGAATACGGCCACGGCATAGCGCGCGCCCAACTCGCTCTTGACGGCGCCGATTGCCGCCACACAAGGCGGGTACAGCAACGTAAAGACCAAGAACACGTAGGCGGTAAACGGCGAAAACATGGTCGACAGCGCCGCGGGCGACGTTGCGCCCAAAAGCACCGTGAGCGTCGAGATGACGCTCTCCTTGGCAATGAGCCCCGTGACGAGCGCCGTCGAGGCGCGCCAGTCGCCAAAGCCGAGCGGGGCCAACACCGGCGCGATGATGCTACCCAGACCGGCAAGCAGGCTTTGCGACTGGTCGGCGACCACGTTAAAGCGGATGTCGAACGTCTGAAGGAACCAGATGACCACGGTCGCGGCAAAGATAATGGTAAAGGCCTTGGTGATGAAGTCCTTGGCCTTATCCCATGCCAGCATCACCGTCGTCTTGACGCTCGGCAGGCGGTAATTGGGGAGCTCCATGATAAACGGCACCGGGTCGCCCTTAAATGCCGTGCGGTTGAGCACCAAAGCCGCGACGCAGCCGACCACGATACCGATCAGATAGAGCGAGACCATGGCGGGAACCGTCGCCTGCGGGAAAAACGCCCCGCACAGCAAGCCGTAAACCGGCAGCTTGGCTGAGCAGCTCATAAACGGCGTGAGCATGACCGTCATCTTGCGGTCGTGCTCGGATGGGAGCGTACGGGTCGACATGATAGCTGGCACGGTGCAGCCAAAGCCGACGAGCATGGGCACGAAACTGCGGCCCGACAGACCAAAGCGACGCAACACCTTATCCATGACAAAGGCCACGCGCGCCATGTATCCGGAGTCTTCCAGAATGGAGAGGAACAAAAAGAGCACGACGATAATCGGCAGGAAGGTCAGCACACTGCCCACGCCCGTAAGCACGCCGTCGACAGCCAGCGAGCGCACCACGTCGTTGGTGCCGAACGCCTTGAGGCCTGCATCGGCCGAGGCGATGATGGCAGCGATACCGTCCTCCATGAGTCCCTGCAACGCCGCGCCGATCACGCCAAACGTCAGCCAAAAGACGAGGCCCATGATCACCAGAAACGCCGGAATGGCTGTGTAACGACCTGTCAGGATGCGGTCAATCTTGACGGAGCGCACGTGCTCGCGGCTCTCGTGCGGCTTGACGACGCAACGCCCGCACACGTCGCCGATAAAGCTAAAACGCATATCGGCCAGCGCAGATAGGCGGTCGGTGCCGGCCTCGCCCTCCATCTGGGTGATGATGTGCTCGATAGCGTCGAGCTCATTGCGATCCAGGTGAAGCGCCTCGGTTACCAGCTCATCGCCCTCGACCAGCTTGGTCGCCGCAAAGCGCACCGGGATGTGCGCCGTCACGGCATGGTCCTCGATCAGGTTAGCAATACCGTGGATGCAGCGATGCAGCGCACCGCCGTCCGGACCGTCGGGCGCGCAAAAGTCCAGGCGACCGGGGCGCTCGCGGAACCGCGCCACGTGCAGGGCGTGGTCCACCAGCTCGCCGATGCCCTCGTTGCGGGCAGCGCTAATGGGGACAACGGGCACGCCCAACAGGCTCTCGAGCAGGTTGACGTCCACGGCGCCGCCGTTGGCGGTCACCTCGTCCATCATGTTGAGCGCGATGACCATAGGACGGTCGAGCTCCATGAGCTGCAGTGTCAGGTACAGGTTGCGCTCGATGTTGGTGGCGTCAATGATGTCGATGATGGCGTCCGGACGCTCGTCGAGGATGAACTGACGGCTCACGACCTCTTCGCCTGTGTACGGCGACAGGGAGTAAATGCCGGGCAGGTCGGTAACGCTCGCCTCGGGATGGTTACGGATGGTGCCATCTTTGCGGTCGACCGTCACGCCGGGAAAGTTACCGACGTGCTGGTTGGAGCCCGTCAGCTGGTTGAATAACGTGGTCTTGCCGCAGTTTTGGTTGCCGGCGAGGGCAAAGTGCAGCGGCGCGCCCTCGGGCACGGCCGTCTTTGCCGCACGGGGCGAATACGTCCCCTCGCCCAGGGCCGGATGCTCCGTCGTGCCGATTGCGGCGTTAGCGCGCGGACCCGTATCGGTGTCGTGAATACCCACGAGCTCGATGCGAGCGGCATCGTCCTTGCGCAGTGTCAACTCGTAGCCACGCAGGCGGATCTCGAGCGGGTCACCCATGGGGGCGTACTTCATCATGGTGACTTCGGTGCCCGGCGTTAGACCCATGTCCAAAATATGCTGTCGGAGTGTCTGATCGTCCGATGCCACCGATGCGACAACGGCGTCCTTTCCAATCTCGAGTGTATCGAGCTTCACGTCCGTGTTCCTCCCCCGGCGCCCACAGGGCGTTGTATTTATGTTCACCAAGGCTAACCGTTTGCCATGGCTAACCAATTTTAACCATGCATGATAGCGCGAACATGCAACGATGTTCAATCAGCAAATTGGCGCAATGGGGACAGGCAGGAGAGTTCAGGGCCATAGTTTCCCGATGAGGCCTCTCGGGGAAACTACATCCCAGAATTCCGGCTCGAAACGGGATATGGTTTCCCAAACAGGCCTCTTACGGAAAATGCATCCCGGAATCCCCGCTCGAAACGGGACGCGCTTTCCCAGTCGAGGCCCTATGGGAAACTGCGTCCCACCTTGAAAGGCAAAACTGGGGCGCAGTTTCCGGGCGGGGCATCAAAAACGAAGTTGCGGTGGAATAGTTCCTGGATGGGCTGGTTGATGCCCCAGATAGGAACTATTTCACCGCAAGTTATTGAAGGGCTGGGATGCCCGTCCTCTTACAGATGGCGCTCCAGGAAGCGGAAGGCTAGGCGGATCCAGGGACGGACTGCCGCCTGCTTGTCCTCGTTGTCGACCGCGGTGTTGGCGTTGCCGAGCGAAAGGCCGTGACCACCCTGGTCGAAGACGTGCATCTCGCATGCAACGCCCTCCTCGGCCATGCGCTGCGCAAACGGGTAGACCTGCGCGATCGGCGCCGTCTTGTCGTCGGACACGCCCCACACAAAGGTCGGTGGCATCTGACGCGAAACATGCGTGGTGGGGCAGGTGTCGGCCAGATGCTCGTCAGTTGCCTCGCCGCCCGTCACCATCGACAGGTAGTCGTTGAGCAAATCGCGCCCCGTCTTGCCGCCCGTCTTGGGCACACGCAAGTCAATGCGCGGATCGCGCGTCTGCATGTCACGCACATAGGCAAAGTCGAGCAATGGATAGCCCAGCACCACGGCATCGGGACGAATGTCGTCCGGACGCGCCCCGGCAAGTGCCGCGAAGGGGCCGGTCTTCCACTGTGTTGCCAGCGAGGCGCAAATCATGCCGCCAGCAGAAAAGCCCACGACGCACACGCGCTTAGGATCGACATGCCACTCGTCGGCGTTGGCGCGCACCGTGGCGACCATCTTGGCAAGATCTGCCTGGGGGTGCGGAAAGCTCACGTCACCCGTAGAACTCGTGACATAGTTGAGCACAAAGGCCTGGTAGCCGCGATCCAAAAATGCAAACGCCACCGGGTCCTGCTCGTGCGGAGCGATATGCGTAAACCCGCCTCCGCCGCAGATGATCACCGCGGGGCGGCGGCCATTCGGTTTATCGGGCAGCGGCTCGGCACCCAAATACGTAAACGTCGCCGGATAATCCTCGGTCGGCTCCTCGCCCCACAGCGCATGGTTCTCGACAATCATATGTGCTCCCTTCGCGCAAATTATGCGCCCTTGTTTTTCGCCTTCAAGCGTACCCCACTTGAACCCGTGGCGCAGAAACACTCCGGCAATAAGTTTCCCTTCAACTGATATATCACATAATCCCAGTTCAGAGGTATCGTTGAGCAGCGTAGAATAGGGGCGTTGACCAAGCCGCGAAACACATGTGAAACGTTTCCGGCAAACCAAACGCGCGATATGCGCCTATTTAAGTTGGAGGCAACTATGGGTCTGCTCGATTCGCTTAAGTCCACCTTCACCTCGACCGGCGAGGCGTCCGTTCCGCCCGCAGCAAGCTTCGCTACCCGCGAAGGCGTCATCTATGCCCCCGTCAACGGCGTGCTCGTCAACCTGAACGAGGTTCCCGACGAGACGATCGCCTCGGGCATGCTTGGCCAGGGCTATGGCATCGAGCCCATTACCGGCACCATCTATGCGCCCGCCAACGGCCGCATCGGTGCCACCACTGTCACCAACCACTCCATCGGCATGATTACCGAGGACGGCCTGCGCGTGTTCATCCATGTTGGCCTGGGCACCGTGGAAATGAACGGCAAGGGTTTTGCCCGCTTTGTCGAGATGGGCGATGTGGTCAAGGCAGGCCAGCCGCTCATCAGCTTCGACCGCGAGGCCATTAAGGCCGCTGGTCACGAGGACATCGTGACCGTCATCGTCTCCGAGCTCGATCGTCTTAAGAGCATCGACCATGTCGGCGAGTCTGGAACGCTTATCGGCGGCAACCCGCTCGTCAAGCTTGGCGACCCGCTGCTGGTTGCCAAGACCAAGTAGCCAGGCCCCGCGCCACACAGCCAAAAGGCACGTCGTCAAGCGCCCACGACCATTAGGCCGCGGGCGCTTTTCGTTTGAAAAACCATCCCGCCAATGCCTTATCTGTATAGCCCAAATGAGCCGAGCTGCTAGAATATCGAACTGTATGGATAACTATCATTCAACCGTTATGGGAGGATACGTGAACCGCACCAAAATCGCGCAGCTCTATGCCGATGCCGAGTCGCTCGGCGGCCAGACCGTCACCGTCGCCGGCTGGGTCAAGTCCGTCCGCGACATGAAGAACTTTGGCTTTGTTACGCTCAACGACGGCAGCTGCTTCCGCGACCTGCAGGTCGTCATGAACCGCGAGGCACTCGACAACTACGACGAGATCGCCCATCAAAACGTCTCGGCCGCACTCATTTGCACCGGCACCGTCAAGCTGACCCCCGATGCGCCCCAGCCTTTCGAGCTTTCTGCCACCTCCATCGAGGTCGAGGGCGTCAGCGCCCCGGATTACCCGCTGCAGAAGAAGCGCGCAACCGTCGAGTTCCTGCGCACCCAGCAGCACCTGCGTCCGCGCACCAACCTGTTCCGCGCCGTGTTCCGCATCCGCTCTGTCGCGGCTGCCGCCATCCACCGCTTCTTCCAGGAGCAGGGCTTTGTCTACGTCAACACCCCCATCATCACCACGAGTGACTGCGAGGGCGCCGGCGAGATGTTCCGCGTGACCACGCTCGACCCCAAAAATCCGCCCCTCACCGAGTCCGGCGAGGTCGACTGGAGCCAGGACTTCTTTGGCAAGCATGCAAGCCTCACCGTGTCCGGCCAGCTCAATGCCGAGAACTTTGCCATGGCCTTTGGCGACGTGTACACCTTTGGCCCCACCTTCCGCGCCGAAAACTCCAACACCACGCGCCACGCCGCCGAGTTTTGGATGATCGAGCCCGAGATGGCCTTTGCCGACCTTAACGACTACATGGATAACGCTGAGGCCATGCTCAAGTATGTCCTCAAGGACGTCATGGCCACCTGCCCCGACGAGCTCAATATGCTCAACAAGTTTGTGGACAAGGGTCTGCTCGAACGCCTAGACCATGTCGCCAACTCCGACTTCGCCCGCGTTACCTACACCGAGGCCGTCGAGATCCTGGAGCAGGCCGTCGCCGCCGGTCACAAGTTTGACTACCCCGTGAGCTGGGGCATCGACCTGCAGACCGAGCACGAGCGCTTCCTGACCGAGGAGCACTTTAAGCGCCCGACCTTCGTAACCGACTACCCGGCCGAGATCAAGGCCTTCTACATGCGCATGAACGAGGACGGCAAGACCGTCGCCGCCGCCGACTGCCTGGTTCCCGGTATCGGCGAGATCATCGGTGGCTCCCAGCGCGAGGAGCGCCTGGATCTGCTCGAGGCCCGCATCAAGGACCTGGGCATGAATCCCGAGCAGTACAAGTACTACCTTGACCTGCGCCGCTACGGTTCCTGCAAGCACGCCGGCTACGGTCTGGGCTTCGAGCGCTTGGTCATGTATCTGACCGGCGTGGGCAACATCCGCGACGTCCTGCCGCACCCGCGCACCGTGGGCAACGCCGACTTCTAATCGTCGGACGCTAGCTCGCGTCGCCACACGCCAACGCTCATCGCACAAGCGCCTCTCGACATCGGTCGAGAGACGCTTTTTTTCAACAGCATCCGTCAAGCTTTTGGCAAGTTTTTGGTCAGTTGAGCAGGGCTGTTGAAAACTCGACCCGCCGTTTGCCGACGACTACCGACCGCCCAGAGCGCCCTGCGCCCCTGGGAAAGCCCCACGTCCTAGGCTCCATACCGTCGCCACCTAAAACGGAAAGGACGTGGGCACCATGACCGAAGCCGCTGTTGAAACCTACGACACCACGACTAGAGGCGCCGCCTCGATGGCAGCCTATCGCGCCGTTCGCATCCTGCAACTATTAAGCGAAAACACCGGCGAGGACAAGGCCATGCTTTCCGATGAGTTGATCCGGCGCCTCGCCCATCCCGACGACCCCGCCCGCATGCCCATCTCGGCGGCGCGGCGCAGCATCTACACCGCCATCTCCGCGCTTCGCCATGCCGGATACGAAATTGAGTACAAACGCGGCGTGGGCTACAAACTTCTTACCCGCCCGCTCACCGATGAAGAGATCATCCGGCTCCACGGTATGGTCATGCGCAACCGCTCCACGCCTATCGCTATCCGCAAGAGCATGGCGCAGCACTTAGTTGCCATGGCGAGCGCCGACGTTCGCGGCTACCTCGATACACCCGAACCCGCTCCAAGCGCAGGCAGCAAGGCTACCAAGGCAACACGCACGCCCATCAAGCGCATCGACACGTGCGAGCTCGTCGAGCAGGCCATCGACCACGGAACCACGGTGAGTTTTGATATTTCGAGCGTCACGACGCGTGGCGAAACCGAAGCAGCACGGATGACACTCCGTCCCTTTGCCATCAGGCAGCGCGATGGCATCTCGTATTTGCTGGGAACGGTCTACGACGCCCGAGGCACCGACGATACGCTGCGCACCGTCGAGATCGCCCGTATGAGAAACGTCACCACACGTCTCCTCGACGGCAAGAAGCTCTTCGCCGCCCTAGACGAGGACGACGCCTCCTCCGCCGCATAAGACCCTCCGCCGCCCATTCGACTACCCGTACCGCCCATCCGATTCTGTATTAAAAAACCCGCCAGGCTGTTGTAAAAATGGACATCAGCGCTACTATAGTTCCACTTGCACTTTGTCCCAGTGCAGTGTTTCCAGCCATTTTTATACTGGGGGTAATGATATGAAGGACATCACCATCAGCCGCAGGAGCCTTCTGGTCTCCGCTGGCCTGCTCGCGCTCGCCCCGCTCGCCGGATGCGGCGGCAACTCTGGTTCCGGCTCTGCTGCCGCCGGTTCCGACTACACCATCGGCGTTCTGCAGCTCACCGAGCACTCCGCGCTCGATGCCGCCAACGACGGCTTTGTCAAGGCCATCAAGGAGAGCGGCCTTAAGGTCAAGATCGACCAGAAGAACGCCCAGAACGACCAGTCCACGTGTAAGTCCATTGCTGACAAGTTTGTGGGCGACAACGTCAACCTGATTTATGCCATCGCCACGCCCGCCGCGCAGGCTGCCGCCGGCGCCACGGCCGATATCCCCATCGTGGGCTGCGCCATCACCGACTACGCCGCCTCCGGCCTGGTCCAGGACAACGACAAGCCCGGCACCAACGTCACGGGCGCTTCCGACCTCACCCCGGTCGCCGAGCAGCTCGAGATGATGCAGAAGGTCCTGCCCGACGTTAAAAAGGTCGGCCTGCTCTACTGCACCGCCGAGTCCAACTCCGACGTCCAGATCAAGGCCGCCAAGAAGGAGCTCGACAAGCTGGGCCTCGAGTACACCGATTTCACCGTCTCGAGCTCCAACGAGATTCAGTCCGTCGTCGAGTCTGCCGTGGGCAAGGTCGACGCGCTGTACTCCCCCACCGACAACACCATCGCCGCGGGCGCCTCGCAGGTGGGCCAGATCTGCAAGGAGAACAAGCTTCCCTTCGTGACTGGCGAGGAGGGCATGTGCATGGCCGGCGGCCTGTTCACCCTCTCCATCAATTACGAGGATCTGGGCTACGCCGCGGGCGAGATGGCCGTCAAGATTCTGAAGGGCGAGGCCAAGCCCGAAGACATGCCTATCAAGCACCTCTCGAGCAAGGACCTGGTCGTCGTCAAGAACGACGAGATGGCCGAGGCCCTGGGCATCGACCTTTCCGCTCTGGACGCGTAATGCCATACGCGGCATGCGCCTAGAGCCCGTGCTCGCGCTTTAGCCGCGTTATTCAATATCTGAGCCACAGGGGCGGGCGCTGTAGACCGGCGTCCGCCCTGCTTGTTTCAGGTAAAACAAAACGTCTGTACGCAGCTCTTCTATGCATTGTTACCGCTATTATGGTGAATCACGTGTCCACCCTATCCTAGGAGGTATGAAGCATGCTCATTGCATTGCAGGGCGCCGTTTCGCAGGGCGTCCTCTGGGGCATTATGGTGCTTGGCGTGTTTATCACGTTCCGCCTACTCGATATTCCCGATATGACCTGCGACGGCAGCTTTGCCCTCGGCGGCTGCGTCTGCGCTGTGCTCATCGTCAATAACAACGTCGACCCGCTGCTCGCCGTGCTGGCCGGCATGTGCGCCGGCGCCATCGCGGGCGCCGTCACGGGCATTTTGACCACCGTCTTTGAGATTCCCGCGATCCTCGCCGGAATCCTCACCCAGATCAGCCTGTGGTCCATCAACCTGCGCATCATGGGCAAGTCCAATACGCCCATTCTTGCCAAGGGCACCGTGTTTTCGGCCGTCAGCAATATGACCGGTCTGCCGCAGTCCACCGTTGCCATCATCTTGGGCATCCTGCTCGCCGTGGCTATCGTTGCCATCCTGTATTGGTTCTTTGGCACCGAGATCGGCTCGGCGCTGCGCGCCACCGGCAACAACGAGTACATGATCCGCGCCCTGGGCGTTAACACCAACTCCACCAAGATGATCGCCCTCGTGCTCTCCAACGCCCTCATCGGGCTTTCGGGCGCGCTCATCTGCCAGAGCCAAAAGTACGCCGACATTGGTATGGGCACCGGTGCCATCGTTATCGGTCTTGCCGCCATTGTTATCGGTGAGGTGCTCGGCCGCCTGCTGCCCGGCGGTCTCACGCAGTTTAGCGTCCGTCTTGCCTCCGCCGTCTTTGGCTCCGTGGTGTACTTCCTTATCCGCGCCATCGTGCTGCAGTTGGGCATGGACGCCAACGACATGAAGCTGCTTTCCGCCGTAATTGTCGCTGTGGCCCTGTGCGTACCCGTGGTTTGGGAGCGCTATAAGCTCCGCAGCTCCTACACGAAGGGGGATGAGGCAGATGCTTAAGCTCTCGCACGTCAAGAAGACCTTTAACAAGGGCACCGTCACCGAGAAGCGCGCGCTCACCGGCGTCGACCTCACCCTGAATGACGGCGACTTTGTAACCGTGATCGGCGGCAACGGCGCCGGCAAGTCCACGCTGCTCAACATGATCGCCGGCGTGTACCCGCTCGATTCGGGCGTTATTGAGCTCGACGGCACCGACATCTCGCGCCTGAGCGAGTCGCAGCGCGCCAAGTACCTGGGCCGCGTGTTTCAGGATCCCATGCGCGGTACCGCTGCCGACATGCAGATCGCCGAAAACCTGGCCCTCGCCAAGCGCCGTGGCCAGCGTCGCGGCCTTTCGTGGGGCGTCACCAAGGCCGAGAAAGATGAGTACGTTGAGCTGCTCAAGCGCCTGGACCTTGGTCTTGACACGCGTCTTAACGCCAAGGTCGGCCTGCTCTCGGGCGGCCAGCGCCAGGCACTCACCCTGTTGATGGCCACGCTCACCAGGCCGCGCCTGCTGCTGCTCGACGAGCACACGGCGGCCCTCGACCCCAAGACGGCCTCTAAGGTGCTCAACCTGACCGAGGAGATCGTCGACGAGAACCACCTGACCACGCTCATGGTCACGCACAACATGAACGACGCCATCCGTCTGGGCAACCGTCTGATCATGATGCACGAAGGCCACGTGATCTACGACGTGGCCGGCGACGAGAAGAAGTCGCTCACCGTGGCCGACCTGCTGCAGAAGTTCGAGGAGGTCTCGGGCGGCGAGCTCGCCAACGACCGCATGCTGCTGAGCTAAAACCTGCCAAAAGGGACAGGTTTATTTTGGCAGGTTTTATCTGCGCAAACGTCAAAACCGCCGCTAAGGGACAGACGCCCTTGCGGCGGTTTTCGCATATTATGTCGATAATCCAGCGTCAGCAGGAACTACTGGTTAAGGACTAAGGAAACTGCCACGAGAAGCTCTCTTCCCCGTCTCGCCTTGACCGCCGCACTCCTTGCCGGCGTGCTCGCCGGCGCCCCAGCTTACGCCACCGCGGCCACCCCATCTCAAGTTATCGGCCCGTCCGATGTGATCGGACGGGCTTCTTGGTGGGTATCATGGTTGGACGATCATAAGGAGGTTTTCCCTACATGGAATTGTTTGAGCCGATTCTTCATTTCTTTGAGCAACGGTGGGTCCACAACATCATCTGGGCCGTCATCTTGGCGATAGGCACCGCCGTCGCCGCCAAGGTCGTATCCAAGACCCTGAACCATCTGCTTAACCGAGACGATAACCCGCTTCCGGCATCAAGTATCTTCATCAACATCGCGCGCGCCGTCATCTGGATGATTGGCGGCAGCTTTATCCTCGACAACTGCTTTGGCATTAACGCAAACGCGCTCGTCGCCGCTCTTGGCGTCGGCGGCATCGCCATCTCGCTCGGCTTTCAGGACACGCTGTCAAACCTTATCGGCGGCATGCAGGTGACGTTTATGGGCATCATCAAACCCGGCGACAATATCGAGGTCGGCGGCGTATCCGGCGTGGTCCAAGACATCACTTGGCGCCATACAACGATTGAGGATGCCTGTGGACAGACCATCATTGTGCCCAACTCCAACATCTCCAAGAACACGCTCGTGCATTTGATGCCCTTTGGGCGCGTGGCCGTGCCCGTTGCCGTAAAGGACACGTCTAAGTGGGTTTCCCTTGACGCGCTGGCAGACGAGCTCACCGATGCCACCAAGGCCGCCGTGCTTCCCATCTCGGGCTTTGACAAGGAGCCCTACGTACTCTTTAGCGAGATCGGCGACTTTGGCATCAAGGGAAAGATCATCTTTATCGTCAGCGACGACAGCACTACTTTCACGGCAGCCGACGCCTGCATCCGCGCCATCGCCCCCATCATCGCCTAAACCACCGCAAAGGGGACAGGCATCTTTGTAGTGGTTTTCATTCGTGGTACCATGGTTCATATAGTTGTTTAAACGACTAAGGGAGCAACATTATGGAAGAGGCCTATCGTCAAGCACGCAAGCGCGGCGAGCAAGGACGTCGACGCGCCATTAGCCAAAGCGAGCATCCATACCTTACGGACCTCGACAGTTTGGTTGCTCAGCTCCCCTTAGGTCAGCGAGAGAATGTCGGCCTAAGGGATATTCCGCTCGAAATGGTCGTCGGCACGGTCACCAAGGGCCGTCAGTCCGCCTTTTCGTGTAACTTTATGCCCCTGCTTCCGTTTAGCACCGAGTTCGCCCGCAAGTGGTCCAACCTCTACGACATCCAGGTAACCGAGGGCTATCGCGACCCCATCATCGTCACCGAGTTCATGCATCGGTTCTATGTCCAGGAAGGCAACAAACGCGTCAGTGTCCTCAAATTCCTAGACGCCCCGACGGTTTCGGCCAAGGTCACCCGTCTCTACCCCGGCACATGGGATTCCGTCGAAAGCCGCCTGTACGGTGAATTCTGCGCGTTTTGGCGCGTCTGCCCCCTATACGAGATCGAGTTCTCGCGTGAGGGAAGCTACGAAACGCTCGCCAAGATGCTCGGTCAGAACCTTATCGAAAAATGGCCGCAGAAAAAGGTCGACTACCTGCGCCACACCTTCCTGCTCTTTAAGCGCGCCTACCTTCGCGCAGGCGGCGACCACCTAGACATTACGCCTGCCGACGCCATGCTCGTGTACCTCAATGTGTACAACCAGGACCGCCTGCTGGATACGCCAACGGATATCGTCGTAAACCGCCTGTGCAAGATTTGGCGCGAGCTGGTCATCGCCGGCAAAAATGACGAGGACAAGGTTGATCTTGTCGAAGCACCGAGCGTCGATGAGGAAGAGTCGCCCGCCAAGTCCACCTCCGGCGTGCTCAACTTCTTTATGGGCAAGACCGTCTATTCGGCGGCCAACCCCCTGCGCATCGCCTTTATCCATGAGTTCCCCTGTGCGACGTCGAGCTGGGACAGCTTGCACGACCAAGGGCGTCAGTATCTCGATGAGCACTTTGACGGTATCGTGCACACCGAGGCGTTCGAGGACTGTCACGATCCGGACGTGTTCTACGCCGCCGTGGAAACGGCTGTCAAACATGGGGCAAACGTCATCTTCTCGACCTCGCACCGCCTGATGGAATACACGCTCAGGGCTGCCGTTGAGTATCCCCAGGTTCGGTTCCTCAACTGCTCTATCGGCCTTCCCCATCAAAGCGTCCGTTCGTACTTTGGCAAGATGTACGAGGCCAAGTTCCTCCTGGGCGCCCTTGCCGCCAGCATGGCGGACAACCACCGCATCGGCTACCACGCGTCGGTCTTCGCCTCGGGCGCGCTCAGCGAGATCAACGCCTTTGCGATTGGCGCCTCGCTGCTCGACCCCCGTGCGCAAATTATCCTGACTTGGGGCGATGTGCCCGCCGGAGGCCTTGCCGAGGCCATGTGCCGCGAAGGTGTAAGCGTCATGACCGGCGCCGACATGTCAAAGTCGCTCGAAGACCCCACGGCCTACGGACTTCACCGCCTGGTCGATGGCAAGGTTACCGGCATTGCCATGCCGGTATGGAACTGGGGCCGATACTACGAGCTTATCGTTCGCAGCCTTCTTCACGGCACGTGGGACGAGACCAGCGACGACAACCAAGTGCGCGCTGTCAACTACTGGTATGGCATGAGCTCCGGCGTTATCGACATCCGTTACGCTCCGGGCCTACCCTACCAAACGCGCAAACTCGTGCAGTTGCTCCGCAACGGCATTGTTGTGGGATCCATCAACCCCTTTGGCGGCGAGCTCCACAGCCAGAACGGCGTGGTACAGATCGAAGGCTTCCCTCCGCTGCCGAGCACGCAGATTGTCGAGATGAATTGGCTGGCGGACAACGTGGTAGGCACCATTCCGCAGCTCGACGATGAGCCGAAAGTCCCTGCCCTATGAAAATCCTTGCCATAGCCGATACCGAAGAACGATGCCTTTGGGAGTGCTTTCGCAAGGAACGCTTTGAGGGAGTCGACCTGATTTTGTCCGCCGGCGATCTGGACCCGGACTATCTTGAGTTTTTGGTTACGGTCATCAACAAACCGCTCATCTACGTGCGCGGCAATCACGATGACCGCTACGCACGTCATGCACCGGGTGGATGTATCTGCGTAGAGGACAGCGTGTACACGTACCGAGGGATTCGCATTGCGGGCCTTGGCGGGTCCATGCGTTATCGCGACGGCGCCAACATGTACACCGAACGCGAGATGTCCAAGCGCATGCGTAAGCTGTCGCGTAAGGTTAGGATGGTCGGCGGGTGCGACATTCTGCTTACCCATGCACCCGCCGCCGGTATGGGTGATCTGGACGATCTGCCGCATCGAGGATTCGAGTGCTTTAACACGGCACTCGAATCCTGGAATCCCGACTACATGGTGCACGGGCATGTGCACCAAAGCTACGGCTACGATTTTCAGCGCGAGCGGCAGCATGTGTGTGGAACGACGATCATCAACGCCTGCGGCTATACGCAGTTTGAGCTCGACCAGACGCGCTACCCCATCCGTGGCTGGCAGGCAGCCTGGCTCAACTCGCAAACCATGCGCCGCGAGCTCAAACGCCACGATGCTATCGAGTCCTCAACAGCCAGAACACCCTGGTAACCACCATAAAGGGGACACTGTCCCCTTTATGGTGGTTTTGACGCGATAGCAAGAAACCCGGTCCTGCACAAGGCAGAACCGGGTTTCTTTAGCAATGCTTGCTGTACTCAGGCAGTAACTAGCAGTTACTCAGCCAGGAAGTCACGCTGGACAGCGGGATCGACCTTGACGCCAGGGCCCATGGTGGAAGACACGGAGATGGACTTGACGTACTTGCCCTTAGCAGAAGAGGGCTTGACGCGCAGAATCTCGGTGTACAGGGCAGCGTAGTTCTCGACGAGCTGCTGCTCAGAGAAGGACTTCTTGCCCAGGGGCACGTGGCAGATGCCGTAGCGGTCGGCGCGGTACTCAACGCGGCCAGCCTTGAGCTCGGAGACCATCTTGGCGACGTCCATGGTCACGGTGCCGAGCTTGGGGTTCGGCATGAGGCCACGGGGACCAAGGATCTTACCGATGCGGCCAACCTTGGCCATCATGTTCGGCGTAGCGATAGCGGCGTCGAAGTTGATCTCGCCCTTCTGAATCTGGGCGACGAGCTCGTCGGAACCGATGATGTCGGCGCCGGCAGCCTCAGCCTCACGGGCCTTCTCGCCCTCGGCGAAGACGGCAACACGAACGGTCTTGCCGGTGCCGTGGGGCAGGGAGATGGAACCACGGATGTTCTGGTCAGCCTTACGAGTATCGATGCCCAGACGGAAGTGAGCCTCGACGGTCTCGTCGAACTTGGCGGTGTCGAGCTCCTTGATGAGCTTGGCAGCCTGAAGGGGGGTGTAGAGCGTTGCGCGGTCGATCTTCTCGGCAGCGGCGTTATAGCTCTTACCATGCTTAGCCATGTGCATTACCTCCTGTGGTTAAACGGGCGTGAGCCCTCCCACATCGTATCGTGTGCCCTATTGCACACATTTAACGGGCGCCCCGGTCGGAGCACCCGCCGTTACCATAAGAAATCGCTACTCAGCGATGGTGACGCCCATGGAACGGGCGGTACCGGCGATGATCTTCTTGGCGGCGTCAATGTCGTTGGCATTGAGGTCCGGCATCTTGATCTCGGCGATCTTGGTGAGCTGCTCCTGGGAGAGCTGACCAACCTTGTCAGCCTGGGGCTTAGCGGAACCAGACTTGAGGTTCAGCTCCTTCTTGATAAGGTGAGCCGCCGGCGGGGTCTTGGTGATGAAGGAGAAGGACTTGTCCTCGTAGACAGAGATCTCAACGGGGATGATGTCACCCTTCTTGTCCTGCGTCTCGGCGTTAAAGGCCTGGCAGAACTGCATGATGTTCACGCCAGCAGCGCCCAGGGCGGGGCCGACGGGAGGAGCGGGGTTTGCTGCACCAGCAGGAATCTGGAGCTTAATGACGTTGGCAACCTTCTTCTCAGCCATGGTCATTCCTTTCGAATCACGAGTGTGAAGTACTTGCTATATCGTAAGCACGCACGTGTTAGAAGCACTCCTGAGATGAGCAGTCACAGAAGAAGCACGCTCGCGCGAACGGACGAAAACTTAAGCGATGACAGCGACCTGGTTAAAGTCGAGCTCGACCGGCGTCTCGCGGCCAAAGATCATCAGCGTGACCTTGAGCTTGCCAGCCTCGGTGTTAACCTCGGAGACCTTGCCATCAAAGTCGGTAAGCGGGCCATCGGTGACGCGGACGGACGTACCGACCTCAATATCAACCGAGGTGCGCTTGGGCGAATCGCCCTTACCGGGACGACGAGTCATCTTGTTGTACTCGTCGCGGGAAAGCGGAGCGGGCTTGCCGTTGCCGCCTAGGAAACCGGTGACGCCAGGCGTGTTACGAACACACGTCCAAGCATCGTCATCCATCTCCATGCGGACCAGGACATAACCCGGGAAGATCTTGGAATCCTTGGTCTCACGCTTGCCACCCTCTTTAATCTCGGTGACGCGCTCCATAGGAATCTCGATATCAAAGATACGGTCCTGCATGCCCATAGTCTCGATGCGATGCTCGAGATCGGACTTAACGCGGTTCTCGTATCCAGAGTAAGTGTGAACGACGTACCAACGCTTAGACATGGTTTAGCCCCTCAATCCAGAGAACAGAGCAAGAGCCTCGCCAAAGCCAGCATCGAGCAGAGCGATGACGACGCCGACGACGATCAGAGAAGCGCAAACAACAACCGAGTAGTTCACGAGCTCCTTCTTATCGGGCCACGTGACACGCTTCATCTCGGACTTGACCGAAGCGAAATACTTCTTGGTGCGGGCGAAGAAACCAGGCTTCTCGTTCTTCTTGGACTTCGCAGCCTTCTCGTTCTTCTTGGCAACGGCCTTCTTGGCCTCAACCTTGGAGTTGGCGGCAGCTTTGTTGGCAGGTGCCGGCTGCTGAGCCTTCTTCTTGTTCTTCTTGTTGGCCATTTGGGTTACCTCCGCGCAATGCGCTTATACATGAGTAAACCGTAAGCCCCCAAGTGGGAGCTTACGGAATAATGACTGGCACGCCAGGAAGGACTCGAACCCTCAACACTCGGTTTTGGAGACCGATGCTCTACCAATTGAACTACTGGCGTATGTGACTAGAGACTAGCGAGTCTCTTTGTGCAGCGTGTGGTGACGGCACCAGGGGCAATACTTCTTGATCTCCATACGATCAGGCATGGTCGACTTGTTCTTGGTGGTCGTATAGTTGCGGCGCTTGCACTCAGTGCACGCAAGAGTAACTAGAGTACGCATGTATCCTGAACCTTTCATTTCCGCCCCGTACGGGCACGAGTTGTTACTTTATCAGCTCCACGTAAGTGCTGTCAATGAAAACCTCGAGTCAATTGGTTCTCGGTGGATCCATTCATATTTGGAACACATCAATGAAGCCATCGAGAGCTAATCGACGGTGCATCCAGGACCATTATCGATCCTCTCGACACCAGCAACGGCTCAATATCCATTGCAGAAAAGAACCCGGCACCCATATAAGTGCCGGGTTCTCTAAGTCAGCTATATCAAAGAGCTAATTTACTCAATGATCGTGGAGACGATGCCCGAACCGACGGTGTGGCCACCCTCGCGGATAGCGAAGCGCAGGCCCTCCTCCATGGCGATCGGGTGGATGAGGTCGCCCTCGATGGTGATGTGGTCACCAGGCATAGCCATCTCGGTGCCCTCGGGGAGCTTGACCGTACCGGTAACGTCGGTGGTACGGAAGTAGAACTGAGGACGATAACCATCGAAGAACGGGGTGTGACGGCCGCCCTCCTCCTTGGTCAGAACGTAGATCTCGCCGGTGAACTTGGTGTGCGGGGTAACCGAACCGGGCTTGCAGAGAACCTGGCCGCGCTCGATGTCCTCACGCTTGATGCCGCGGAGCAGCAGACCGACGTTGTCGCCAGCCTCGCAGAAGTCCATGGACTTACGGAACATCTCGATACCGGTAACGACGGTGTTCTGGGTATCCTTGATGCCGACGATCTCGACGGGCTCGTTGAGCTTGAGCTCACCGCGCTCGACACGGCCAGTAGCAACGGTACCACGGCCGGAGATGGTCATAACGTCCTCAACGGCCATCAGGAACGGGAGGTCGTTGTTACGAGCAGGCGTCGGGATGTACTCGTCGACGGCCTTCATGAGCTCGCGAATGGCGTCCATCCACTTGGCGTCGCCCTCGAGAGCGCCCAGAGCGGAGCCACGGATGACGGGGATGTCGTCGCCGGGGAAATCGTACTCGGAGAGGAGCTCACGGGTCTCCATCTCGACGAGGTCGATGAGCTCGTCATCGTCGACCATGTCGCACTTGTTCAGGAAGACGACGATGTAGGGAACGCCGACCTGACGGGCGAGCAGGATGTGCTCGCGGGTCTGAGCCATGGGGCCGTCGGTAGCAGCGATGACCAGGATAGCGCCGTCCATCTGAGCAGCGCCGGAGATCATGTTCTTGACGTAGTCAGCGTGGCCCGGGCAGTCAACGTGAGCGTAGTGACGGGCAGCGGTCTCGTACTCAACGTGGGAGACGGAAATCGTAATGCCGCGCTCGCGCTCCTCGGGAGCCTTGTCGATGTTCTCGAACGCAGTGAAGTCAGCCTTGCAGCCCTCGGTCTCGGAGAGAACCTTGGTGATGGCAGCGGTCAGCGTGGTCTTGCCGTGGTCGACGTGACCAATGGTGCCGATGTTAACATGCGGCTTAGTGCGCTCAAACTTCTCTTTGGCCATAAAGCCCTCCTCTTAACAGGTCGTCCCCGGACGGGACTTTGCCTTTATACCATAGTGGCCTCTCAACATACTATTGAGAAGCCACCGTGTTACCTATGGTAGCGGTGACTGGATTCGAACCAGTGACGCCACGGGTATGAACCGTGTGCTCTAACCAACTGAGCTACACCGCCGGATGGAGCCTGCAACCAGACTTGAACTGGTGACCTCTTCGTTACCAACGAAGTGCTCTACCGACTGAGCTATACAGGCACTTGACGGGTGGGAGCTATAGGATTCGAACCTATGTAGGCAGAGCCAACGGGTTTACAGCCCGTCCCCATTAACCACTCGGGCAAACTCCCAATCGTTCAAGTATCCGCAGGTCCTTTGGTCTTTTGGACCGCCGCCCCCGCGAACGAGAAGATAATACGATGCCACCTTGGGGGCTGTCAACGAAAACCTCTAGATACACGGTGCCGGGCGTATCTATATAGCCGTGACCTGCGGTTTTATTGAGTTTGGATATGAAGGACAGTGGTTTTGGATACTGAGGTGACGTTTCCCAAGGTAACACTTTGCTGTAGTGGAGTACACCTTCAGTATCGAACTTCGATACCAGCTTATTTGCACCTATATATAGGTCGAGATCGGGGCTGCCCAGACAGAAGATTGCTCTTCCCAGGCAAAATCGAGCGTGGATTTTCTTCCGTTTGAAATCGAGCGTGGATAATCTCCCGCTTTGCCGTGCCATCGAATCCAAAGTGGCAGATTATCCACGCTCATTCACTAGGCGGAAGATTTTCCACGCTCGTGTGTCCGATAATCCACGCTCGATGACGATGACCAACCTCGCCCCGGCCTATGTCTCGACCTGTAACAGTAAGAGGGTTATTCCTCCCCTATCTGTTACAGATCGAGATGTTTCGCAGAAACCCCCGCTTACGTCTCATTCTGTAACAGTAAGAACGGTTTTCAGCCTCTTCGTGTTACGGATCGAGATGTTATCGGCCTTCCCTTGGCAATGTTTCGATCTGTAACTATAAGGAGGGTCTTCAGCCCACTCGTGTTACGGATCGAGACAAACCTGAAGCTTGGTTGGCGCCAAACACGCTGACTTATCGACATAAATAGAAACGGGCCCTGTCCCACAAGGAAACAGAGACCGAAACTCTCATGGAGCCAGTGACAGGAATCGAACCTGCAACCCACTGATTACAAATCAGTTGCGCTACCGTTGCGCCACACTGGCACACTTGGCGCTTTCACGCGAAGCGAGTTAAGAATAAAGGAATTGCGGACGGGGCGCAACAGGCCGCACGGCGTTATACAAATATGCAAAATCCAGCAACAACGCGTACCAGGCCCGTTCATTTCTGTCAGTGCGCCCTCAATCTTAAAACCATTCGCCAGAACGAATAGTTTTAATTACAATTGCTATATATAAAACTATTCGTTCTGGCGAAGGGTTTCGCGATGCTTACTACCAAAGAAACCGCCGAGCTGCTCGGCATCACTCCGCGCAGGGTGCAGGAGCTCATAAAAAACGGAGCACTTGAGGCCCGCAAGGCTTCTGGTGTATGGCTCATCGACAAAGACAGCGTCGACACGCGACTCCGCTCTGTGACCAAAACGGGGGGACGTCCCCGCCGCGGCCACGGTAAGAGCGAGATCGCGTTCACCCTCATGAACCGCACGTACGAAGTCGCTCAGCTGGTCTACAGTACATCGCGAAAAGACTTTACCCACATCGGTGCCGACATCGATTACGCCCACGCCCCTATTGGAGTATTTGGCCCTAATAGCCCCATATCGCTAGACTCCTTCCGCATCTGGTGGCGCGGCCGCGGTATCCCGCTCGCACGCATTGGGCTAGCCTCCCTGCTTGCAGAAGCCGCAGTCGATGTTCCCGATGAACTCGTCCAGCGAAATCTCGGCCTCTCCTTATCCGACCAGTATTGGATTAGGCCCCAAGGTTCCGGTCTCACCTGGGAGGATATCAACTTCTTCAATAACGCCTTTGATGACGTCTCGCTGTCCATTGCACCCTTTGCCCCAGAGGGAAAAGCGGCTGCCGCAAAGCCCGATAACACCTCGGACGGCAATCTTCAAAAGTACTGGACGTGCGAGGGCGAACGTCGAATTCTGCATAAGGCAGGAGCGCACCTGGACCAGGAACCTTATAACGAGCTGGTGGCGACCGCGCTCCACCGTCGCATCCTAAACGCCTGCGATTATGTGCCTTACTCGCTCGAGGGCACGGGCACTTCCGCCCTGAGCACATGCGATGTCTTCTTAACTGATGAAGAAGAGTATGTCCCTGCGTTCTATGTAAACCAGCACGCAAACGCAGATGAACGGCTAACCGACTACGAGCGATATGTAGCAAACTGCGAGGAGCTCGGGGTGACAGGCGTCAAGGATGCCCTTGACCGCATGATCGTATGTGACGACATCATTGCCAACTACGATCGTCATTGGCGCAACTTCGGCCTCGTGCGAAACGTAAACACGCAAGCTTGCAGACCTGCCCCCATCTTCGATTCGGGCTCATCGCTCTGGTGCAACATATCACTAGAGGAGCTTAGGGCGGGAGAGCACAGTTTTACCAGCGCACAATTTCATTCAAGCCCCGCCAAACAAATGTTGCTCGTCGAGGACATGGGCTGGTTTGACTGCGACAAACTCGAAGGCTTCGTTGACGAGGCAATCGAGATTCTTTCCAGAAACGACGCGCTCACGGCAAGGCTGCCATATCTAAAAGAGGCGCTAACGTGGCGCCTCGAAAGAATGATCGACATCGCTGAATGGAGTTAGCGAGGCAGCATTGCCCCGCCAACTTCCCTACCTCCCGCGCAGGGCCTTGAGCTTGGCCAGGGCATCGGGGCTCAGGCGACTGCCCAGAGTCATCTTGATTTGTGGAGCTTCCTCGGCCTCGTGCACGTCGTTGTCGATCTGTTTGATCTCGTCCACCAGCATACGGCTCGAGATGCGCGTAACGCCCTTGCCCATGACGACGGCCTGGATCGTGCCGTCGCTCGACACTACAGAACACGCGCGGCCTTCCTCGCGCGCCTCGATGCAGAGCTTCTGCACCACGGTATCGGCCGAAACACCCGTCGGCGAAAACTCAATGCGCACACCGCGGGCCGGTAGGTTGGGGCGCTCGCTGGAGATATTGCCCGCGCCGTCAAATACGATCACGGCCTCGTAGCGGCCCTGGGCAAACGCAGCTACGTCATTAATGAGCGCCGTGCGCGCCATATCGTGAACGTCGCTGGAATACGGATCGTCGGAATGGTCGTACACGAGCTTTTCGTAGCGCGGCGTGCAGTGGATCACGTTGTAACCGTCGACCACCAGCAGCTCGGGCTTGTTGGAGTGCACCGTCGAGACTGGGTCGGCGATAGCCTGCGCAAACGCATTGCCGCCCACGCCATAGGTCGCGGCCGAAACAATCGGCTTGGCCGAGCCCTCGCCAAAGCGCTTGGCCTTGGACTTGGCACGGTTCTTTTTGGACATGCGCTACTCCTCCCCCATCAGCTCGCCGGCGTTGCGGCGCAGCCACTCAAAGCACAGCGCCGTGGTCGCCTGGGCAACATTGAGGCTCTCGGTCATACCGCGCTGGGGAAGCTTGGTCAAAAAGTCGCATTTCTCGAGCACCAGACGCGAGATGCCGTCGCCCTCGGAGCCCATGACGAGCGCCACGCGGCCCTCGAAAGGAGCATCCCAGCAACTGCCTTCGGCGTGCTCGGAAGCACCGCCCACCCAAAAACCAGCGGCCTTAAAATCGTCGAGCGCACGGGCGATATTGGGAACCTGCGCGATAGGCAGATGCATGACGGCACCGGCTGAGGTCTTATAGCTGCCCACGGTCACGCCGGCGGCACGCTTATTGGCAATGACGACGCCCGCCGCGCCCACAACCTCGGCGGAGCGCACGATGGCGCCAAAGTTGCCGTCGTCAGTCACGTGGTCGAGCACCACGACAAGTGCCGGGCCCTCGCCTGCGCGGTCGAGAATATCGGCGACATCGGCATAGGGGAAGTTGCCAACCTCGAGCGCGATGCCCTGGTGAGCGCCGTGGCTCGACAGTGCGTCGAGCTGCGCGCGCGGCACATACTTAATGCGGACACCCACGGCGTTGAGGTCGTCGACCAGGTGCGACAAGGCGGCATCGCGCTCCCCGCCCTCGGCAATGAGCGCGCACTTGATGGGAAAACCAGTGCGTAGCGCCTCGGCGGCAGCACGACGGCCTTCGATAAACTCGCCCTTGGGAACCTGGACGTTATCGCGGCTACGCTCGCGCTGCGGGCGAGCAGCCTGTGAGCGCTCGCGCTGGCCCTTGGGAGCGGCAGCGCGGTCGTTGCGGCGAATCGGACGCGAGCCAGAAGCAGCCTGCTTGCCTCCACGCGGTGCACGCTTGCGATTGTCGGCCATAAAGCGACCTCCTTTAAATACTTTTCAAACAGGACAAAAGAAGCGACCGCTTAAGACGAATAGCTCAAGCGGTCGGTACGGGTTTTCCAAGTGCCCGAGATTGCCGTGAAAGAGGAGCGACGCGTACTTGAGTACGCGAGCGACGGTTTGAACGGCAAGGTCGGGTGCTTGGGAAACCCGCGGGGATTAGAGAGATTTGATACGGGTGCCGGCGGCGGTATCCTCAATGGTGAGGCCCAGGTCCTTGAGCTGGTCGCGGATGGCGTCGGCCAGATCCCAGTTCTTGGCGGCACGGGCCTCGGCGCGGGCCTCGAGAATCTTGGCAGCTGCCTCGTCCACGTCGTCACCCGTGTAGGCAACCAGGCCGGCGGCAACGCCCAGCAGGCCCAGCGGCAGCTCGACCTTGGGCTCGGGAAGCTCGACGCCAAACGTATCGAGCAACTCGGCCAGCGTATCGGCGGCGGCAAGCGCGGCGGCCTTGTCGGCAGCATCGCCCGCCTGCTCCAGGTACTGGTTGCACTCGGTCACAAAGCCAAAGACGGCGCCCATGGCACCGGCTGTGTTAAAGTCATCGTCCATGCACTCCTTAAAGGCGGCACGGGTCTCGGCGGCCTTGGCGGCAAGCGCCTCGGCGGCAGTCTCATCGGCATCGGCCGTCGCATGGTTCGCGGCCCAGCGCAGGTTCTCGACCGTACCGGCGATACGCGTGAGCGAGTTCTCGGCACCCTCCAGGCGCTCCCATGAAAAGTCGAGCGGCGAGCGATAGCTCGTCTGCAGCATCAGCAGGCGCAGGGCGGCAGCGGAGTGCTGCTCGAGGACCTCGGCCAGCGTAAAGAAGTTGCCGAGCGACTTAGACATCTTCTCGCCGTCTACCAGCAGCATGCCCGTGTGCATCCAGGTGTTGGAGAAGCCCTGGTGCCAGGCGCAGGTGGCCTGGGCGCACTCGTTCTCGTGATGCGGGAAGGCAAGGTCGGAGCCGCCGCCGTGGATGTCAATCGGGGTGCCCAGGTAGCGGTGCACCATGGCGGCGCACTCGGTGTGCCAACCGGGACGGCCCTCGCCCCAGGGGCTCGGCCAGCTGGGCTCGCCGGGCTTGGCGGCCTTCCACAGGGCAAAGTCGAGCGGGTCGTTCTTGTCCTCGTTCTCCTCGATGCGCGCGCCAACCATAAGGTCGTCGATGTTGCGGCCCGAGACCTGACCATAGTTGGGATCGCTGCGCACGGCAAAGTACACGTCGCCGTTATCGGCGGCGTAGGCGTGGCCCTGCTCGATGAGCGTCTTGATCATGGCGATCATGGGGCCGATCTCCTTGGTGGCGCGGGGGCGCACATCGGGATCGAGCACGTTGGCGGCGCGCATAACGCCGATAAACTTGTCAGAGAACTCCGTCGCAACCTCGGCGGCGGTACGGCCCTGCTCGTTGGCGCGCTTGATGATCTTGTCGTCGACATCGGTGAGGTTCTGGGCGAACGTGACCTCGTAGCCGCTCGCGATGAGCCAGCGACGAATTACGTCAAAGCTGATGAACGTGCGGGCGTTGCCGATGTGGATGTTGTCGTAGACCGTGGGGCCGCACACGTACATGCGGACCTTTCCGGACTCGATGGGCTGGAACTCTTCCTTTTTATGGGTAGCGCTGTTGTAGATACGCATTCGTTACTCCTTAACGGTTTTCTGTAGCAGGCAGACGGCCCAGGCGCCGATTCCCTCGCCCTGGCCTTCCCAACCGAGCTTTTCGGTCGTAGTGGCGGCGACGCCCACGTTTTCGACGTCAACGCCCAGGGCATGGGCAAGGTTGGCGCGCATGGCATCGCGGTGTGGGGTGATCTTAGGCTGCTGGCAGGCAATGGTGCAATCGGCATCGACAAACTCAAAGCCCAGCTCGCGCGCATAGTCCATCACGCGAGCGAGCAGCACCATCGAATCGGCACCCTCATAGGCGGGGTCGGTATCGGGGAATAGCTTGCCGATGTCTCCCCCGCGGCAGGCGCCCAGAATGGCGTCGGCTAAGGCGTGCGCGAGCACATCGGCATCCGAGTGACCCAGCAGGCCGCGCTCGTAGGGAATGTCGACCCCGCCGATGATACATCGACGCCCCTCCACCAAACGGTGGACGTCGTAGCCGTGGCCAATGCGCAGGTTACTGAACATGGGGAAGGTCCTCTCCCTCGGCCATGCGACCGAGCAGAATCGCGGTTACGGGACGCAGGTCCTCGGGCACCGTCACCTTAAGGTTATCGCGCGGGCTCTGGACGCAGCGGACGCGCCCACCCATGCGCTCGACCAGCGACGAATCATCGGTACCGATAAAGCCCTCGGCAATCGCCGCGGCATGGGCGCGCTTCATAGCATCGACGCTAAAGATCTGCGGCGTCTGCGCGGCCCAATAGAGCTCACGCGGCGGCGTCTCGACGATATTATCGCCGTCAACGATCTTGAGCGTGTCGATCGCGGGCTGGCCGCACACGACACCGTCGAGAGCACGGTCGCTCACGAGCACGTCGATAGCGTGGTCGATGGCCTCGGTCGTAATGAGCGGACGAGCGCCATCGTGAATGGCGACGTATTCAAAGCCCGCCGGAACCGCATGCACGCCGGCACGGGTGGAATCCTGACGGGTATCGCCGGCATCGGCAAAGCTGATGGGCGTGTCATAGTCAAACGGGTCGATGGCCAGGCGGCGCATCTCGGCACGACGCTCGGCAGGGCAAACCACCACGATGTGGCCGACCTTGTCGCTACGATCGAACGCGCGGATGGACCAGCTCATAAGCGGACGGCCCGCTACATTGACGAGCTGCTTGCCACCGGGATTACCAAAGCGCTGGCCGCTGCCACCGGCAACGACCACGGCGCATACGGGCGCCATTATGCGTTCCCCTGTTTGGTGCCCTTCATGCGGTACAGGGAGTCCGCAAGAATGGCAGGGTTGTTAACGCCAAAGTCGCCCAGGCGCTCCGGATCCTCGCTGATGTCGTCCATGAGCTCCTGCAGCGAGCCGTACTCGTCGACGATCTTCTCGGCCACGCCGTCGCGCACGACGGACACGCGCGAAAGCGTGCGCAGGCCCAGCGGTGTCATGACGGAGTCCTCGTCCAGGTCGTCATAGCCCAGAACTGCCGCCACGTGCTGCGGGTCGGACAGGTCCTTAGGCGTCATGCGGCTCAGCTCGGCGCGGATCTTCTCGGCGTTTGCCTCGGAGGAATCGCTTGCGTAGTCGCGGATCATCAAGTCGTATTCGGTATCCATGCTGGAGCCCGCGAGCTGCTCGAGCTGCATCTGCACGAGCTTGCCCTGGTTACCCAGCTTGACGATGCAATCCTTAAGCTCGGTCTTTGCCTGTTGCATGATCTCGAAGCTCGAGAAAATACCGGTGATGTCGGCGAGCGTAACGTAGTCGTCGAGCTCAAGGGCCGTCAGGCGCAGCAAGGAGCGATCGAGCGACTGACGGGTGGTCTGAAGCGTGGCGACGAGCTGGTTGACCGAGCTCATGATGGTGGTGACGGGCTGGATCTCGTAGCTCTTGCCGTGAACGTGCACGTTAACGACGGCACGGCGAGCCGAAACCGAGATCACGATGGCATCGGTGAGCACCGACATGCGAGCGGCAGTACGGTGACGCATGCCCGTCTCACTCGTGGCGAGCGAGGGATCGGGATTGAGGTGGAAGTTGGCGCGCAGGATCTGGGTGAGGTCGCCATCGATGACGATGGCGCCGTCCATCTTGGAAAGCTCGAACAGGCGGTTCGAGGTAAACGAAATGTTGAGCGGGAAGCCGTCGTTACCGGCAGCGAGCACGTTTTCGGTGTCGCCGACGCAGATAAGGGCGCCCAGGTGACCGGCGATGATCATGTCGAGGGCGGTGCGGATCGGCTGACCAGGTGCCGTCAGGCGGATGGCCTGTTCCATACGCTTTTGCAGCTCGTTCTTATCCAAGGCATCGCTCCCATCGTGTACGCTCCATAAACGCTAAATAGTTTCTCACGGTTTGTCCCTGCGGCGCTTGCGAAATCCGATGCTTACAGAATGAGCGAACACAGCTGAGAGCCCAACCCAAATCAGCTGTTCATGTGGTAGCATCGGGATTCGCATAAATGAGGGAGTAGTCGCGTGATCGGGTTCGCCTCCGGTGGCGCGGCAAGTCAACACACTGGCCGATGCGGCCTGGCTTGCCTTAATGAACGAGACTCGTGGCTGTGCGCGCAACGCGTACGCCACGGGTCTTTTTTGTTACTCCCCCAAGAGGTACACGCGGGCCCGCCCGCAGAGAGGGAGCCAGACTATGGGACTCGCAGAGCTTGTGTTGCTCGCTATCGGCCTTTCTATGGACGCTTTTGCCGTATCCATCTGCAAGGGCCTTGGCATGAAAAGGATCAACCTTAAGGTCGCCGTGATACTCGGCCTGTTCTTTGGCGGTTTCCAGGCCGGCATGCCCGTAATTGGGTGGGCCCTTGGTAGCCAGTTCATGGGCATCATCAGACCCATCGACCACTGGATCGCCTTTATCCTGCTCGCCTTTATCGGCGGCAAGATGCTGTGGGAAGCCTTTACTGAGGACGAGAACGAAGGCGACGGCAAGGATGCCGAAAAGATCGACCTGGGCGAATATCTAATCCTTGCCATCGCCACCTCGATTGACGCGCTTGCCGTGGGCATCTCGTTTGCCGCGCTCTCGGTCGATATCGTTCCTGCCGTGTCGCTCATTGGCATCACGACCTTTCTCTTCTCCGTTGCCGGCGTAGCGATCGGCCACACCTTTGGCGCGCGCTACGAAAAACCCGCCGCCATCGTGGGTGGCGTCGTACTCGTCCTCATCGGGCTTAAGATCTTGCTTGAGCATCTGGGGATTCTCGCGATATAAAAAACGCCTCTCATAAGCTCAACGGTCAACATAGAGGCCTCATGCAGTGTTTTGCATGAGGCCTTTTCATGCAGACTTTTGCATGTCATACTGATATGCAAAAGTCTGCACGTTAGGAGATCGCCGTGGATACCCTTCCCATCACCACACCGCGCCAAGCTGGCGTCTACGTGCGCCGGGCACGCGAGGCGCAAGGGATCACCCGTGCGACCCTCGCTAAAAAGGCCGGTGTTTCGGAGCGCCTGCTCGCATCGCTCGAGCTGGGCGACGCCACCGGCATTCGACTCGACAAGTTGCTGACCGTCTTTAACGCACTCGGCATAGGTCTCTTCGCGCAAAGCGATAACGACTCCATCGCATCGCCCTCCGAACATCCGACGACGATAGTGAACCTCCCTATCGCGAACTCGAATACCCTGCCAAAGCCAAGCGTAGGCAGACGACCCACTCGACAAGGAACGCCATCTTCCTATGGTGCCTTGCTGGCCCAAATCGCAGCCGAGCAAGGCCTTTCCGGCACTTCAAACCTCTCCTTTGGCTGCAAGGTTGTGAAATAAATGGCAGAGATGGAACTCGCGACCCTCATTTGTGGCGAAATCGCCGGCACTCTCCGGCAAGACGAGCATGGACTCTGCAGCTTTGTATACGCCCCAACCTATCGCGGAGCACCGCTATCGCTAACAATGCCGCTTTCCAATCGCACGTATGGCCATAACATCGTCCGCCCATTCCTATTTGGCCTTTTGCCCGACAGTCAAGAGCAGCGTCGCGCTATTGCCGCCGAGCATGACGTTGCATCCAACAACCCCGTCGCCCTCTTGTGCCATATCGGTCTTGACTGCGCGGGGGCCGTTCAGTTTTGTCGAGCCGATCAATTAGACGCCGCCCGCGGCAGGGTCTCGACATACCGCCCGCTTACCAATTCTCAAATCGCTCACAAGCTCAAAGCAATTCGCGATGGCGAAAGAGAGACATGGATGGGCTCCAACGAAAGCTGGTCCCTGGGCGGCAATCAAGGCAAATTTGCACTAGCTTGGCATGATGGCCAATGGTGCGAATGCCTAGGGTCATCCCCCACTACCCATATCTTCAAAAATGGTGTCGTTGGGTTCAAACATCAGGCCTTAAACGAATTCGTCTGCATGAAAACGGCTCGGCGTGTTGGCATTCCAACTGCCAACGTCTCCTATTGCACATTTGAAGACGAAGCCGCGCTCGTCGTTGAACGGTACGACAGAATGGCCAATAGCAGCGGAAATATCGAAAGGGTGCATCAGGAGGACTTTTGCCAGGCGCTCGGTGTATTGCCAAGCCAGAAATACACCGCTGACGGAGGACCAACTACACGAGACATCCAAGAACGACTGATCAACACAGTCCCCCACCACATGAATCTTGTGCTTTTTACCTATATGTTGTTCTACAACGCCATTATCGGAGCGCCTGACGCACACGCTAAAAACTACTCGCTCATCCTAGGCAAAGGCACAAACGCGGCGCTCGCACCCATGTACGATGTCGCATCGGGCTTAGCGTATGAGCGCATGCGACGTCGGGCACGCCTGGCCATGAGCGTTGGCGGCGAAAATCGTGTGGGGCGCATCGGTCCAGGCGCTATCCGTCGATACCACGGTATGGGCGACCCCGCGCTGGAGGCGGCGCTCATCGATGCCGGACTATCTGAGAAGTTTTGCTTTGCGACCATGATGGACCTCGCCTACGAGGTACCCGTTTGCATGGAAGAGGTCATGGACGAATACGCCGACCTGCCCGGCATGGCGGACCTGCGCGAGCATATGCTCGGCCCCGTCCGCGAAAACTGCCAGCGCACCCTCGACCTCATCAAGGCGGATATGGGCTAGACGCCAATCAATTTCCCATTTCTTAAAAAAGAGAGGGGGCACCCGTCGCAAAAGCTCGGATGCCCCCTCTCATAATGTCATTTGCAATCCGCTAGCACGTAGCTCGGACTGCTGCTAGCGCAACCTTTACGCAGCGAGGCGCTTGAGGACGTCGATGAGCAGCTCGTAGAAGCGCTCGGCAGAAGCGAGCTCCATGCTCTCGTCCGGGGTGTGGACATCGGAGAGCGTCGGGCCCACGGCGATGGCGTCCAGGCCGTGCAGGGCCTCGGCAAACAGGCCGCACTCAAGGCCGGCGTGAATGGACTCGATTCGTAGCTCGGAGCCAAAGAGCTCGCGATAGCTCTCGACAAAGATGTCGCGGACCGGCGAATGCTCGGCATAGCTCCAGCCGGGATACTCGAACTCAAACTTGGCGTCGAATCCCAGGACATCGGCCAGCGTCTGCAGGCGGTCCTTGAACTCGTTCTGCAGCGAGGTGATCGAGGAGCGCGGGGACAGCATGATCTTGACTTGGTCGTCAGAGGTGGCAACCACGCCGATGTTGGAGGAAACCTCGACGGAGCCGTCGGTGGCGACATTGCGGCGGATCACACCGTTGGGGGCAAGACGCAGAGCGCGAATAAGGGCAAGTGCGGACTTTTCGTCCATGGCCTCGACCTCAGTGTTGTCGGCAATCTCAACCGTGCAGGTAAAGCCGGGGTCGAAGACCTCGAGCTCGGCAGTAACGTCGGCGATGATGCCCTTTGCGATCTGGGCCGCGGCCTCGGCTGCAGCGTGGTCGGCGTAGACCAGCTCGGCCTTGCACTCACGGTTGATGGCGTTGTCCTTGGTGCCGCCGTTAAAGCTAACGATGGCGGGCTCGCCGGCAACCATCAGGCGGTCGATGATGCGGGCCATGATGAGGTTGCCGTTGCCGCGCTCCAGGTTAATATCGCTGCCGGAGTGGCCGCCCAGCAGGCCGGAGATGTCGAGCGTGAGGGCGCTACCGGTCTTGTGCTCGCGCGCGATCGGGCAGGTGTAGGTAACGACGACACCGCCGGCGCAGCTGACGGTAGCAACGCCCTCTTCCTCGGAGTCAAGGTTAATCATGGTGCGGGCGCTAATCTGGGACTTGTCGAGCGTCTCGGCGCCGACCAGGCCGGTCTCCTCGTCGGTGGTGAATACGCACTCGAGGGCGGGGTGAACGATCGAATCGTCATCGAGAACAGTGAGCATCAGAGCGACGGCAATACCGTTGTCGGCGCCCAGAGTGGTGCCGTTAGCGGTGAGGACGCCGTCCTTGACGACCAGGTCGATACCATCAGTCGTAAAGTCGTGCTCGACGGAGCCCAGCTTGTCGCACACCATGTCGATGTGGCCCTGCAGCATCACGGTCGGGGCATTCTCGGCGCCGGCAGATGCGGGCTTGCGAATGATGACGTTGTAGACCTCGTCCTGGTACACATCGAGACCGCGCTCCTTGGCAAACGCGACCAGGAAATCGCTGATGCCCTTCTCGTTGCCAGACCCACGGGGGATCGCGCTGACCTCCTCAAAGAAATGGAACAGCTGGGCGGGCTCGTAACCGGTAATCTTGTAGTCCATGGTGCCTCCTTGGCGCAACTGGTTAGACAGTAAGACATGCGACTTGTATATTCCCAGACTTTGCGTGCATAAACCAGTCGAAAACGCCGAGCGCCCTCGCATCATCGGCTAACGGCGAGGAAACGCCACTTTATCAAGATAAAGCAGGTTAGACGGGCCGTGCCGAAGGGACGTTGGACCCTTCAACCAACTTCAACGCCTGTTGAACATTAATGCATACACCATTGGTATGTTTGATGAGATTTTTGTCCTCTGTCACGACGTAATCGGCATCAATGCGATTGGCGACGCCCAGCATCAGGTCGTCCTCAAAGTCGTTGTGATGATACTTGAACACAAAGGAGTCGAAGACCTCGTCTGCACCGACCGAGGCAATAATCGACTTTTGCCGAATCAGGCGAACGCACGCCCACGCTGTCTCGTCGGCACCGGCGATGGCTTCGGGAGTGAGAGCCCCCTCACGGCGGGCGTCGGCCTTCATCGTCCTTCCCAGAATGTAATAGACGTCTTTGACAGACAGGGAGGACGAGAAGAGGACGATATCCTCCGCTTCCGCCGCGCGAGAAAGGAGCTCGACTATCGGCCTGGTCGCATTCGTGCGAGCGAGAAAGTAATCTAGCCAGACGTTCGTGTCGATCAACAGCTTGAGCACACGTTTCGTTCCGACGCCGCTCATAATTCGATCCAATCGCTGAATCTCTCGCTCATCATTTGATCGTATAACTCGTCGTAATCAAAGGCTTCATCGGGGCTCGGCCTCTGAATCGAGAACCGCTCATAAAAATTCGAAATTAACGCAGCCCCTTCCGAGACGCGGGACGAACTCGCCTTCGATCGTATGTCGTCAGGCAGGACTTCGTCATCATTCTTTTTTGCGACGGGCATATGACCGTTCTCGGTCAAGTACTGCCACAGCTCCCTCACAGCTTGTGACGGCGTCATGCCGATATGCGCCAGCACGGCGTCCCCAGCCTCTTTGAGTTGGCGATCCATGCGCACATTCATCTGGACCGGCCGTGAGTCGAGTACCGATATTGGCATGCTAGCTCCTTCTGCTATACATATTTATATTTCGAGTATAGCACCATTTACTCATAAAAAAGGGGCGCCCCGACAGGAGTGCCCCTTCGCAAAGCTATGTTACGCCCTACAGCGCGCCGGAACCGGCTTGCATCATGCCGCCGGGGCCCGAGGTCACGCCGCCGCTCACGGGCGCGGCGTTGCCGGTGTGCGGTGCCGCCGGGGCGGTATCGCCACCGAGCGTGCCCACCGGACGCGGTGCCGGGATCTCGCCCGTGCCGTGGCTAAAGACAAACTTGCCATCGGCCACGTCGCACAGGACGGTATCGCCCTCGCCCCACTCGCCAGCCAGCAGTTCCTCGGACAGCGGATCCTCGATGAGCTTTTGGATAGCACGGCGCAGCGGACGCGCGCCGTTGGTGAGGTCGGTGCCCTCGGCCACGATCTTGTCATAGGCCGCATCGGTGAGCTTGATGTTCATGCCGTTGGCAATCAGGCGCTGACGCAGGTCGTCCACCAGCAGGTGCGCGATCTTGGTCAGGTTCTCGCCCGAGAGCTTCTGGAACACCACAATGTCGTCGATACGGTTGAGCAGCTCGGGGCGGAACAGGCGCTTGAGCTCGCCCATCGCACGGCCCTTGATCTCACTCGAGGTGAGGCCCTGCTCGCCGGTGGTGCCAAAGCCAACGCTCGCATCCTGCGCGATCTCGCGGGCGCCCACGTTGGACGTCATGATGATCACGGTATTGCGGAAGTCGACCGTCTTGCCCTGGCTATCAGTCAGGCGACCCTCCTCCAGCACCTGCAACAAAATGTTGAAGATGTCGGGGTGCGCCTTCTCGATCTCGTCGAACAGCACGACCGAGTACGGGTGACGACGAACGGCCTTGGTAAGCTGACCGCCCTCGTCGTGGCCCACGTAACCCGGAGGGCTACCGATAAGCTTGGAGACCTCGAACTCGCTGCCGAACTCCGACATGTCGAAGCTGATGAGCGCGTCCTTACTGCCAAAGAGGTACTCGGCGAGCGTCTTGGCGAGCTCGGTCTTGCCTGTGCCGGTGGGACCAAGGAAGATAAAGCTACCACCGGGACGACGCGGGTCCTTGAGCGGCGAGCGGCTGCGGCGCACGGCCTTGGCGACGGCCTCGACGGCCTCGTCCTGGCCGATAATGCGGGTCTTGAGCACGCTTTCGGTCTGCAGCAGGCGACGGCTCTCGCTCTCGGTGAGCGAGGAAACCGGCACGCCAGAGGTCACGGACACGATGTCGGCAATCTGACTCACGTCGATGGTGAGCGGGCTGGCGTCGAGCTCGGCGGTCCAGGCGGCCTTGGCCTCGGCGAGCTCAATCTCGGCGGCCTTCTGCTGCTCGGTGATCTCGGCGGCCTTGTTCATGTCGTCGCTCTCGGTGGCCTCCTGCGCGGCGGCCTTGAGCTCCTCTATGCGATGCTCGGCCTCGCGCACCGGCTCGGGCGCACGATTCGCGGCGATGCGAGCGCGGGCACCGGCCTCGTCGATGAGGTCGATGGCCTTATCGGGCAGGAAGCGATCCTGGATGTAGCGGTTGGAAAGGTTCGCGGCAGCCTCGATAGCGCCCTGCGTGTAGCGCACATGGTGGTGCTCCTCGTAGCGCGGCTTAAGCGCGGTCAGGATCTTGACGGTGTCCTCGACGCTCGGCTCCTCGACATCGATAGTCTGGAAGCGACGCTCGAAGGCTGGGTCTTTGGTGAGGTACTTGCGGAATTCCTCGGCCGTGGTGGCGCCAATAATCTGGAAGGCACCGCGTGCAAGCACGGGCTTGAGCATGGAGCTCGCGTCGATGGAGCCCTCGGCAGAACCGGCACCGATGATGGTGTGCATCTCGTCAATAAACAGGATGACGTCGTCAGCCTCGGTGGCCTCCTGGATCACGTTCTTGAGGCGCTCCTCAAACTCACCGCGATACTTGGCGCCCGCAACGAGGCCCGGCAGGTCGAGCGTCCAGATGTTCTGGTTCATGAGATTCTCGGGCACGTTGCCGGCAGCGATCTGCTGCGCCAGGCCCTCGACGATGGCCGTCTTGCCCACGCCGGGGTCGCCCAGGATAAGCGGGTTGTTCTTGGTGCGGCGCGAAAGGATCTCCATCATGCGCTGGACTTCCTTTTCGCGGCCAATCACGGGATCGAGCTCGCCGTCGCGCGCCTTTTGAGTGAGGTTGGTGGCGAACTGCTTGAGCGTGTCGGTGCCGCTCCCCTTTTGCTGAGAGGCATCCGAGCCGCTAAAGAACGGCAGGCCCGCACCGGGACGACCAGCACCGGCGCCGGCGAGCGGACGCTTCTTGTCCTGGTCCTTGGCGGTGAGTTTCTCGATAGCCTTTTTGATGGAGGCGGACGACACACCCAGGCGCATGAGGATGTCCATGGCCATGCCGTTGCCCTCTTCGACGATACCGATGAGCAGGTGCTCGGTCGACACGTAGGTCTGGTTGTTCTCACGCGCCACGCGGAATGAACGCTCCATCACGCTAATGACGAGCGGCGTAAAGGCGAGCTTGGCCGCCTCGGTCTCCTCGCTGGGCTCGGGAACCGTGGTCTGGACCTCCTTGAGGGTGTCCATGATGTCGTCGTAGGAGATATCAAGCGAGCGCAGCGCCTCGGCAGCGATGCCCTCGTCCTCCTTGGCGAGTGCGAGCAGCAGGTGCTCGGTGCCCACCTTATTTGAGTGCAGATCGAGCGCCTCCTGTTTGGCCATCGACATGACCTTGCGCGCTCGATCGGTAAATCTATCTAACATGCTCGTTTCCTTACATGAGTTCATCGAAATCAAAACGCCCGCCCGTCGGCGGCGCTTTTGTCTCTTTACCCACAGGTTGTCTATGTTAACAGCTGGAGGAATATCTATAAACCCGGCTCACATGAATGCAGGTTATGACCGCATCGCGGGACTCACCGCGCGATGCGCGACAGGCGCCCCGCAAGAGAAACCCTAGGCGTCTTTCACCACGTCGGGACTCGTCGCACGCGATGCGCGATAGGCATCGGCCTCCTTGGAGACGCGTTCGAGCAGCTCGGATGTATCGACGCCCTCGACTTGCGCGACCGTTTCCACCGTCTGCATGGCGACCGCCCTCAGGTACGCGCACGCGCTGTCCCCCGGCTGCTCGAGGTCTATCTCCTCGCCGCCCTCCCGGGCAAAGCCGACCGCCATCACAAAGCCCATGATGCCCGAGACCAGAAAGCCCACCGCAAAGCTCGAATCTGCCTTGAGCTCTTCTCCGTCGGGGTGGACGATCTCTCTCACGCGGTCGATGATGATCGTATGGATGCCCTGCACGACCTGCTCGGCGGCACCCGCCCTCATGGTGATGACGATGCGCCGCAGCAGGCAGCGGACGTCGCGCCGGTCGAACGCCGAAAGGTCGCCCTCGCTCGAAAAATGCCAGAGGGCATCGGTGATGAGCTCGTTATCCTGCAGCAGCTGGGCTATGGCGATGGCGACGAGTTCATCGAAATCGTGAAAATAGTAGTAAAACGTTCCGCGATTGCACTGGGCGGCGCGGGTCACCTCGCCAACCGACAGCTCGAAGATGCTGTTGTTCTCGATGAGCTCCCAAAACGCCTCGATGATACGGGTGCGTGCATCGGGCGCATCGGCGTCCTTACGCGGTCTCGCCATGCGCCTCACCGCACCCCTGCGCCTTGGCGTTCATGATGAGCATCTGAAGACGGTTCTCCACGTTGGCGAAGCTCACGTCGGGATCGTAGTCGAGCGGCAGGAACTGCGCCGTGGGATACTGCTCCTTGAGCGCATGGATGAGCCCGCGCCCCACGACATGGTTGGGCAGACACCCGAACGGCTGCAGGATCACGAAGTTGCGGCAGCCGCGCTTGGCGTGCTCGAGAATCTCCGCCGGAATCAGCACGCCCTCGCCCGCATCGAACGTATGGTGCAGGATCTTATCGCTCGCGCGCACGAGCTCGGGCATGCACGTCGGCGGCTCGTAGAGCGGGCTCGCCGCGCCCAGGCGGTCGCAACGGTCGTGCGCGAGCTCGAACAGGTTGTCCGCCGTGGCGTACCAGGCCTTTTCGGGCAGCGACAGGTCGACGTGGAACTCGCGCGACTGCGCATGCTTGTAGAAATAGGTCTTGCGGATCACGTCGGTCATGCGCGCCTCGATGACCTCGAGCCCGTTGTCCTCGAGGTAGCGCTCGATCTCGTGGTTGGCGCCGAGATGGAAATTGAGCAGGTACTCGCCCACGATGAGAACGGTCGGATGCGGGTTCGAGCGGTCGTACGGAACGGCGTCCATGATCGCAAGCGCGCGTTTGAAGCCCGTCGCCTGGCCTCTCAGCCCGGAGCGCTCCATGCCCTCGATAACCTCATCGAGCGCGCGGTCGAACGCAGCGTCCGCCGCGCCCTTCTCGAGCTCGTAGGGACGGATGCGCCTAAGCATGGCCTCGAGGGCATCGATCATGGGAAGACCGTAGGCGATCTGGATGCTCGGGCCAAGGCCGAGCTTGAAGCCCGGATGCGCATTGTGGGCATCGACGTCGTCGTTGGTGAGCACCGGGACATAGTCGTATCCCGCGTCGTCGAGCGCGCGGCGCAGCAGGGGCATGTAGTGCGTCAGGCGGCAGTCGCCGATATACTTGCCAGTCACCACGGCGACGTCGTGCGGGTCGTACTTACCGCTCTCGAGCGCCGCGAGCGCCTCGCCGATCACGATTTGCGCGGGGAAGCAGATGTCGTTGTGCACATAGCGTTTGCCCAGGCGGATGGCATCCTCGCGCCCGATATCAAGGGCCTCGGCGCGCACGCCCTGATTGCGCATCGCCGCGGTCATGAGCCTGCAGAACGCATGGGAGGTGTTGGGGACCAGCGCGATCTTGTCGTGCCGGTCGCGCTTGGTGTACTTGACCTTATACGGGTCGTCGAGCGGATGGACCGCGTGCACCCGGGCGCCCTCGGCACGCTCCTCCGCGCGACGACGGTTGACCGACTCGATAAACGAACGCACGCGAATGCCCATGGGACCGGCGACGTCGCTCTCATCGAGCTTGATCATCATCGGAACCTTGGAGCCCATCTCGCCCATCATGCGCGCGATCTCGTCGGTGAGATACGCATCGTGGCCGCAGCCGAAGCTGCCCATCTGCACGAGCTCGAGCTCGGGCGTCGATGCGACGATGACCGCGCACGACAGCATGCGCGCATGGTAGTTGTTCACGATGTCGATGCGGCTGTTGGAAAGATCGACGTTGCAGACCCCCGGCACCGCATCGGGCGTCAGCACGGGGATGCCGCGCTCAGAGAAGAGCTTGGGCAGCCCGTGGTTGACCAGCGGGTCGTTGTGGTACGGGCGCGAAGCGATCACCACCGCGTAGCCGCCGTCCTCGTGCACGTTCTCGAGCACCTGCCTGCCGCGCAGCTGCAGCTGGTTCTCAAACGTCTCCTGCGCGCGGTCCGCCTGCTCGGTCGCCTTGGCAACCAGGTCGGCATCGATATCGAAGGTCTCCTTGCACCACGCCTTGAGCTGGCGGTTTCGGTCGCCCTCGTCGTACCAGTGGAACAGCGGCGTATCGAACGGAACGCCGAAACGCTCCTCCGGGTTATCGGAATTGCGCATCACGTAGGGGTATCCCTTTACGACGGCGCACATCCACTCGCTGGTAGAGGCGGTGTTTTCGGTGGGCACCGTCGTGATGATGGGCATGAAGATGCGGTCGACGCCGGCGTCGACGAGATTGCGGATGTGCCCGTGGACGAGCTTGGCCGGGAAGCACACGGTGTCGGATGTGACGTGCGCCAGACCGCGCTCGTACATCGCCTTGGTGCTGCGTCCCGAGACGCGCACCTTAAAGCCGAGCGTGCTGAAGAACGTCGACCAGAACGGCATGGTGTCCCAGAACTCGAGCACACGGGGAATGCCGATCGTGACATCGCGCCCCCCGCTGACGGGAACCGTGGGGTACGACTCGAACAGCAGCTTCTCGCGGTCGACAAAGAGATTGGGGGCAGCCGCGGTCCGGTCGCGCCCCGTGCCGGGTGCCTGTGCCTCGCAAGCACCCTGCGGACGCAGCTCCTCCGCCGCGGGAACCTCGCGCACGAGCTCATCCCATGAGATGGCGCCGCCGCGCGGGCAGCGATTGCCCGTGACGTAAAGCGAGCCGTCGCCAAATGCCACGACCGCGCGCTGGCAGCGGTTGTTGCACCGACGGCAGGTAACGCCGCCGAACTCGCGATGCTCGAAGCGCTCCACGGCATCGAGCCCGATAAACGACGTGCCGGCGTCGCCCTTGCGGCATTCCTCGCGCGCGAGCAGGGCGATACCGATAGCGCCCATCAGCCCCGGGTGGGGCGCACGCGTGACGGGTTTGCCCAGATACTGCTCGAATGCGCGCAGCACCGCGTCGTTTCGGAACGTGCCGCCCTGGACGACGACTTTGTCGCCCAGACGGTTGAGATTTGAAACGCGAATGACCTTGGTGAACACGTTCTCGATAATCGAACGGCAGAGACCGGCCATGATGTCGCCCGGACCCTTACCGCGCCGCTGCTCGGAAACGACGCTGCTGTTCATGAACACCGTGCAGCGGCTGCCGAGAACGGCGGGGGCTTTGGACGAAAATGCCTCGGTCGCGATATCCTCAACGGCTATTCCGAGGTTTTTGGCAAAACCCTCGAGGAACGAGCCGCAGCCCGCAGAGCACGCCTCGTTGACGACGATATCGGTCAGCACGCCGTGGTTGAGCCAGATGGCCTTCATATCCTGTCCGCCGATGTCGAGCACGAAGGTCGCATCGGGAACGCATGCGCACGCGGCGCGGGCGTGCGCGACCGTCTCGACCGTATGGTAGTCGGCGTGGAACGCGCGCGCGAAAAGCTCCTCGCCGTATCCCGTGGTGCCCACGGCATCGATCGCAAGCGTGACTCCCGCTGTCTCCCAGCGGTTCTTCAAGCTGACAAGACCCTGTTGGGCGACGTCGAGCGGTCTGCCGTTATTAGACGCGTAGAACGAATCGACAAGCTCACCCGCCTCATCGACCAGGGCGAACTTGGTCGTCGTGCTCCCCGAATCGATACCGAGCGCCACACGCACCGTCTCTCCGGGCGCATACGCATCCGGACCCTTTGCCGGCGTCTCTTTGCCATGGCGTGCCGTAAAATCCGCCTGCTCGGCAGGTGTGGCAAAAAAGGGCTGGGCAAGACGTCCCTCCCCGCTTGCGGGCGCGACCGTCTCGAGCTTATCCAGCCGGACAAAAGCGTCGGGAAGGTCGATCGGTTGGGACGATGCGAACATGTCGGTCAGCGACAGGGCGGCACCGCGCGCGACCATGATCTGCGGATCGCGCGGGACGATAACCTGATCGTCCGATAGATTCAGTTGCTCCCGGAACACGCGGACCAGTGTGGGGTTGTAGGCGAGCGTACCGCCCTCGAAGATTACCGGCGGCTCGATGTCGATACCCTGGGCCAGACCGCCGATCGTTTGGCGGGCGACCGCGTGAAGCGCCGAAAGCGCCAGGTCGGTGGTAGGAATGCCCTCGTTGAGCAGCGGCTGGATATCGGTCTTTGCGTACACGCCGCAGCGGCCCGAGACCTCGTGGACGGTCGTTCCCCGGCTTGCGAGCTGCTCGAACTCGCCCGATTCGGTGCCGACCCCCATGAGCTTTGCCATCTCGTCGATAAATGCACCGGTACCGCCTGCGCACGAGCCGTTCATGCGCATGTCGGCAACCTCGATGTCTCCCTTATCGTTGGTGCGGAAGAAGATCATCTTGGCGTCTTGGCCGCCCAGCTCGATGGCGCAGCGCGTCTGCGGATAGAACCTGCTGATCGCGAGCGCGTTGGCGACCACCTCCTGAACGTACGAGGCGCCCAGCGCGGTCGCGATATCGCGCGCACCCGAGCCGGTCACCGCAACGCGCAGTGACTCATGGGGAAAGCGCTCGGCGAGCTCGCCGAGCATGGCGCGCACGCTCGCTGTCTGACACGCCCCGTGGCGGCGATATCCCCACCACGCCTCGGTCATATCCTCGTGCATCGCGTAAACTTTGGTCGTCGTCGACCCTACGTCCAGTCCTACTAGCAACGCCATAATGCTCCGTCTCTCGCATTTTTCCCGCTAGAGATATACCACTCTACGTAATACAACAGACTGTTGTATTTAAACTCCGTATAAAAAGCGGCTGCCGAAACGCTTCAGCAGCCGCCGAATGCACCAACAGATTGTTCTGCGCGCTAGCACGTCGGGCAACGGAGCAGCACGGGCCCTCCGGTCATGTGCACCGCTCACGCCCGCGATGTCGCCGAGAGAGCTATCCACGCTTAGGGCTCCAACCAAGCAAGTCGCCCGCGCTCAGCAGATCCCTAAGCGAGCTACTCGCACTCAGGAGCCATAGCCTGCTCCAAGAGCTCGGCATGCTCCTCCTCGAAAACCGTCCCCACAGGGAAGGCGCGACGGAAGACGAAGCGGGAAATCGGACCGGCTACCAAAAGGTTCCACGGCAGCGCCATCACAAAATTATGCGGGATGTTGATCATCCAGATCGCGGGCACGGAATACAGGTTCGCAAGGATGCCGCCGGGCATGTGCGTCAGACCCTCACAGGCACCGTACAGCGACATGATGATGACCATGGGAACGACCATGCAGGAGCTGACGGCGAGCGTCATGGCAAGTGGCGAGCTCTTGCCCGGCGTGACCAAGTACTTAAAGGCGAAACCCTTGGCGAGCGGGCTGGCGACGAACCAGTCGCAGCACATGGCAAAAATGTAGGCAACGGGGAAGCCGAGCCACGCAGTGGCAACGACCTCGCCGTTGATGGCCCCGTGCTGCAGGGCAACGTTGTAGATGCTCATCCAGAGCACCATGCAAAAGCACATGATAAAGGTGAACAGCAGGCTCTCTCGTTTGTTGATAGGCATAAAGGGCAGATTCCTCTCTGTGTTGTACCGCGGCGCCACGCAACAAAAACGGGCGGGCAAGATGGAGCTGTTGGAACTTCATCTCGCCCGCCCGCGATACGTGCGTCTGCGACTACTTATGTGGTGGAACTACCCTAACACGAACGGCGCGCGCTTCGTAAGCGTTGAGTTTATGAAGATGCAGGGCACCGATAATCCCCCGACCCCATAAGTTGCGGTGGAATACGGACTGTTTTGACCCTTTAAGCAGCAATTCAGTCCCTATTTCACCGCAACTCATTTGGTGCAAAGTAACCTGTCCCCCTTGCGCCAATTAGCTGGTATGGCGCCAGCGAGGGTCGGTGAGGGTTCTCGCCACGCCCAAGCCAACGGGCAGAAACGCCACGATGAGCACTGCGCGCACAAACCAGCCGAGCATGTTGACCGTGTCGAAGGTGCACATGTAATACATAGAGCGATAGAGATACAGACCGGGCACCATAATGACAATCGAAGGCACCGTGAGGGCGATGCGCGGGTAGGTGAGCTTGACTTCGGCCAAGCTTGCCAGCAGACCCGATACCAGCGCGCCGATAAACGCTGCTGCCTCGGGAGGCATTCCCGTGCTGAGGCCCAGGAAGGGAATCATCGTCGGCGCATCGACAAGGGTCAGACGCAGGGTATTGGACACGGCGCCGATCAACCCAGCTGCCGCGGCCATCTTTACCGGGCTGTTGAACATCACCGAGAAGCCGAATACGCCAACGAAGCTCATCACCACGCGCAGGAGCGTAAGGGCAAGCGGCGAAAGGCCCAGTGGGGCAAAGTCGTCCGGCGCCAGGCCAACACACTCGGCAACCATCCAACCTACGAGCGTCGCCATCACAATAATCGATACGGCATATGAAAGGCGCTCGATACCGCTTCGCATGTCGAGCTTGGCGATGTCGAGGCCCGCCGTAATGAGCGGAAAGCCGGGAATCACAAAGAGCATGGCGCCGATATAGCCTTCTTGGTGCGACATTGCCCCCGGTATGACCTGGCCAAGGCCGAGCAATGCCAGCAGATACGAAACGCAAGCGAGCGCAACGCCGGTCGTCAGCGCGCTGAACTGACCAAGGCCTTGCTTGAGAATATGGGAGCGGGCAAAGTTGCCGACACCCGCGCCCACAAACGCGCAGGCCATCTCGATAGGGCCGCCGCCGAGCAAAAAGACGAAGGCGCCGCAAGCACAAGCTGCCGCAAGGCCCTGTTGCCAGGGAGAGTAATCGGGTTTTGAACTCTCAACGGTCTTGAGCATCTCGTGGTATTCGTGCACGGTAAACCGGCGCCCATACGTCTCGATTTCCTTTAAGAAGCTCTCCATCATCCAAATGCGATGGGTATTGACTCCCGTTGTGGGCAGGCTGACAACCTCGTTAAAGCAGTGGCCATCTTCGATGCAGGTGCACTCAAACGACAGAAGACTTAAGTCAACGTGGATGGTGACACCGAGTACGGCGGCAACACGATTCATGGTATCGCGCACGCGCCAGGCACCCGTTCCGCTTGCCAGCATAAGCATGCCGGTGCGGCAGATGATGGATGATTTATCGGTGAGCGGCGCATCGACGGCAAGCTCATCGCCTGCCGTCACGATCTGGTGCCAGTCAGTTTTCATATGGAGCGCGCCGGCACGAACGCCGTGGTGCATGGGGGCTCTCGAAAGCAGCGAGTCAAGGCGCGAAGGCTGTGGGGGCTCCGTTGATCCGACCTCGTCCTCATCAGTCTCTTCATCGACCAGATCAAAGGAATCAAGCGGCGCTGGCTCGCGACGATCGATTAGCTCCTCATCCTCATCATCAAAGTAATTGAACTGATCGAGCATGTCCTCTTCGATTGCACGCTCGCTCGCGTCGTCCATATAGACGCTCCCTTCCTACCGACTAACCCCCATCCTAGGCAGCAACGGCTAAAGGAAACATAAAAGAGACAGCTGTCATGCATGGAAGGCGCAAACCTCCAATGCGTCGGTAGACCCCCAACGACTAGGACTGTCCCCAAGTGCCGGCACAAAAGGAACGTCCCTAAGTGCCAGCCAGAGCAACGCCGCAGGTAGAGGACGGACAGCGAGCGACGTCCAGGGCGAACAAGTTGGCATGAAAAAGGCAAGGCATAGACCTTCTGGTCATGCCTTGCCTTTTGAATGACAAATTGTCGCCCTGGACGTCGCGCAGCGTCGAGCCGTTACGCGGTTCGTAGAACCGCGTAACTAGTTAGTACATCTTTGCGCCGGCGGGGATGGAGGCGTCGAGCTGGATCAGGTTGAGGCGCTCCTCACCATCCTCCTCGTGGATGGCACTGATGAGCATGCCGCAGCTGGGGATGCCCATCATCTTGCGCGGAGGCAGGTTGGTGATGGCGAGCAAGGTCTTGCCGACCAGGTCCTCGGGCTCGTAATAAGCGTGAATACCGGAGAGGATGGTGCGGTCGGTACCGGTACCGTCGTCGAGCGTAAAGTTCAGCAGCTTCTTGGACTTCTTGACGGCCTCGCATGCCTTGACCTTCACAGCGCGGAAATCGCTCTTGGAGAAGGTATCAAAGTCGACGAACTCCTCAAACAGCGGCTCAACGGCGATCTTGGAGTAATCGAGCGTGGGCTTAAGCGACTTAACGAATGGGCTCGCGGCGTTGCCGGCCTCTGCAGCCTTGGCGGCAGCGGCACCGGACTGGAAACCCTTCTCGGGCTTCATGTGCGGGAACAGCAGGACGTCGCGGATAGAAGCCTGGTTAGTAAGCAGCATGACCACGCGGTCGATACCAATGCCGATACCGCCCGCGGGAGGCATACCGTACTCGAGGGCGCGCACGTAGTCCTCGTCATACTCCATGGCCTCATCGTCGCCGCCGGCCTTCTCGGCCATCTGGGCAGCAAAGCGCTCAGCCTGGTCGACCGGGTCGTTGAGCTCGGAGAATGCGTTGGCGTACTCGTGGCCGGCGATGACCAGCTCAAAGCGGTGAGTCAAACGCGGGTCGTCCTCAAAACGCTTAGCGAGCGGGCTGACCTCGATGGGGTAATCGCACACGAAGGTCGGGTTGACGATGGTGTCCTCGCCCAGCTCATCGTAAATCTCGGCGATGATCTTGCCGGCAGTCCACTCGGGCTTGATCTCCAGGCCCTTCTCGCGCGCGGCGGCAGCAAGCTCCTCGACCGGCGTGTCGATGGTGACCTGCTTGCCGAGCACGTCGGAGACGATGTCGGTCATGGGACGGCTGGCCCACTCACCAGAAAGGTCGATGGTCTGGCCCTGGTACTCGATGACCTCGGGGTTGCCGATGGCCTTGTTAGCCGCCTTAATGACACCCTGGGCGAGCGCCTTCATGCCCTCGAGGTCTGAGAAGGCACGGTAGGCCTCCATCGTGGTGAACTCGGGGTTGTGGGTAAGGTCCATGCCCTCGTTACGGAAGATGCGGCCGATCTCGAACACGCGCTCAAAACCACCGACGATGCAGCGCTTGAGGTGCAGCTCGGTGGCAATACGCAGGTAGCACTCCTGATCGAGCGCGTTGAAGTGGGTAATGAACGGCTTGGCGGTAGCGCCGCCCTGGATGGTCTGCAGGATGGGGGTCTCGACCTCCATGTAACCGTCGGACTCCATAAAGCGACGGAAGGTAGAGAGAATCTGCGAACGCTTACGGAAGGTCTCGCGAACGTCGTCGTTGGCGATCAGATCGACATAGCGCTGGCGATAGCGGGTCTCCTTGTCGGAAAGACCGTGGAACTTCTCGGGCAGCGGACGAACGGCCTTGGAAAGCAGGGTCGCGCTCTTAGGGGCAACGGAAAGCTGGCCGCGCTGGGTGCGCACGACCACGCCGGTCACGCCCAGGATGTCGCCCAGGTCGAGGGCCTTGAGCGTATTCCAGGCGGCCTCGTCCATGTCGTTGATGCGGCAGAACAGCTGAATCTCGGCAGTCGCATCGCGCACGACGATGAACATGATCTTGCCCTGACCGCGCTTGGCGACCACGCGGCCGGCGATCTTCACGACGTCCTCGGTGTCCTCGCCATCGGCAAGCTCGGCGTACTTAGCCTCGATATCGGCGACGTAGTCCTCAAGCTCAGAGTGCTCGGGATAGGGGTTCTGGCCCGCCTCGAACAGGGCGGCGCGCTTGGCCAGGCGGGTGGCGCGCTCGTCGTTGAGCGTCGATGCCTGATCGGCGGCGTTCTGGTTCTCTGCCATAAGTTAGCTCCTCAAACTAAAACGCTCCCCAGGATTCGGTCCCAGGGAGCGAAAACATACCTTTACGCGGGACCGTGGTCTAGCGTGCGATCTTGGCGATGGTGTAGACGCGAGTCTTGCCGGAAGGCGTAACGACCTCGACGGAATCACCCTCGCCGTGACCGATGATGGCGTGACCGACCGGAGACTCGTTGGAGATCTTGTGCTCGAGCGAGTTGGTCTCGGTGGTACCAACGAGCGTGACTTCCATGACCTCGCCGTTGGGATCAATCAGCGAAACGGTGGAACCGATGGAGACGGTCAGATCGCCCGTGGTGGCAGCAACCTGAGCGTTGGCAAGAATGGCCTGGATCTCGGCGATACGAGCAGCATTCTGGGCCTGCTTGTCCTTGGCGGCATCGTACTCGGAGTTCTCCGAAAGGTCGCCGAACGCGCGGGCTTCCTTGATGTCCTCGACGATCTCCTTGGCGTAATCGCCCTCACGCCAGGCGAGCTCCTCGACGAGCTTCTGGCGGCCCTCAGCGGTCAGTACGATCTGGCTTGCGTCCATACGGATATCTCCCCAACTCTGATCAAACAATCAACTGTCAACAAAACGAAAAAGACCGGCTAGCCTGCGGGCAAGCCGGTCAGGTGCTCACCCCAAAGGGGATGGGACTACTCTGCGTCCGCGTCGCTGTCCTCTGCCTGCTTCTTCTTGGCAGCAGCGAGCTTGGCCTCGAGCTCAGCGATCTCCTTGTCCTCCTCGGACTGCTCGACCACGACCTCCTCGGCCTGCTTGGTCTCGGCCTTATCGTCGCCCTCCATACCCTCGCGGATATTCTTGACGGTAGAGCCGAGGGACTTGCCGAGCTTCGGCAGGTTCTTGGGCCCGAAGATAATCAGGACAACGACGAGAATAATGATGAGCTCAGGAGCCCTCAGTCCAAACATGTAGACCTCCACAATACAGCGAGACAAGCTCGAATGAGTATACCGCGGGTATCGCGGTATCACAACACTAGCTAAAAAAAGGGACCGCAAGAAGCGGTCCCTCCTCATGCTCTGGTCGGGTTGACTGGATTTGAACCAGCGACCCCTGCGTCCCGAACGCAGTGCTCTACCAAACTGAGCCACAACCCGTTAGCTCGACTATAGTAACAAAGATTTTCGCCGCGTGCTAGAGAAATTTTTATTTCTTTGGCGCGTCGATTTGAACCGTGTTGGGAATAAACTCAGTCGCGCAGGCCCACCAGCCATTTTGCTGGGCAGCATCGGCAAGCCTTTCGACCGTGGCAGCGGTGTCGCAAATGGCAAACGAGCAGGCACCCGATCCGCACACATCTACAGCAACGGTTCCGTCCTGTTTACGCAGCCAGTCGAGGACCGTTTGAATCTGCGACTCCATCTGTGCGGAAATGACACCCAGATTGTTATGGATGAGTGCATATGCCGTCTCGGCATCACCAGCACGCAAGGCAGAAGCTATCGCGCCGGGCTTGTCCGCAGGCACCGGGGCCTCGTCAAAACGTCGATAGGCTTCAATTGTCGAAACGCTTGCCTCGCGCGGCTTGACCAGCACGACGGGCGTCGCGGGCAGCGCGGGGTACTCAGTTGCCAGCACGTCTCCCCCACCTACGTAGAACGCAGGACTCGCGTGCAAAAAGAACGGGACGTCAGCACCAATGCCCCGCGCAATATCGTCGAGCGCTGGGTCGGTGCGATCAATGCCCCAGAGCTCTGCCAAGGCGACAATGACCGCGGCCGCATCCGTCGAGGGGCCGCCCAAGCCGGCGCACAATGGAATGCGCTTCTCAATCGTCACGCAGATGTTTGCCTCGCGACCATAATGCTCGGCCATAGCAACCGCAACCCGATACGCCGTATTCTTTTGCATGGGAAAATCTGATGCCGGAACCGTCTGGACGGTCAGCGCCTGCGCCGGCGTGACCGTCACGGTATCGGAAAGACCGACGGCCGCCATCAGGGAATCGACCCTGTGGTAGCCGCGGTCATCGCGCTCGGTATGAACCCCCAGGTAGAGGTTAATCTTTGCCGGCGCGGAAAGAGTCAGGGACCGATCGGTCACCGTTAATGCTCCTCGAGCTGATTGCCGAGCGGGGTAAAGATATGCTCGCCGCTCTCGGGGTCGAACAGCTCGACCTGACCGGTGAGCACATCGATATACTGGTAGGACTGACGCGACTTGCGGCCACGACGCTCGTCAACCTCGACAATGAAGACGGCCGGGTGGACGCTCTTGATGGTGCCCATGCGCTCGACGACGCGGGTACGGCCCATGTTGGCCTTAACCTTGACGCGATCGCCCACCATATCGGTCAGCTTCTCGTGGATGTCGTCGACGTGATTGACTTCCATCTCTTCCATGAACAGGGCCTCCAGAAGGTGCAATTCAAAAAGGGGATAATACCCCTAAGATAGACAAAACTCTAATACTATAGCACCCTGTTGTGGCCATACGCAAGTAGCTAAAAAAGCCCGGTCTCGAATACGTACCAGACGACAATCTCGCATGACCAGTTGTTACGCGGTTTGGTAAAACCGCGTAACCTAAAGGTTATCGGTGTCCAAGACGATGGTGAATGGGCCGTCGTTGACCAAGTCGACTTTCATATCGGCGCCAAAAATGCCGTGCGCCACGTGTTCGACATCTTGGCGAACGAGCGTCAGGAAGTACTCGTAGAGCTCGTTGGCAACATCGGGCGCGCCGGCATCCGTAAACGATGGGCGGCGACCGTGGCGGCAGTCAGCGAACAGCGTGAACTGCGACACCACGAGCACCTCACCGTCGACATCGGCAAGCGCCAAGTTGGTCTTGCCGTTCTCGTCCTCGTTGATGCGCAGCCCGCGGAGCTTGCCCCACAGCTTGTCGGCCTCGGCACGCGTATCGCCATGGCCCACACCCAGCAGCACCAGGTAGCCGCGTCCAATGCGGCCCACGCACTCGCCGTCGACCGTCACGCCGGCGTTGAGTACGCGCTGCACCACCGCACGCACGGCCTACTCCTCGCCCGTCAGTTTGGCGGATAGGTGCTCGAGCGCATGGAATCGATGGCTGATGGCGTTCTTCTCGTCCGCCGTCAGCTCGGCCATGGTCTTGCCCGGCGTGTCGACCGGCAGGAACAGCGGGTCGTAGCCAAAGCCGTGATCGCCGCGGCCCTCGTGCGCGATAACGCCCTCGCAGGCGCCCTCACCATAGGTGACCAGACCATCCGTGTCGATGAGCGCGACGACACTCATAAAACGCGCGGTGCGATCCTCGTCTGCCACGCCTTCCAAGTTAACGAGCAGCTTGGCGTTGTTGGCGGCATCGTCGCCATGCACGCCCGCATAGCGCGCGCTATACACGCCCGGCTCGCCGTCCAGGGCATCAACGACCAAGCCCGAATCGTCGGCAATGGCCATAAGGCCCGTCTCCTCAACCGCGGCTTGGGCCTTGATGATGGCGTTCTCCAAAAACGTCGTGCCGTTTTCCTCGGGATCCTCAAAATCACCCAGCTGGCCGAGCGCCACAAAGCGCACCTCGGGCATGACCTTGCCCAAAATGGCCTCGATCTCGGTGAGCTTATGGGCGTTGCCCGTTGCCACGACGATGGTCGCCGCCGGGTCGAGGGTGTCGATGTCAATCTTCTCAAGTGCCATAACTGGCCTCCTTGTCTCTATAGCAAGCCGCGTGAGGGGCGTTTGGGCACTTGACCCCTCCCCTCTCAGGCGATCGGACCTTTCAACGCAGCATTTCAGCAGATAAAACCTACCAAAATAAACCTGTCCCTTTTGGCAGGTTAGGCGATGGCTTGGCGCTGAAGCTCGATGAGCTCGGCGATACCCTTGTCGCCCAGGTCGAGCAGGGCGTTGAGGCGCTTGCGGTCAAAGGGCGCCTGCTCGCCGGTGCCCTGGAGCTCGATCATCTCGCCGGTGTCGGTGGCGACGAGGTTCATGTCGACCTCGGCGTGACTGTCCTCGGAATAATCGAGGTCAAGCAGCGTATTGCCGTCGACAACGCCCATGGAGATGGCAGCCACCTGGCCGATAAGCGGGATGCGCTCGATCTTGCCCGCCTCGACCCACATGGCGAGGGCGTCGTGCAGCGCCACCCAGGCGCCGGTGATGCTCGCTGTACGCGTGCCGCCATCGGCCTGAATCACATCGCAGTCGACGGTGACGGTGTACTCGCCGAGCGCCTTCATGTTGACAACGGTACGCAGGCTGCGGCCAATGAGGCGCTCGATCTCCATGGAGCGACCCTTGCGGTTGGCGTGCTCGCGCTTGCAGCGCTTGCCGGTCGACGCCGGCAGCATGGCGTATTCCGCGGTCACCCAGCCGGCCTTAGCTCCCTTTCGCCAGCCCGGCACGCCCTCCTCGATAGTGGCGGCGCACAGCACGCGCGTGTCACCGAACTCGGCCAAACACGAGCCGTGGGCGTGCTTCATGACGCCACGGGTGAGCTTAACGGGGCGCAACTCGTTGGCGGCGCGATCGTTGGCGCGGTTGACCTGCATGTACTCCATAGAAATTTCCTTTCGGCAAAAGATGTGGCGAAGGCTTTGGCGGCTGCCTTACATCTATTTCAGCTCATCGATATCGATATGTTCGATGCTCTTGAGCGGCTGACCAAAGATAAAGCTGCCCGCCACCGCAAACTCGGCAATGTTATCGGCCGTCGTGGCAAAACGATGCTGCGGCTCGGCGGCGTCGCCCGCCAGCTGCTCGCGGCGCGTGAGGATATCGGTCAGCTCGCGCGTGGTCTCCTCGGCGGAACTCACGACGCGCACCCCAGGCCCCAGCGCATGGCGGATAGGTCCCACCAACAGCGGGAAATGCGTACAGCCGAGCACCACGGTATCGATACCGTGGTCGCGCAGCGGCTCAACCGTGGCACCCACCAGCGCACGCACGGCAGGCGTATCGAAGATGTCCTCGTTCTCAAGCCACTGTTCCTGCAGATGTGCACCCGAGGCGAGCTCGTGTTCGACAACCTCGACAAAGCTCGAGGCAGGACAGCCGTATACATCGACGCCGGCATCCAGGTCCTGAATGGCGCGCGTGTAGGCGCCCGAGCGAATGGTGAGATTGGTGGCGAGCACGCCCACGCGACGCGTACGCGTGCTGTTGATGGCGGCGCGCGCGCCCGGGGCGATCACGCCGATCACGGGAACGTCGAGCACTTGCTGAGCCAAACGCAAGGCCGCGGCGGTCGCCGTGTTGCAGGCGATGACCATGATCTTAACGTCGTGCCTCGATAGCCAGCGGCCCGCCTGCAGCGCAAACGAGCGAACCTCGTCCTCGGTGCGGGTGCCATAAGGGCAGCGCTTAGTGTCACCGAAATAGTAGACGGACTCGTGCGGAAGTGCCGTTGCGATCGCGCGCGCGACCGTCAAGCCGCCCAGGCCCGAGTCGAACACGCCGATCGGACGCGTGTCCCCGGCCATATTATCGATATCGGACATTACCTCACCAGATTCTCTCTCGAAAAATGCAACCAATCGTGATGCGTCGCGCTACGAACGGGCCGCGACGAGCAGCTCTGCCGTTGCCGCCCAGCCATCGACAATCTTGCCGCGCGTGACGTAGGCGTTATCGCAAGCATCCAGGAACTCAGGCGCGCCGGCGCTGGTCAAACCGTTCTCGACCAGGCAGAACGTGCCCACGTGGTCAGCCATGTAGAAGTCGGACTCGGAATCGCCGAGCGCCAGCGTCTCCTCACGCTCGATACCCAGGTGCTCGCAGAAACGTGCGATGGCAACGCCCTTGTTAAGACCGGCGGGATTGATGTTAAACGCGCGGCCATCCTCGACGCGTTCGAGCTCGAGCGTCGTCGGCTTGGACAGATGCGTCAGGTGACCGTTGCAAGCCCAGACCAGGCCGCAGCCGGCCTCGTCAAGAATGGCCTGAACCTCGTCGTCGGGCACATCGCCGCGCATGCCGACGGTGACCTCGCGGTACTTGTAGCCAGTCGACATGTCGTTGTGGTACTCGATCTTATGCGGCCAGCGGGCGAGGATCTTCTCGCACACGCCGGTCTGCTCGATCACCTGATGCGGCGTGAGGCCGCAGGCGGGGTCGTAGGGCATATCGCCGGTCAGATACTCCCAATCGTTGGCCTTGAGGTCGTACATGACCAGGCCACCCATCTCGCCGATGTAGGAGTTGAGGCCGAGCACGCGCGCATCCTCGTGGATCATGGTGCGGTTGCGGCCCGAGGTGGGAACCACCTGGATGCCGGCGCGGGCAAGTGCCACGACAGCCTCGACGAGCTTGGTCGAGGGGTTGCCGTCGTTGTCGCGCAGCACGCACGAGCCGGGGGCGAGCATCGTGGCGTCCAGATCGGTAAAGACATACTTGACCTTGGCAAGGCGCTCGCGCATCTCACCCGAAAGCTCGGCAACGGTCGGCAGGGTGTTGTGGGACATGGTCACTCCGTTTACATAGAAGAGGTTTAATCTTGATAGTGTGTTTCCCCTAGGGTAAGCACACCTGGAAGGCATTGCATCATCAGACGCCGGGGCCCGCAAACGCCATCCTAAAGGCGGCAGCGTTTAGGCGTCGTACGCCGCAAGGATGCGCTTGAGAACCAAGCCATCGCGCTCGCAGGGCTCGGGTCCGTTCTTGCGCAGCATGCATTCCTCCTCGCCCTTGCCGGTCACGATAACCACAGCGGGGCGCTTGGTCTCGCGCACGGCCGCCTCGATAGCGGCGGTACGGTCGGTCACAATCTGCCAGTTATCGTTTCCCTGCGCTTGTACATTGCGCGCAATCTCGGCACAAATGTCCTCGACGTCCTCGGGGCCCGGGTCGTCCTCGGTAATCACGATGCGATCGGCGTACTTGCCGGCGGCAATACCCATCGTGGTGCGGCGATCGACACCCTTGCCGCCCGTTGCGCCAAAGACAACCGCCAGCTCGCGCTCGGGATAGTTCTCGCGCAGGTCGCGCAAAAGCGTCTCGAGGCTCATGCCGTTGTGCGCAAAGTCAACGACGCCCAAGATTTTGCCCGATACGGACGGATAGAGCTCCATACGTCCGGGAACGAAGACGCCCTCAAAGCCATGGACGATGCCCTCTTCGGAAATGCCCAGGGCCTCGGCGCAGGCAATAGCGGCAAGCGCGTTGGACACATTGAACTTAACCGGGGTGGGAATCACAATGTCGCGCGTAAAGCGGGGTGTGCGCACCGTTGCCACCATGCCGCAGTCGCCATTATGAATCGCCAGCGCAAGAACGTCGGCACGCTCGTCGGTCAGGGAGAACGTCACCGTACGTTCGCAACGAGATGCCGCCTCGAGCACACGATCGACCTTATCCATATCGAGGTTGACCACGGCAAAGCGACTCTGCGAAAAAATCTTGAGCTTGCTGGCAAAGTAATCCTCGAGCGTGGGGTGCTCGATCGGCGAGATGTGGTCTTCACCGATATTGGTAAAGGCGCCCACTTCAAAGTCAATCTTGCCCGTACGCTCGTATTTGAGGCCCTGGCTCGACGCCTCCATGACCAGCCACGGAGCGCCCGCCTCGGCGGCATGTGCGATACGCGACTGCAAAAGGAAGGACTCGGGGGTCGTCAGCTTAGAAGGACCGGTCTCGACACCGTCATCGAACTCGATACCCGTGTTGAGGGCAGGTCGATGACAACCCGTGAGCTTAGCCTCGTTGGCAAGAATGCCACGCAGATAAAAGCTGCAGGTCGACTTGCCCTTGGTACCCGTAAAAGCGCAGACCTTCACCTTGCCCGAGGGATGACCGTAATAGGCGTCCGCCACCACAGCGAGCGTACGGCGGATATCGTTGACGATCACAGCGAGAATATCGACGTCGTAATCGACCTCGGACACGTACGCCACGGCGCCTTCGGCAATCGCCGAGACCAGATACTCGCGTTTGAACGCGCGGCCCTTGCAGACAAACAATGTGCCCGGACGCACCTGGCGCGAGTCGTCGGTCGCAAACTCAATGCGCTGGTCGCACGAAGCGCTCGGCCTGGAAACAACAAGGTCATCTTCCTCGAGCAACTCTATATAGCGCATCAGAGTTAGCTTCTCTTGTGTCGGACTCGACATACAAAGACCTCTCTCGCTAAATTCAGCCTTAAAGGGAGAAGACGTCCCGCGGCAGAAACGATGAAACATTCTGTATTATCAACCATCCTAATATGCCACCTGACCTTGCGCGCATCACAGCCTTCTAAAAAATTGCATGGACTGTGCCGTGGGTCAATAAATGGCAGCAGTGTTCACCCCGTGTAAAAACAAGGAAATCTGGGCGCTATTCTTTAACATCGCGTTCGCAACCACGGCCCGCCGCTTCGTCTGAAGATCGTGACGTGGTTTTTTCGGTTCGCTCGGCGCTTATGCCCTATCACGAAACAAAAGATTGGCATGATAGTAAAGATTATTTGACATCAGCTGTCGCAATCCTTGCGGCAGTACACCTGAGCCGTCAGCAGAAAGGATCTTGCATGTGCGGTTTTGTCGGTTTTACCGGTACAGATGAACAGAGTGAGCTGGTTCTCACGGCCATGATGAATCGCATCATCCACCGTGGCCCCGATATGGGCGGCCAGCATATCGTCGACAACGTTGCCCTTGGCTTCCGTCGTCTTTCGATTCTTGATCTTTCCGAAGCTGGAGCTCAGCCCATGTCGAGCGACGACGGCAAGGTCACGATTGTCTTCAACGGAGAGATCTACAACTTCCGGGAGCTTCGCGCCGAGCTGGAGGCAGCCGGCTACGCCTTCCACTGCAACGCTGATACCGAGGTCCTGGTACACGGTTACGAGGAGTGGGGCGAGGACCTGGTCAACCGCCTGCGCGGCATGTACGCGTTCGTGATTCACGACCAGAACAAGAACAAACTCTTTGGTGCTCGTGACATCTTTGGTATCAAGCCGTTCTATTACTACCAGGCATCCGATGGCTCGCTGCTGTTTGGCTCCGAGATCAAGAGCTTCCTGGACCATCCCAAGTTTGAGAAGGCTGTCAACCACGACGCGCTGCGCCCCTACCTGACGCTGCAATTCCCCGCCACGGAGGAGACCTTCTTTAAGGGCGTGTTCAAGCTTGCCCCGGCGCATTGCTTTACGTATGACCTGACGACCAACACCATGGACATCAAGCGTTACTGGAGCTGCGACTTTACCGACGACAACTCCAAGACCTTCGATGAGTACGTGGACGAGTGCGACAAGGTCGTGCACGAAAGCGTCGCTGCGCACCGAATTGCCGATGTTAAGGTGGGCTCGTTCCTCTCTGGCGGCGTGGACTCCAGCTACATTGCCGCCTGTCTCATGCCCGACACCACGTATTCTGTCGGCTTCGATTACAAGAACTTCAACGAGACCAACTACGCTGCCGAGCTTTCCGACAAGCTGGGCATCAAGAACGTGCGCAAGATGATTACCGCCGACGAGTTCTTTGATGCACTGCCCGATATCCAGTACCACATGGACGAGCCGCAATCGAACCTGTCCAGCGTGCCGCTGTACTATCTGGCGCAAATGGCTTCCAAGGAGGTCACCGTCGTCCTTTCGGGCGAGGGTGCCGACGAGCTGTTTGCCGGCTATGAGTGGTATGAGGACACCCCCGAGATGCGCTCCTTTAAGAAGCGCGTGCCGCTCGGCGTACGTCGCGCCCTGGGCTCGCTCGTTCAGCATCTCCCCTACTTTAAGGGCCACAACTTCCTAACGAAATGCGCCGAGGTTCCCGAGCGCTGGTATGTTGGTCAGGCAAAGGTGTTCGATCCCTCCGAGGTCGACGAGGTGCTCAAGCCCGCTTATGACACCGGCAAGAACGCCGCCGAGATGTGCGCCGAGTACTACAAGCAGGTTCCCAACTGCTGCGAGCTTTCCAAGAAACAGTATCTGGATATGAACATGTGGCTGCCGGGCGACATTCTGCTCAAGGCCGACAAGATGTGCATGGCGCATTCTCTGGAGCTTCGCGTCCCGTTCCTGGACAAGAAGGTCATGGAGTTTGCAGAGCACATTCCCGCCAACTACCGTGTTAACGAAGAAGGCTGCAAGCTCGTCCTGCGTCACGCCGCCAACCGCACGCTGCCCGACGAGTGGGCAACGCGCAAGAAGGTGGGCTTCCCCGTACCGGTCAAGTTCTGGCTGCGCGAGCAAAAGTACTACGACTACGTAAAGGAATACTTCACCGCACCGTGGGCTGCTGATTTCTTTGACACCGATGCGCTCATGAAACTGCTCGACGATCACTTTAAGGGTCGCGCGCTCAACCAGCGCAAGATCTATACCACGCTGACGTTCCTCATCTGGTACAAGCGCTTCTTTATCGACGAGAATAAGAGCACCGAAGTCGCCGCTTAGTTTTCGTTATGAATTAGCGGTGAACCACGCAGGGTTTCCGCTATACTCAGTCCCTGCGGGCGATTGGCGCAACGGTTAGCGCAGGTGCTTTACACGCACAAGGCTGGGGGTTCGAATCCCTCATCGCCCACCATTGAATTGTTAGGCCTCCAATGATGGAGGCCTTTCTTTTTTGTGCCCGGTGCATGGGATTCGAACCCGCCAGGGTGCGGAGCTGAGGAAACGCGAAGCGTTTTCCAGCGCAGCACGCGAGGGCCGCAGGCCCGAAGCGAGAGCGGGCGGCGCCAGCCGCACGCGGACATCCCTCATCGCCCACCACTGAATTTGAAACGGTCCTCGCAAGGGGACCGTTTTTGTTTGTGCCCGGCGCATGGGATTCGAACCCGCCAACACGTCTGTCACAAAGGCCATGGCCATTGCAGATTTATGGCAAAAAGGGTTCCAGACCGTCCAATCATGCATCAAATGACGCACTGACGATCTGGAACCCGTTCAAACTAGCTATGTTTTGCTCTCGCTAAGCCAAAACGTCCGACAGAATCTCGATCAGACCATCCACGTCGGCCTCTTCGCACACGAGTGGCGGAAGGAAGCGCAGCGTATGTGCACCTGTAGCGTTGATCACGGCACCAGCCCCCAATGCACGGGCCACAACGTCGTGTGCATCACCCGCAGCATCATCCAAATCGCAGCCGAGCATCAGACCGCGACCACGCACCTCTACCACATGCGGAAGCTTAGCCAGCGCCTGCTCCATATAGGCGCCCACCTTGGCGGCATGGTCGGCATAATCGCCGTGCACGAGCGCGGAGAGCGTCGCGGCGCACGCCGCGACGGCCAAGCAGCTACCGCCAAAGGTCGAGCCATGATCGCCCGGCTTAAACACGTCGGCGATCTCTTTCTTTGCCACGACGGCACCCATAGGCACGCCGTCGGCGATGCCCTTGGCAAGACTCATGATGTCGGGCTCCACGCCATAGGTCTGGAACGCAAACGGCTTGCCGGAACGGAAGATACCGCACTGGACCTCGTCGGCGATAAGCACGGCGCCAACCTCATGCGCCAGGTCGCGCGCTGCCGCCATAAACTCCTCGGTCATGGGGTGCACGCCGCTCTCACCCTGGATCGGCTCGAGCATCACGGCGCAGATTTCGCTTCCCAGCTGCTTAAAGATCGCACGCAGCTCATCGACATCGTTGGGCGTGCAGGCCACAAAGCCACCCGGCAGCGGGCGGAAACTATCCTGCAGCCAATCCTGCATGGTGGCGGCAATGGTCTCGAGCGTACGGCCGTGGAAGCCGCCGCGCATGCACACGATGGTGTTACCGCCGTTACCGGCACGCTTGGCGTACAGGCGCGCGAGCTTCATCGAGCCCTCGTTGGCCTCGGCGCCGGAGTTGGCAAAGAAGGTCTCCCAGACCTGCTCATCCGCAGCCGGGGCACCAAGAGCAGCTGCCGTGGTCTCATCGCCGGCGGCAATGGCATCGGCAAGCACGCGCGCGCCATCAACGTCGTCGTTCGCGAGCTTTGACAGTAGCGCCGCGACCTGACCGCGCTGCTCGATGTAGAAGTAGTTAGACACATGCAGAAGCTTTTTGGTCTGAGCCTCGAGCGCCGAGAGCACATCCGAGTTGCCGTGACCCAGGCTGCACACGCCGATGCCGGCAAGAAAGTCGAGGTACTCACGGCCATCGTCGCCGGTGAGCTTCATGCCGTGACCCTCGACAAACTCGACCGGAGAGCGGCCAAAGGTATGCATGACGTAATGGGATTCAAGTGATTGTTGAGCTGCAAGTGACATGGGATGCCTTTCGTTGGGCGCCGTGCGGCGCGGGGCTATGGGTGCAGGAACGCGACAACCGCGGGTCAGCTAGACCGTCTGAAGCTTCTCGACCTCGTCGAGGTTCTCGGTCAGGCGCGCCGCAAAAGTCGAAAGCGGATGCGGGTGCGTATCGAACTCGTAGGCCGTCTCGGTGGAATGGATCACGGTGCCGACGCCGGCATCGGTCAGCAGCTCCAGGAGCAGCGAATGCGGCGTAGTACCGTTAATGATGTGGGCACGAAATACGCCGCCGGTAAGCGCATCGACGGCCGCGCGCAGCTTGGGAATCATGCCCTTATCGACCTCGCCGCCGTAGAGCATTTCGTTGACCTCGTCGAGCGTTAGGTTGGAGATAAGCGAATCCTTGTCGCTAAAGTCCTTGTACAGGCCGTCGACGTCGGTCAAGAAGATGGCCTTGTGCGCATGGAGCGCCGCCGCAACGGCACCGGCGGCGGTATCGGCATTGATGTTGAAGAAGCCGCCGTCCTCCCCTGCCGCGACCGTCGCGATAACGGGGATGTACTCGCTATCGAGCAGGCGCTCGATATAGTCGGTGTTGACGTGCGTGACCTTGCCTACGCGGCCGAGCTCGGGATCGAGCGGCTCGGCGATAAGGGTGCCGGCGTCGCTGCCGGACACGCCCACGGCCAAGTTGCCATGGTGGTTGATCGCAGCCACCAGCTCCTGGTTGACCTTGCCGCCCAGTACCTCGCGCACGATATCCATGGTCGCCGGCGTGGTCACGCGCTGGCCGTTCTTAAACTCGACGGGAATATCGTAGTGGCTGAGCGCCTCGTTGATGGCCTTGCCGCCGCCGTGCACAATGACGGGGCGCATGCCGATAATCTTGAGCAGGACGATGTCGCTCATCACGTCGCGGCGCAGCTGCTCGTCGACCATGGCGGCACCGCCGTACTTGATGACGACCGTCTTACCGGTCAGGTTCTTAATCCACGGCAGCGCCTCAAACAGCAGCTGCGCGGTTACTTCGTTGGATTCGCTCGAGCGACAATCGCGTGCGAACTTCATAGTCTGCCTCGTCTTTCGTATAGCTATCACGCCGCGCCTCCCTGCCCGCAATTGCAGCGGGACGCGCGGCACATCATGAGTCTAGGAACGGTAGTCACCGTTGATGGAGATGTACTCGTGCGTGAGGTCGCAGGTCCACACGGTGGTGGCAGCGTCGCCCGCGCCCAGGTCTGCCGAGATCACGATCTCGGGCGCCTCAAAGCGTCGCAATGCCTCGTCCTCGTCAAAGGGAACGGTCAGGCCGTCGCGGCAGACGGGCATACCCATCATGTCGATGGAAACGTCCTCCTGATTAAACTTCACGCCGCACTTGCCGATCGCCATGGCGACGCGGCCCCAGTTGCAGTCGTGGCCGGCGATGCAGGTCTTAACGAGCGGCGAGTTAGCGACGGCACGGGCGGCGATATCGGCCTCCTCGTCGTTCACGGCGCCGGTAACGTTAACCGTCACGAGCTTGGATGCGCCCTCGCCGTCGGCCGCGATGTTGCGCGCCAGGCTCTCGCACACCTCGTGCACGGCAAAAGCCAGCTCCTCAAAGGCATCAGTGCCCTCGACGATAGGCTCGGCGTCAGCAGCCGCTGCGCCGGAGGCAAGCATGATGCAAGTATCGTTGGTCGAGGTGTCGGAATCGACCGTCACCTTATTGAAGGTCTGTTTGACGGTCGAAAGCAGCAGGGCGTGGAGCGCCGCAGGCTCGACGGGGGCATCGGTGGTGATGACTGCGATCATGGTGGCCATGTTGGGCATGATCATGCCCGAGCCCTTGCACATTCCGCCTACCGTATAGACATTGCCCGCATGATCCGCAGCCTCACTGACGTAGGACACGGCGTACTCTTTGGAGTGCGTGTCGGTCGTCATGATAGCGCGGGCGGCATCGGCGCCACCATGAGCGGAAAGTGCCTCGTAAGCAGCAGGAATGGCGGTCTCGAACGTGTCGATCGGCAGGATCTGACCGATCACGCCCGTGGAAGCAACCAGAATCTGCTGAGGCTCGCAGCCGATGACCTGCGAAGCGATGTTGCACGTCTCGCGCGCGCAGGCAAGGCCGGTCTCACCCGTGGCGGCGTTGGCGTTACCGGAGTTGACCGAAACGCCGGCGATGATGCCATAGCCCTTATCGGCACCGCCCAGGTTGGCACGGCTCACCTGCACGGGCGCCGCGCAAAAGCGATTGGTGGTAAACGCGCCGGCACCGGGACAGGGCTTGTCTGGTACGACGAGCGCGTAATCCAGACGCTCGGGGTTCTTGCGGAACCCAGCGTGGATACCCGCGGCCTTAAAGCCGGCAGCGGCCGTAACGCCACCCTCGACGGCGCGAATCTTGATATCGAGCTGCTCTGTATTCATCGTCTTTATGACTCCTTATGTCAAACAAAAAAACGGACATCGGTTGGTGCGCCATGCCAGTCGTGATCATGAGACCAGCTTAAAAGTGGCGCCCCACTCGATGCCCGACTACCAAATCGTTAACAATCGAATGTGCTACACCGGGCACGCCACCGTGGGCAAGCCTCGTCGCTCGTCAAAGCCTAAGACGATATTGGCGCACTGGACCGCTTGGCCCGCAGCACCCTTGCACAGATTGTCGATGGCGCCCGTCGCCACCAGCACGCCCGCGCGCTTGTTGAGCGCGAGGCCGATCTGGGCGGCGTTGGTGCCGACGACCGAAGCCGTCTTGGGCTGCTGGCCGGCGTCGAGCACACGCACAAAGGTGCGCCCAGCGTAGAACTGCTTGTAATAGTCGACAACATCCTCAAGAGCCAGGGAGTCGATGGCCTGCGGCGCGAGTGGCATCGTCACCGTGGAGAGCAGACCACGCTTGAGCGGTGCCAGGTGCGGGGTAAAGACGATGCGATCGGTCAGGCTAAGGATTTGCTCAATCTCGGGCGTGTGGCGATGCTTGCCCACGCCGTAGGCCTCCAAATTCTCGTCGGCGCTGCAAAAATGCGTACGAGCGTTACAGGACTTGCCGGCACCCGTCACGCCGCTGATGGCATCGACGACCACAGGGCCACTCTGGGCAACCCAGCCGGCGCGCACGGCGGGCGCGGCGGCAAGGCTCGTTGCGGTGGGATAGCATCCGGCGCAGGCGACCAGCACGGGTTTGCCGTCGGCATGGTCGGATGCGGCGGTCTCCAAGTCCTGGCAGAACAGCTCGGGCAGGCCAAAGGCACGGGTCTTGAGCAGCTCGGGGCTCGTGTGCCCGGCGGCATACCACGTCTCAAAGACGGACGCGTCGCTCAGTCGGTAGTCGGCCGAAAGATCGAAACAGGAAACGCCCGCGGCAAGCAGGGCAGGCACCTGCGCCATGGCCGCGGTATGCGGCACGGCCAAGAAGACGGCGTCGCAGGATTTAAGCTCGGGCGCGTCATGCATCGTGAAGACCAGATCGCTCACGCCGGCAAAGCTCGGGTAGACCGAAGACAGCGGCTGGCCGGCATCGGCGTTGGACGTAATGGCAACAAGTTCAAACTCGGGATGGCCGAGTACGAGGCGAATGAGCTCGGCACCGGCGTAACCCGCCGCACCGACAATTCCTACCTTGAGGGACATATCTAACTCCTTGTCTGCGGTTTATGCACCGGTGCGCATCCCGCAGCCGTCGTTATGAAGTGGGTTGAAACTTTAGCATCAAAAGATGCAAATAAACGCAAATCTTTTGTATATTCATGCATTGAAACAAACCGGACACATTCGCTTAAAGGAATTGACAAATAAAAGTGGACTCCACACTACCCAGTGCGCTTTGCAGCACTGTTGCAATGTGGAGCTCGTTACATGCAGATATCTTGATTGTCGAGGTTAACGGAAGACTCGTTTAGAGCTCGACCGGTACCCACTCGTCGTGGTTGCAGATAAAGGCCTCGGGGTCCTCAACGCTAAAGAAGACGAGCGCGGGGTCGCCGGGACCATCGTAGTGCTCGCCCAGGCGCTCTAGATGCTTCCATCCGGCCTCGCGCATATCGGGAGCAGCCTGGTCATCAAGGCCCGCATGCCCGCGCAAGATGAGCCAGCCATGGCCCGGCCACCAACTCGTGGCCTCAAAGCGCTGATTTTGCAGCAGCTCCTGCCACACATCCTTGGTGCGCGCCGTCACAAACCACAGCTTGCCGTCCTGAATCTGAGCAAACGAAAACGGACGTACATGAGGCTGCCCGTCCACGCTCGTCGCCAAATACCACGCAGGCACCGACGTCAGATACTCCAATACCGTATTCAATCCGTCCACGTTTCCTCCTGTCACTAGTCTTTTTGGGTCGAGGGGGTAGCTAATTTGGGGCTATTTTAGCTACCCCCCGACTGCCGACGATATATTTGAGCCTGGACAAATACCGACTGGCATATAGGGGTAGCTAAAATTGCCCCGTCCCAAATTAGCTACCCTAGAACTAGAGTTCGAGCAGCTCTTCGCTGCCGTCGATATCACAGAAGCGCGCGGTAATGTTGCGAACCGAGAAGAAGGCAAGGCGGCCGTCGTTGGCACTCTCGTGTTCCTCGCCGATGCCCACCATGTGCTTAAAACCCGCTTGACGCACCTCATCGCTCGCAACTGCGTCGTCCTCAAGCGCGGCTTCGCCAGTCAGCACGATCCAACAATCCCCCGGCTTCCAGCCCGAGAGCTCAAACTTGGGATTCGCACTCAGCTCCGCCCACACATCCTTGTCGCGCGACGTGCAAAACCACAGCTTACCGTCATCGACCATGGCAAACGAGAACGGCCTCACGCGAGGCTGATGCCCGTCGGCCACATCGGTCGTAGCGAGATACCAGGCCGGAATGCGCCTGAGATACGAGCAGGCGCGCTCGAGTTGAGCCGTGCGATCGATATCGGTCATAGGGACCCCTTTCTTACGCTCAAATCGAGCCTAAACAAGTTGAAGATTGATAACGACAACGCAAGCCACCAGCAGCGCCATCGCCACTGCGGCCAGTGCATCCCCGCGACCAAACGCAAGCGTATGCAGGCGTGTACGCCCCTGCTCACCGTGATAGCAACGCGCGTCCATGGCGGCCGACAACGTTTCCGCATGACGGAACACGCCCGTGAACAGCGGGATCGCCACGCTGCCGAGCATGCGCACACCGCCGAGCGGACCGCCCGTCACACGCGCGCCGCGGCTGGTCTGAGCATCGGCCGTCTGCTTCATCTCGGTGGCAAACTGCGGCATAAAACGCAGCGCGATACCCATGATCATGCCGAGCTCGTGTGCCGGAAGCCCCACGCGCGCGAACGGCGCGAGCAGACGCTCAAAGCCCGCGGTGAGGTCGAGTGTGGGCGTAGTGAGCGTGATGGCGCTCATGCCGGCCATCATCAGGGTCAGGCGGCACGCCATAAAGGCGGCAGAACGCAGTGAGCCCTCGCTTATCTGCAGAAAGCCGAGCTGCCACAGGATGCGCCCACTCTGATCGGTAAACAAGTTGAGCACCGCGACCACGACGACGATTGCCAGCAGCGGCGCCATCGACGATAGAACGCGACGAGCCGGCACTTTTGCCACGGCATAGACCAGCACGACAAAGATTGCGACCGGGGCCAGTCCGCGGAAGCTGCCGACGGTGAGCGCCGTAATCAGAAATGCGAACCCCAGAAGCAACTTGGTGCGCGGGTCCAGGCGATGGATCGCACTATCGCTCGGATAGTAGCTGCCAAACGAAAACGCCTCCATCAGCAGCCCTCCTCTCGCGCGACCGTTTCGGATTTGGCCTTGCCCGAGACGTTAGAAGAACCGTCTGAGCGACCGATCAGCAAATCTGCCAACTCGTCGGCCAACGACTCAACAGTATAGAGCCCGCCGCGATGCAGCGGCACGCCCGCTTCCGCGAGCGCCAACGCCATACGCTGGGCAGCAGGTACGCCCAAGCCGATCGACTTGAGCTCGTCGGCATGCGCAAACACCTGCGCGGGGATTCCCTCGGCAAACACCGCACCTTCATTCATTACGACGATACGGTCGCAGCAATTGGCCAGGTCATCCATACTGTGCGACACCATGACAACGGTCAGGCCCTCGTCGTGAAGACGGCCAATGAGCTCCAGGAAATCCCTGCGGGCCGTCGGATCGAGACCTGCCATGGGCTCATCGAGCACCAGGACCTCGGGCTCCATAGCAAGCACGCCGGCAAACGCCACACGTCGCTGCTGTCCGCCCGAAAGCTCAAAGGGGCTCTTGTCGCCCACCGTGGCAAGATCTAGGCCCACGCGCGAGAGCGATGACGCAACACGGCGCGCGACCTCGTCCTGCGGAAGACCAAGATTGCGCGGGCCAAACGCCACGTCCTGCACCACGGTCTCGGCAAATAGCTGGCGCTCGGGATACTGAAACACCACACCCACCTTGGCCTTCACCGCGGCGGCATCCTTCTTTTGGAACAGGTCGAGCCCCAGTGCGCGAACGTTTCCCTCTTGCGGGCGGATTAACCCGTTGAGATGCTGGACCAGCGTGGATTTACCAGAACCGGTATGGCCCGCGAGCCCTAGGAACTCGCCGCGGCGCACCGTCAGCGAAACATCACGTAGCGCCCAGGGGCTGTTTGGATCGTTACCCCAAAGAGCCTGTTTGCTCGATGCGTCCGCAGTGGTCGAGCGCTTGTGCCATCGACGGCGCTCGCGGGCGCTCAGCGAGTAACTATGCGAGAGATGCGAAATCTCGATAACGGGCTCCGACGCGGCCATCCCATCGGCCGCAGAGGATCCATTGTCAAGCATACGAGAATCGGATGCGGAAGGCTGTGCTGCGACGTCCGCCCCGCTCCGCTCGGCATAAACCTGTGCAATCTCGGCGACCATATCCGCCTCACGCACCTGCGCGCAAACGGGCACGCCCTTCGCACGAAGCGACCTGCCCAGACAGCACGACGCCGGCATATCCAGGTTGAGCTGCGCAAGTTCGTCTGCCCGCGTCAAGATTTCCTCGGGCGTACCGAGCATGGCAACGCGCCCCGCCCGAAACACCGCGACACGATCGGCCTCGGCGGCCTCTTCCATAAAGTGCGTAATCATCACGATGGTCATACCGCGATCGTGCAACGCGCGGCAAGCCTTCATAAGGCCCTTGCGCCCACGCGGATCGAGCATCGAAGAAGCCTCGTCCAATATGAGCACGCGCGGTTCCATGGCGAGCACGCCGGCAAGCGCCACGCGCTGCTTTTGGCCGCCCGAAAGCGCGTGGGTCTCATGGCGCTCAAAGCCCACCAGGCCCACGCCCTTCAGCGCCTCACGTACGCGCTGCGCAATTTGCGCCGATGGCACGCCAAGGTTTTCGGGACCAAACGCAACGTCATCTTCGACAAGCGTTGCCACCAGCTGATCATCGGGATTCTGGAACACCATGCCCGCGGTCGAACGAATGTCGTAGACCAGCTCGGGGTCGGACGCATCCATGCCGTTGATGCGTACCGTGCCCGCATCGGGCTGCAACAGTGCATTCAGATGCTTGGCAAACGTCGACTTGCCCGACCCATTGCCACCGAGGATGCAGAAAAACTCGCCGTCCTCGATATTCAGATCGACGCCGTCGAGCGCCGGTACGGCACCGTCATAGCTAAAGGAAACGCCCCGACACTCAATCATGCGCGGCCTTTGACCTGGTCCTTTTTAGGCGTGATGAGGTTGGAGACTGCTTTATACACCGCCAGCGTCAACACCGAGTTAAGCACGGTCTTGATAAGGTTGAACGGCAGTACGGCAGGAATCATGAGCGGGGCGATCACATCGACCGAGCCATACCAGAACCATACGCCAATGGTAAGGTTTGCGACCATAGACAGCGCTGTAGCGGCAATGACGCCGAGCACCAGGCCAATCACGGCACCCTTATAGGTGTGCATCTTCTGGTAAACGATAGCCGCGGGCAGAATGTAACCCAGCGTGGCAACCAGGTTCATAAGCGCGCCGACCCAGTCACCCGTGGTGAGCGCATGGATAACGATTGCCATAGCGGCAACAGCGGTACCGGCACCGGGACCATACGCAAACCCGCACACCATCGCCGGCACCAGCGACGGGTCATAGGTCAAAAACGGCGCCGAAGGAAGGATAGGCAGCTGCACGTACATAAACAGGGCGCCCAAGGCGCACATCAGCGCCATGGTAACGAGCTGTTTGGTGCTCCACCTATTCGTGTTCTCAAAATGGATATGCTGTGACTGTTCAGACATTAAGATCACCTGCCTCTTTCATCCGGACTCTAACCGTTGGTACTGGGATCTCACCAGTTCAGCCGGCATGCGAACCAACACACGCACGGGTCGCGGACTCATCGGCTCGACGCAGGTCCTCGCCTGCGCCACGGCACCCCTTTGGCACCGCCCAATTTACCGCCAGTGGGGAATTCCACCCCGCCCTGAAACAGCAACTGCAAGTGTAGCACGAGAGGGTATTCGTGCAAGTATGCTGAGGCTAATTTATGGCGGGGGGAACGCTCCAGAAATGCGAGCGGGACAAGTTAACGCGATAACCCCGTTCTCCGTCCACGCCAAAGTAACGCGCCTTTCGCGGCAAAGCCGCGAAACAGCGACCGGGACACGTATCCCCATCAGCCACGATCTCCGCCCACGCCGACCTCAAGGCCGTAAACGCAGGGGATCCGGGGGCGTGACGGGGTTTCTCTCCGGAACATTCCGCAGGACGCAAAGAGGCTCCGCAGCGCGAAGCGCGATGCGGAGCCTCTTTGCATGTCCGAGGACGTTCCGGAGAGAAACCCCGTCACGCCCCCGGATTCCCGGTGGGAGTTCTAGACCTTGTCGGCCTTAGTACATACCGCCGCCCTGCTGACCAGCGGTAGCAGCAGCGATTGCGTCCTCAAGCTGAGTGTTCTTGGGGACATCGGAGACGGTAGCCTCGGTGATGAGGATCAGGCTGGCGACAGAAGCAGCGTTCTGCAGGGTGACGCGGCTGACCTTGACGGGGTCGAGGACGCCCATCTCGATCATGTCGCCCCACTCGCCGTTGGCAGAGTTGAGACCCTGGCCGGCGGGCAGCTCGGCAACCTTGTCGACCACGACAGCGCCCTCAAAGCCAGCGTTCTTGGCGATGGTAGCGACCGGAGCGGTCAGAGCCTTCTTGACGATGTCGACGCCGATCTTCTCCTCGGGGTCGTCGATCTCGACAGCGTCGAGCGCAGGAGCAGCGTCCATGAAGGCGACGCCACCGCCGGCGACGATGCCCTCCTCGACAGCAGCGCGGGTAGCCTGCAGGGCATCCTCGACGCGGTGCTTGATCTCCTTGAGCTCAGACTCGGTAGCAGCGCCGACCTTGATGACGGCAACGCCGCCGGAGAGCTTGGCCAGGCGCTCCTGGAGCTTCTCGCGGTCGAAGTCAGAGGTGGTGTTCTCCATCTCGCCCTTGATCTGAGCGATACGAGCGTCGATGGCCTCCTTGGAGCCAGCGCCGCCGACGACGACGGTGTTGTCCTTGGAGATGGTGACGGACTTAGCGGTACCGAGCATATCGGCGGTGATGTCAGCGACCTTCACACCCAGCTCGTCCAGGGCAGCCTGGCCACCGGTGAGGACGGCGATGTCCTCGAGGATGCGCTTGCGGCGATCGCCGTAGCCCGGAGCCTTGACGGCGCAGACGTTGAGGGCGCCACGGATCTTGTTGAGGACCAGGGTAGGCAGAGCCTCGCCGTCGATGTCCTCAGCGATGATGAGCAGGCCGCGGCCAGCGCGCTGGACAGCCTCGAGAACGGGCATAATGTCCTGAACGCTGGAGATCTTCTGGTCGGTGATGAGGATGTACGGATCCTTCATCACGGCCTCCATGCGGTCGTTATCCGTGACGAAGTAAGCGGAGACATAGCCCTTGTCGAACTGCATGCCCTCAACGGTGTCGATGGTGATGTCGAACGTCTGGGAATCCTCGACGGTGATGACGCCGTCCTTGCCCACGACCTCCATGGCCTCGGCAATCTTCTCGCCGACCTCGGGGTCACCGGCGGAGATGGTACCGACGGAAGCGATCTGCTCCTTGGTCTCGACCGGCTTGGCCTGCTTCTTCATCTCGGCGACGGCGGCGTTAACGGCCTTGTCGATGCCGCGACGAATGGCCAGCGGGTTGGCGCCAGCGGCGACGTTGCGCAGGCCGTCGTTGACGATGGCCTGGGCGAGCAGGGTTGCGGTGGTGGTGCCGTCACCCACGGTGTCGTTGGTCTTGGTGGCGACCTCCTTCACCAGCTGGGCGCCCATGTTCTCGATGTTGTCCTCGAGCTCGATCTCCTTGGCGACGGAAACGCCGTCGTTGGTGATGGTCGGGGCACCGAACGTGCGCTGCAGCGCAACGTAGCGACCCTTGGGGCCCATGGTGACGGTAACGGCGTCGGCCAGAGTGTTGACGCCCTTGGCGAGCTTAGCGCGGGCATCGGTGTTGAACGTAATGTTCTTTGCCATGGTAGGTAATCCTCCAAAAGAAATGTGACTCGCGTCGCCGCTTCCGAGTCCTATGCGGCGGCCGCGTTCAAAGACGAATCAGAGATTCTGACGAGACTAGGCCTCGACGACAGCGTAGATGTCGTCGGCGCGCATCAGCAGATACTTCTCGCCGTCGACCTTGACCTCGTTGCCACCGAACTTACCGTAGATGACAACGTCGCCAACCTTGACGTCCATGGGGATGCGCTCACCCTTGTCGTTGACCTTGCCGGCGCCCACGGCAACGATGGTGCCGCGCTGCGGCTTCTCCTGAGCGTTGCTGGCGATATACAGACCAGAAGCGGTCTTCTGCTCGGCCTCGTCGGGCTTGACCAGAACACGATCTGCAAGCGGCTTCAAAGACGACATGCTTGTCTCCTCCTTTTTGGGCCGCGTGGTTATGCCACGCGAATTAACCCTTTTTGTTTGCGTACGCGTTGAATGGTACCCACGAATGGCGGGTTATACAACACGGAGTCAAAAAATCTTATTTTTTGGCACTTAGATTTTCTGAATGCCGGGGGATAACTTAGCAGTGGCTCCCGTGTGGCTCCGGAGGGGCGGGGCATAAGGTTT
>CATYIV010000001.1 GCA_958407465.1 uncultured Collinsella sp. | reverse complement strand
ACAAATCCAAGTTAGACCATTTCAAATGGTTCGATGTCTGCCCGGATGCGACACTGAAGTAAGTGTCCATCCTCGCAGTATCCGGTTCTCAAGGTGCACGCCTGCGCGGCTGATCCGGTCCGACCGGGCCGCGCGGCAAGGAGATATATTGCCAGACCGCGAAGCCGAGTGGGACGTCAATTCCACTCTTCACAAGTCCTACACAACATATCGCTTCCTATATAAGTAATAGAAAGGCTGGTGCTGAAATACTGCACGTATCAGATGATGACCCTTCGGTTAGGAGATATATACAGATCGGTCACCTGTAAGTGTCTATCTACCCGCGCTTTTACAATATAAACCAGCGCTTTCGATAAAAAAGAGGGAGTGCCGCGCACAGTGCGACACTCCCCTAGCGATTCAACAGAATCTATTAGGCCTCGAGAGCCTTCTTGGCAATGGCAGCCAGCTCGTTGAAGGACTCGATGTCCTCGTAAGCCATCTGAGCCAGGACCTTGCGGTCGAGCTCGATACCGGCAACCTTCAGGCCGTGCATGAACTGAGAGTAAGAGATGTCGTTCAGGCGAGCGGCAGCGTTGATGCGGGTGATCCAGAGAGAGCGAATCTCGCGCTTCTTGTTGCGACGGTCACGATACTGATACTGCAGGGAGTGCTGGACCTGCTCTTTAGCATGCTTGTAAGTACGCGAAGCGGCACCGTAGTAACCCTTCGCACGGTGCATAACGGTACGGCGCTTCTTCTTGGCGGCAACAGCGCGCTTAATACGTGCCATGTTCTATCAACTCCTAGACGGTTAAACGAAAAACGGGAACGCGAACTTAGGCGAGACGCGACTTGATGACCTTGCGGTCGGCAGCGGCGATCTCGGTCTCCTGACGGAAGCCACGCTTACGCTTGGTGGACTTCTTGCTCAGGATGTGGCTCTTGAAAGCCTTGGCGCGCATAAGCTTGCCGGTACCAGTCTTGCGGAAACGCTTCTTGGTGCCGCTGTGGGACTTCATCTTAGGCATGAAATACTCCTTAATCGGTTACAGAACACTAGTTACTTGGTATCGCTTGCCGCTTTATTCTCATCGAAGGCGCCCTTAATCGGGGCGAGCAGCATAAGCATGTTACGGCCTTCCATCTTAGGCTTGGACTCGACCGTAGCGTAAGGCTTGAGATCCTCGGCGAGACGCTCGAGAACGTTAAGACCCTGCTCCGGGTGAGCCATCTCACGGCCGCGGAACATGATGGTGATCTTAACGCGTGCGCCCTTCTTGAGGAAACGTAGAACGTGGCCCTTCTTGGTCTCGTAATCGCCAACGTCGATCTTGGGTCGGAACTTCATTTCCTTGACCTCGACCTTAGACTGGTTCTTACGAGCGGCCTTGGCCTTCATGGCCTGCTGGTACTTGAACTTACCGTAGTCCATGACCTTGCAAACCGGCGGCTCCGCGTTGGGAGCGATCTCGACCAGGTCGAGACCCTGATCGTCAGCGACGCGCTGGGCATCGCGGATGGCGAACAGGCCGAGCTGAGAGCCATCGACGCCAATCAAACGGCACGAAGATGCAGTGATCTCGTCGTTGATGCGGGTGTCATCAGACTTAGCTATTTTCCCTACCTCCATTCATAAAAAAATAACCCGGCGCTTCTTTGCAACCAGGTCGTACACATAGACATCCTCGATACGAGGAAGGGAATCTAAGTTGTATGACCAGTCAGCTGCTCATTGGCGCCAAAAGGTGGGAACCCTCGGGTTCCTCTTTAGGGCATTGCGGGAACAACGCCTTGCGAATAATAACACGCGCAGCGCGTTATCACATTACGTACACGAAAAAGGGGGTCTTGACCCCCTTGAACGCTCAGCTGCATGTATGGTGCCCGAGGCGAGACTCGAAGGGCCTTCGCTTTGCGAAGCCCCGGGCTTCGGGCGCATGGCGCCCTCGCCACGCTCCGCTACAAACAGGCCACAGGCCTGTTTGCTTAACGCTTCGCGCGCTCACGCGAGTTCGGCACGAAAAAGGGGGCCGCAACCCCCCCTTGAACGCTCACTTGCATGTATGGTGCCCGAGGCGAGACTCGAACTCGCACGTTGTTGCCAACGGTGGATTTTGAGTCCACTGCGTCTGCCAATTCCGCCACTCGGGCACGTAATGCGTGAGTTAGTTTATCACAGCTTTCTGCCGATTAGTCCGAAAATGGAACTTCGAGCATTTCGATGAGTTCGACCGTGCGGAGCATCTCGCGCTGACGACATCCGCGACCGTCGACCGAAGCCTCACCCATCTGGTTATCGTAGGGGTCCTCGCGCATGCCATTAAAGACAGGTTCAAACCCCGCCTGGAACCGACAGTTTGCCACCATGCGCCACGGATCGAGGTTGCCAAAGTAGTGGCGGCGGCGCCATTCCTCCCCCATCCTGCGAGCAGAAGATCCAAATGACACGTCGACGTTGAGCCAACCGGTCTGCGGCGTATAGAACTCAGCCCAATCGTGCGGCCCCACCGAATCGGGCGCAACATACAGGCCGCTCTGCCAACGGGCAGGAACGCCCGCAATGCGGCACATGGTGATAAACGTGAGCGCCATAACACCGCAATCGCCGCGGAGCGAGTGTGCACAGTCATCGGCAATAGATCCCAAAAGCAGGTACGGTGGCTGATAGCGATAGTCGATATGCTGTGTCAGGTAATCATAGATAGCACGAGCGCAATCGAGCGGATCCTCGAGCCCGTCAATAACACGCTCCGTCAGCTGTCGCAGGTACGGCGTAAACGCAATGTGCGGACGGTCCTCGGAGGTGTCCTCGGGCAGGGGCGCGTCCATACACGGATGCGCCGGAAGCGCACCCCCATAGATATCGCGATAAGCGGCATCGATTTGATAGCGATAGGTCACCGAGAATGAATGTTTAGTCGAAGATGTCCAAGAGGCAGTACGAGCCGAAGCGTCTTCAGAGGCAACGGTACCCTCCGACGTCATATCGAGAACCTCGATATGAGACTGTTGACGACAGGTGGCGGCAACGGGTAGCCACGCGCGAACAGCCTCTCCCTCCAGAGCCCCGGGGACAGACACGGATGCCTTAAGCGTAATAGTGCGAGACAGCCCGCCCTGCGACTCCATCTCCTCGAGCATCTGGTTGCGCAGTGCAATTCCATCCGCAGAATCGGGACGCAGGCCCGGAACCTCCTTGGGATACACGCGCAAAGAATCAAGGAAGTTGTCAAGAACGAACAGTTCGCCATCGATAAAGCGCCAATCGATACGTTTGCGCTCAATCAGGTCGTCAAACTGCTCATCGGTAAACTCAGGCCACTCCTCGCGGATCATCTCGATAGCCCGATCACGCGACACCGAAAAATGAAGCGGCGTCTCGATCATACGATACCGCTCGGCGCGAACGCAGGCAGCAAGCGAGGAATCAAGATCTTGGGCAAGCAGGCGATCGCAAGCCTCAATAGCCTGCGAAAGATACCCTGCATCCTTTAAACGCAGGATCTCGGGCGGCAGTCCAATATCGAGATGGCGAAAGTCATCACAGCAAACATCAACCAAGCACCCAACCGGCCCCTCGGCAATAACCTTCCCATCAGCAGGCGACACGTTAATTACAGCCATACCAAAACTCCAAGTCACTAGAACCCTTGAAGCCCATTGTACCGAGATAAAAAGAAAGCCCCAACAAAGGAGCCATCAACACCGCCGAACGGTAGTCAAATAAATAATTCAGCCCAGTAACCCTGCGGCGTTAAACAAAGGAAGCCCCGTCCCCCGGAACTGTTTCCTTGGCGCGACTTCTGGCGAAGCCAGGTGAGCGCAAAGGAAACAGTGTAGGGGGACGGGGCTTCCGGCGGGTAGTTTAGCGACGCTTACGCCTTGTTGACGGAGCCAAACTCCTCCATGAGCTCCTTGGTGCGAGCAACGATGTTGTCGCGACCAGGCTTAAGAAGCTTGCGGGGGTCGAAACCCTTGCCCTGCTGATCCTTGCCAGCCTCGATGTACTCGCGGACACCCTTGGCGAAGACGAGCTGCAGGTCGGTGTTGACGTTGATCTTGGAGATGCCCAGGGAGATGGCCTTCTTGATCTGATCCTCGGGGATGCCGGTACCACCGTGCAGAACGAGGGGCAGGTCGCCGGTCTGAGCCTTGATCTCGCCCAGACGCTCGAAGGAAAGGCCAGCCCAGTCGGCGGGATACACGCCGTGGATGTTGCCGATGCCGCAGGCGAGGAAGTCGACGCCCAGGTCAGCGATCTGCTTGCACTCAGCAGGATCAGCGAGCTCACCGTTGGAGGTCACGCCGTCCTCGGTGCCGCCGATGCCGCCGACCTCGGCCTCGATGGACATGCCCTTGGAGTGGGCAAGCTCAACGAGCTCCTTGGTGCGGTCGAGGTTAAGCTGGAAGGTCTCCTCGTGAGAGCCGTCATACATGATGGACGTGAAGCCGGCCTCGATGCACTTGAAGCAGTCCTCGTAAGAACCGTGATCGAGGTGAAGGGCGACGGGAACGGTAACGCCCGTGGCCTCGACGGCAGCCTTGACCATGTCGGCGCAGACCTTGAAACCGCCCATCCACTTAGCGGCACCAGCGGTGCACTGAAGGATCAGCGGAGACTTGGCCTCCTCGGCGGCCTGGAGAATAGCCAGGGTCCACTCGAGGTTGTTGGTGTTGAAGGCACCGAGAGCGTACTTGCCGGCCTCGGCCTTCTTGAGCATGTCTGCTGCGTTGACGAGCATAAAAGAAACCTCCTGTAAGGTTGCTCCGATAACGCCTGAGATTTTACCACGGCGTACCCGAGCATAAACGTTCGTTTGTTCAGGAATATCGTCCAAACAGACTTTTTTTGACCGTTTGCCCTACGGAATCGACCCGTTGGGGAAAAATAGCTTGACGTCTGGACGCTTCTCGTGCTTCAGAAGCTGACTATAAAGCTACACCTGCATGAAAGGGTTCTGCATGAGCTCGCGTGCCATGGTGGTCGAATCGCCATGGCCGGTTAGGCAAACGGTATCGGGCGGGAGAAGCCGGGCGAGCTTGGAAAGCGAGCGCAGAATCGCCGCCTCGTCTCCGCCGGAAAGATCGGTACGGCCGTGGCTGCCGGGAAAGAGCGTGTCCCCCACGAAAGCGATATTTCCCTGCTCTGTTGCGGCGAATAGGACGATGCCGCCCGGCGTATGCCCGGGCACCTCGATAACCTGCAGATAAATGTCGCCTAGCTCAATGGTATCGCCCTCGGCAAGCAGCCGCGTCGGCTCGCCCGGATCGGGCGTATCGATACCCCACATCGCTCGCTGTTCCTCGATATTCTCATGCGGCACAGCTGCGTCCTTGCCGCATAGCTCGTACAGGGCGTTAGCGCCGACGGCGGCACAAACTCCAGCGACACCGCCAACATGATCGGCATGACCGTGCGTACATACGGAACCGAGCACACGCACGCCAGGGTGTTCGGCTCGGATATGCGCAACGAGGCTCTCACCTTCCCAAGCGGGATCGATAATCAGGCATTCGCCACTCGAAATCACGGCGTAGCTGTTGGTCTGAATGGGGCCGTTTACAAGCGTCTCAATCGAAGCCGTACCCCGAGGGGTTAAATCCAAAGCCGTAGCGTCCATGCGTGCGCCCTCCTTCTATAAACGTCGAGGCATCAAACGATGCCTCGAACGCAGCCAATATCATTACTGTCGCGTGTTCGTCGCGCCTATACGCGACGCTTGAGCTGAGCCCCGCCCTCGCCAGGCATCAAGCGGCGTGCATCGTAGACCGAGTCGACGCTGCTAATCGATGCCAGTAGCGGATCCAGGCCACTCGCATCCGAAATCTCGACCATAAAACGCAGGGTCGCAATGCCCTCGCGGTTGGTCGAGGTAGCGGCGGAAAGGATATTGCCGCCCGCATCGCCAATGGCGATGGTGACGTCCTTGAGCAGGCCCATACGATCCAGGCACTCGACCACAATCTCGACCTGGAAAAGCGTATCGGCGGCGCCATCCCACTCCACGTCAATCATGCGCTCGGGATGCTCCATGAGACCCTTGACGTTGGGGCAGTTGGCACGATGCACCGAGACGCCTCGGCCGCGCGTGATAAAGCCAACAATATCGTCGCCCGTCACCGGATTGCAGCAATGCGCTAGACGAACCAGCAGGCCGCTGTTGCTTTCGCCCTTGACGATAATGCCGTTGCTCGCGCTCTTGCCACGCTTTTGCGGCTTGCGGTTGGAGCCGCGGGCGGGCTGCTTGACGACCTCGGCGATGGCTTCGGCCTTGGTGAGCTGTTCCTCGGGTTTGGGGTCCAAGATTTGCTCGACCTTATTGCCCACGGCACGTGGGGCGACTTTGCCCGCACCAACGGCGGCGAACAGGTCCTCGAGCTGCTTGTAGTTAAACTGCTCCGCCACGGCATTAAGCGCGCGCGTGGATCGCGGCGTAGAGATGCCATACCCGCGCTTGCGCAGGTCCTTGGCCAGTATATCGCGGCCGGCCGCAGCGTCATCGTCTTTGGTCGCGGCGGCGAAGTAGCGGCGAATCTTTGACTTGGCCGAAGGCGTCTTGACGATCTTGAGCCAATCGCGCGACGGCTTGGAGCTCTTGTTAGTCAGAATCTCGACACGGTCACCCGTCTTGATTTCGTGCGTGAGCGGCGCCACCGCACCGTTAATCTTGGCGCCGACGCAGTGGTTGCCGACCTCGGTATGAACGGCGTAGGCAAAGTCGAGCGGTGTAGAGCCGGCACGAAGCGCCATGACCTCACCCTTGGGTGTAAAGACAAAAATCTCCTGGTCAAACAAGTCGACCTTCAGTGAGTGCAGGTATTCCTTGGCATCGGTGATCTCGTCAGACGCCGCCCAGTCGAGTGAGTGCTTGAGCCAGTTAATCTGATCGTCCAGACGCTGCGCATCGTTGGTCTTGGAGGCAGACGATCCGCCCGACTTCTTGTACAGCCAGTGGGCGGCGATGCCGTACTCGGCCTGCTCATGCATCTCATAGGTTCGAATCTGAATCTCGAGCGGGCGGGCCGTGGGGCCGATAACCGTCGTATGGAGCGACTGGTAGTTATTGACCTTGGGCATAGCGATATAGTCTTTAAAGCGACCGGGCATGGGGTGCCACAGCGTATGCACCGCGCCGAGCGCGGAGTAGCAATCGCGCACCGAATGCGTGATGACGCGCAGTGCCACCAGGTCGTAGATCTCGGAGAATTCCTTGCCCTTGCGCTTCATCTTTTGGTAGATGGACCAATAGTGCTTGGAACGGCCGTTGATCTGAAAGTCCTCCAGGCCAATGCGGTTGAGCTCGTCGGTGAGCGTCTTGATAGTCTCGGCCAGATAACGCTCGCGAACCTCGCGCGACTCGGCTACCATGCGCGAGATGCGCTGGTAGGCATCGGGCTCCAAGTAGAAAAAGGACAGGTCCTCGAGCTCCCACTTGATTGAGCTCATGCCCAGGCGGTCGGCCAGAGGCGCGTACACGTCCATGGTCTCGCGCGCCTTAAACAGGCGGCGATCCTCGCGCAGGGCGGCAAGCGTGCGCATGTTATGCAGGCGGTCGGCGAGCTTAACGATGATGACGCGGATGTCCTTGGACATGGCGAGGAACATCTTGCGCAGCGTAAGCGCCTGCTTCTCGTCCATGCTGTCGACTTCGATGTTGGTGAGCTTGGTCACGCCATCGACAAGCTCGGCCACCGTATCGCCAAATAGGCCGGAAACATCGGTGAGCGAGGTCTCGGTATCCTCGACGGTATCGTGCAGCAGCGCGGCGCACACCACATCGCAGTCCATCTTGAGATCGGCCAAAATGATGGCAACCTCGACGGGATGGTTGATGTACATCTCACCCGAGCGCCGCTTTTGGTTGCAGTGCTTCTCGGCAGCAAAGCAGTAGGCTTGCTCCACCTTGGAGAAGTCGTCCTCATTCATATATTTGAGGCACAGACGCTCCAGCTTGTCGTAGCTGTCCGCCATAATCTCGGGCGGCAGCTCATCGGCATGCTTATAGTGCTCCATCTCCGAAAACGGCTGGAGGGTGGAATCATGGGCGGTACGGGCTGCGGCATCCATCGAGCTCCCCTTCCCTAGGCCCGCGGTACGATCGGGCGGTTAACTTTGGCTAGCATATCAGAAGCGCATGAATCGAGCGCCCAACTCCGGAAAGCCGAGAACTCCATACGCGAGCGCAAGCCCTCCAAATAGCGAATTGACCTGCTCAATTGCACGCGGCCGGGGTTTTCCGCCATTGAGATGCGACGCGTATCGTCAAACCCCGAAACCCGGCAAAAACCGAGTTCTTCGAAGATTCCCAGGCCGCTTGCCACCGATCGCTCATCGACCGGCGTGCGCGCGTCGATTGCAAGGCACATCTGCGCAATGTCGATATCGCTTGCGCAGAATGAATCGTCCCCCGTCTTGCCACGGTTAGAGCGCCACATGGTCTGCAGCGCTCGATAGAGCGTGACGAGCTCATCGCGCTCGGGCGCATAGCAGTCGAGCAGGCGCTCGTTAATACGAGCGTCACGCGACGAATAGAGCAGGTGAATCACGGCGGGCTGTCCATCGCGGCCGGCACGGCCACTCATCTGGTTAAACTCAATCGCGCCAAACGGCATGTGGTAGAGCACGACATGACGGATATCGGGCAGGTTGACGCCTTCACCGAAGGCCGAAGTTGAAACGATGCAGCTGAGACTTCCGTCTCTAAAGGCTTCCTCAATACGGCGGCGATCGGAGCGCGCAAGCCCAGCGTTATAGAACGCGATATGGGTCGCACAGTCGGGCACGCGTTTGCGCAACGTCTTGGCAAGCGCCACGGACTGGTCGCGCGAGTTCACATAGATAACGGTCTTCTCCCCCGTCGCCACGATCGACACCAGACGATTTTCGCGGCTCGCAAGGTCGCGGTCGTCCTCGAGTTGTAGGTTCTCGCGAACGGTCTCGTCGACCACCGTGCTGGTAATCGGCAATACGCGAGCAAGCTCTGCCACAACCGGAGCCGTCGCGGTAGCCGTTGCCGCCATGACAACGGGGTCGCCCAGGGCTTTGAGGATATCGGGCATGTCGAGGTATGCACACCGGTCGCCGCCTTTGGCAAGACCGGCATGGTGCGCCTCATCGATAACGACAAAGCCGATACGTCCAGAACGTGCAAAGCGATCGCGATGGATAGAAAGGAACTCAGGCGTCGTGAGCACGATGCCGGTGCGGCCCGAAGCCAAGCCGGCAAACACGTCATCGCGCGCCGCGTCCACGGTCTCGCCGGTCAGCACGCCTACGCCAATGCCGAGCGTGGCCATCGTCGACGAGAGGTGATAGGCCTGGTCGGCAACGAGCGCACGCAGCGGATAGACAAAAATGCTCGCACGCCCGCGAAGGACCGCCTCGCGTGCGGCATGTACATGGAAAATCAGAGACTTGCCGCGCCCCGTTCCCATAACGGCCAGAACACTTTGGTGATCGGCCAGGGCATCAAGCGCCTCGACCTGTGCGCGGTGCGGCTGGTTCGATCCGATAAAGCTGTGAATGAGCGAGCGCGTGAGCTCGGTATAGGAAAGCTGGGCAAGCGTCTCGCGCTTACGCGACTCAAGGCGAAGATCGGAGTCCGCCGGCTGCACGCCACGGCGAAGCTCACATGCCGGATCGTCGATATTGGGCGCCGTGGTATCGCGCACCAAGACATCTTTAATCATGAGCTTGGGCTTTACACGTCCCTGCCAATGCTCGGCGACTGCCTCGAACACCAAGTCGACGGCGCTGTCGCAATTGATAAGCCTGTCGATCTGCGGCACACGAAACATGATGGCCGGCACACTTGCGGCGCCATCCGTCGCCACGAAGCGCATATGCTCGCCAGTCTTACCCACCACGGCGCGGTCACACATCGTCACGCCCTCGGCAGCCAGTAGCGGCACCTTATTACCCTGGCCAAACGGCTCAAGGCGAGAAATCTGCTCGATGGTCTCAATATTCAATTCGGAAAGGTCAACCGTGGCGGCAACCTCGTCGGTATCCTCAAAGTCCTCGGCGGGAAGCTCGGACAACACAGCGGAAAGACGTCGACGAAACTCATCGAGCTTAGATGCCTCGACGGTCACGCCCACCGCACCGGCATGTCCGCCGCGGCGAATCAGCAGGTCGGAACAGCGCTCGACGGCTTCGAACAGGTTGACCTTGCCCACCGAGCGACCCGAGCCACGTGCTATACCGTCCTCGATAGAGAAGAGCAACGCCGGCACGTGATATCGGTTGGTGAGGCGGCTCGCCACGATGCCCTTAACGCCCTCGTGCCAGCCTTCGCCGCCCACGACAATCGCGCGCCCGCCATCATAGGTCTCCTCGACCTTTGCCATGGCATCGCGCGTGAGCTCCGCCTCAATCTCGCGACGCTGACGGTTGATCTCCTCGAGCTCGGCAGCCAGCGCGCTTGCCTCGATAGGATCGCGGGCAAGCAGCAGGTCGAGCGCCAGCTTGGGATCGGCCATGCGGCCGGCGGCGTTTAAGCGGGGAATGAGCGAAAACGACAGGCCGTCGGCCGTAATGGTAGAAAGGTCGGCCTTGGCAAGTGCGGCAAGCGCGATATAGCCGGGACGGGCCGTCACGCGCATCTGCTGGATGCCCTCGGCGACCAGCGCGCGATTCTCGGGCGTGAGCGGCATCATGTCGGACACGGTGCCCAGCGCCGCGACCTCTATCAGCGAACGCCAATACGACGGCTTGCCCAAACGCTCACCCAGGACCTGCACCAGCTTGAGCGCCACGCCGGCGCCGGCAAGTTCACGCGAAGGACCCTCATCCTCGAGCTTAGGGTCGGTCAGGGGCACGCCCTGCGGCACCTGGTCGGACGGCTCATGGTGGTCCGTAACCACCAGATCGATTCCCAGGCTCTCCAGATAGGAGACCTCCTCCTTAGCCGCGATACCGTTATCGACGGTCACGATCAGATTGGGTTGGGCAAGCTCGTTAACGCGGTCGAGCGCCGCGCGCGAAAGGCCATAACCCTCGTCAAAGCGGTGCGGAATAAACGGTGTGACATTGGCGCCAAACGTTCGCAGCGCCTCGGTCAACAGACAAGTCGACGTAATGCCATCGACGTCAAAATCACCAAAGACGGCGATGCGTTCGCGGTTGCGGATGGCGCGCTCGACACGATCGGCAACAACCGACATGCCCGGAATGACGAGCGGATCGGCCCAGTCGCGATCGAGCGAAGGCGTCAAAAATAGCTGTCCTTCCTCAATCGAGGCAATGCCGTGCGCAACCATAATGCGCGCCACCAGCCCGGGTATGCCCAGACCAGCCGAAAGCTCCTTTTCGAGCTCGGGATTTTGCTGAGCGACCGCCCAGCGATGCGTCGTCTTAAGCGATGACATAGGCGCCCACCCCCGATAGGGGCAGGTCGCCGCGATACCTCTCACGGTTCATAGCGATGAGTCCTCTGTGTATGCCCGCTTCGGCAGGCAGATCTGTTGAACGGGTTTATTATACCGTGCGGCACGGACGCAGAGCCTCGCAGCACGCCGTGGTTTCGGTAAACGATGCCGGTAATACCCTCGAAATAATCGAGCGTTTCTAACGCACGGATGCATGCGAGCGTCTAGCATATCCATTCAAAACGGATTTACGAGCAAAGGGAGTCACAAGAGCAGATGAAGCAATGGGTTGGACTGGGAAAGTTCCTCGCGGGGCATATGCAGGTCATCGTTCCGATTTGCGTAACGCTCGGTGTGCTCTTTCCCCAGCAGATCGGCGTACTTAAGCCCATCGTTCCCACTCTCTTCGCCTTTATGACGTTCCAAGGCGCGCTCAGTAACACCTTCCACCAGGTAGCCGAGGTGTTCCGCCGTCCGCTGCACCTGATTTTGGCGCTGCTCGTCTCGGCGGTGCTTATTCCCATAGCAGCTTATGCCATGGGATCGCTGTTCTTTGGCTCCAACCCCAACCTTGTCTGCGGCATCGTGATCAACGAGCTCACGCGTGGATGGGGACACGAGAAGCTCTCCCCCGCGCTCTCGCCCGCCTGCAAGTTCATGATGATGGGCGTCATCGCGTCCAACTCCACCGCTATGAGCGAGTACGTGCTGCACGTGAACGTGGTGCGCCTAGAAGTCGCCCTCTTTATTTTGACCTTCGCCATCAGCGGCTTTGTCGTCGGTTTTCTGGTCGCCCGTGCGCTCCATCTGCCATATAGCGAGACGACTACCATGTGCTTTACCTGCGGCATGCGTAACATCTCTTCGGGCGCCGTCATCGCTACGCAGTACTTTCCAGGCGAAGTCGTGTTTCCCGTCATGTGCGGAACGCTATTTCAGCAGATACTCGCCTCGCTTATCGGGCATCTCTTTGAGCGTCTGACCGGCGAGGAGCGCGCCGCCCAGCGCAAGCGGGTCGAGGCCGGCCGCGACGCCATGGCACGCTAGACTGCCCGCATTACACGGGTGTTAGTCTTGCTATGCGAGCGTTTCCAGATGCGCACGCAGGCGCTCGGCATCGATATCGAGCGTTGTCTCGGCATTGACCTGGGCCAAACGATAGCCGACAAAGTAGGGCGAAACCACCCAACGCGGCAGCGCCTTGGCAATGGTCCGACCGCCCAGGTGATAGAAGAACAAGTTGTACGACTCTGCGCGACCACCGTGGTGCTCGTTCAGGATATAGCGCAGAGCCACCTGGATCGCATCGGCGAAGAGATCCGCCTCGGCTTGATCTCGTATGTCATCGCTGGCGGCGATTCCCTGTGGGGCTGAAACGTTAATCTCAAAGAACCCCATGATCGGTTCGGTTGAGATGTTGACCGAGATTCTCCCCTGTTGCCAGACATTGATGCCTTCGAAGTTGGCGGGGGCTAGTGCCGCATAGCCGTCTTCCTGCTCCAAACCCACAATCTGCATGTGCGGATGAACGAGACTACCGCCCGAGAGAGGACCCTTGTTCTTGTACATGAGCACGCTTCGATACTGCTGTGAATCGATCATCTGCTGCCAGCAATCCAGGGCAAACCTCATCACATGGTGGAGTTCATCCGGCTCATAGGTCGCCAGGTCGGCATCGTGATCGGCTGACTCGATCAGCACGGTTTGACGGGTGGCGCGCAGGGTTTTGAACTTATTCTCGAGCCAGATGCAGTCGCCGTCGCGCCGGATGATATTGGCGAGTCCCTCGGTATCGCAAAAGGGGCACGCGGTGCCAGGGCGCCGGTTGTCGTCGGGCTTGCCGCTCGCCTGCCGAACGTCAAATACCAGCGCCACGGGTTACGCCTCCAGCGGCACGATCTTGGTGCCATGGAGCTCGGAGACGCCAAGTGCTGCCGCAACGGCATCACGGTTGGCCGTGGAAATGCCGCCGCCGGGAAGGATGGTCAGGCGGTCGGCCGCATATTCGACAAGACGCGATAGGTGCTCCAGATTGTCCTCGATCGGCGTTCCGGCAGCACCACCATGCGTCAGGATGCGCATGATGCCGCAGTCGGCGAGCGTGTCGACGGCATCGAGCTGAGCCTCGAGCGAGAGCTGATCAAAGGCCATGTGGAAGGTGATGTCGATGGGCTCACGCTTGCATTCCTCGGTCGCGCAGCCCGCAGCCATCACGAGGGCGCCGAGTGTAAGCTCATCGAGTGCCCATCCGCCAGCGCAGGGTTTGCAGCAGCCAAAGACCAAGCCGTCGACGCCCGCACTCACGGCAAGGCCCAAATCCACCTCCATCATGCGCAGCTCGTCCTGGTTGTAGTGAAAGTCGCCGCCACGCGGACGGATCATGCACATCACTCGCGCGTCATGCTCGTGAGCATAGCTGACCGTAGCGCTGATAACGCCAGCCGAGGGCGTAGTACCACCGACGGCAAGGTTGTCACAAAGTTCGATACGCCTTGCACCGGCATCGATAGCCGCCGGCACTCGCTCAAAGTTCTCGGCACAAAACTCGTACAGCATAGATAGACCCCCAGATGACAAACGTTTTCCGATGGGCATTGTCGCACGCCCCCATGAAGTTGCGGTGGAATAGGGACTGTTTTGGCCTCTGAGGCTCCCATTTAGTCCCTATTCCACCGCAACTAAAAAGGGGCGCTGACTGAGATAGTCAGCGCCCCTTTTGTTAGGTGGGTTAGCCTCCGAGGTAGGCTTTACGCACGTTGTCGTCGTGCAGCAGCTCTTGGCCCGTGCCGGTCATGGTGATCTTGCCGGTCTCGAGCACGTAGCCGCGTGTGGCGATGGAAAGAGCCATCTGCGCATTTTGCTCGACCAGAAGCACCGTGGTGCCGGCCTTGTGCAGGTCCTCAACAATCTGGAAGATCTGTTCGATCAGAATCGGCGCCAGGCCCATGGAAGGCTCGTCGAGCATGAGCAGCTTGGGGTTACTCATAAGGGCACGGCCCATAACGAGCATCTGCTGCTCGCCGCCCGAAAGGGTGCCGGCGACCTGGCGACGGCGCTCCTTCAGGCGCGGGAACTGCTCATAGACGCGCTCCAGGCCCGGAGCCACCGTGGACTTGGGCTGTGTATAAGCGCCCATCTCCAGGTTCTCCTCGACCGTCATCTGCAAAAAGGCGCGACGGCCCTCGGGGACCTGAGCCAGGCCCTTACCAACCAGCTTGTCGGCAGGCGTATGGGTAATGTCCTCGCCCATAAACTTGATGGAGCCGGTCTTGGAACGCAGCAGGCCCGAGACGGTCTTAAGCGTCGTGGACTTACCGGCGCCGTTGGCACCGATCAGAGCCACGATCTCGCCCTCGTTGACGTTAAAGGAGATGTCCTTGATGGCGTGGATAGCGCCGTACCAGACGTTGATGTTGTAGACGGAAAGCATCGGCTCTGCCATTTAGTTCTCCCCCTTATCCTGCTTGCCCAGATACGCCTCGATAACGGCGTCGTTGTTCTGGATTTCCTCGGCCGTGCCCTTGGCGATGACCTTACCAAAGTTGAGCACACAGATGCCCTCGCAAATATTCATGACGAGCGACATGTCGTGCTCGATAAGCATGATGGCAATGCCGAAGGTGTCGCGAATCTTAACGATGTTCTCCATGAGTTCCGCGGTCTCGGACGGGTTCATGCCGGCGGCAGGCTCGTCGAGCAGCAGCAGTTTGGGGTTGGTGGCAAGCGCGCGGACGATCTCCAGACGACGCTGGGCGCCGTAAGGCAGCGAGCCAGCCTGCTCGTTTGCCAGATGCTCCATATCAAAGATGGACAGCAGCTCCATGGCACGCTCGTGGGCGGCCTTCTCGTGCTTCCAATACGTCGGCAGGCGCAGCACGCCCTCAAAGCCGGAGTAACGCTCCTGGTTATGCAGGCCGACCTTAACGTTATCCTCCACCGTCATGGTGTTGAACAGGCGAATGTTCTGGAACGTACGGGCAATACCCATGCGGTTGACCTGGTAGACCGACTTGCCCGAGGTGTCCTCGCCGTCGAGCAGGATGGTGCCGTGCGTGGGCTGATACACCTTGGTGAGCAGGTTGAAGACCGTGGTCTTACCGGCACCGTTGGGGCCGATCAGACCGGCGATCTCGGTCTTGCCGATAGTCAGGCTAAAGTCGTCGACTGCCTTAAGGCCACCGAACTCAATGCCCAGGTGGATGCACTCGAGTGCAGGGCGCTCGCCCAGGTCGCGGTCGGGAACGATGGCTCCAGAAGGATACGGGACCATCTTGCCCTTCTTGAACTCAAACTTACTGGGCATCGGCTGCCACCTCCTTCTTGGAAGCAAAGCGGTCCTTGACGCGACCGAAGAACGCCTTGAGCTGCGGGTTGTTGGTAAAGATCATGACCAGAATCAACACGATGGCGTAGATGAGCATGCGGTAGTCCGAGAACTGACGGAGCAGCTCGGGGAGCACCGTGAGCAGCGCCGCGGCGATAACGGAGCCGCGCATATTGCCCAGGCCGCCCAGGACCACGAACACCAGAATGAGAATGGAGGTATTGAAGTCGAACTTGGTGGCGGAGAGCTGCGAGAAGTTACCGCCGAAGAGAGCTCCGGCAGCACCGGCGAGGGCAGCGGAAACCACGAAGGCGATCATGCGGTACTCGGTGACGGAGATGCCTACGGACTCGGCAGCGATCTTGTTGTCGCGCACGGCCATAATGGCACGACCGGTACGGCTGCGAACCAGGTTGAGCACGATCACGAGTGCGACCATGACCAGGATGGCACCGGCGAGGAAGGTCGAGTACGTCGACACGCCCGAGGCACCCTGGGCGCCCTTGATGATGGCGGTGCCGTCCTCGAGCAAATGCAGATCGTCGATCGTGGAGTTGCCCGTGATGTTAAAGATCACGTGCAGGCCGCGCGAGTCGACACCCACGATAAGGCAGGTGACGATCTCTTTGATGATCTCGCCAAAAGCCAGGGTCACGATGGCCAGATAGTCGCCGCTCAGGCGCAGGACCGGGATACCGATCAAGAAGCCCAAGACGGCAGCGGCTATAGCGCCGACCACGATGCTGATGACAAGGCGCACCGGATCGGAGGGAACGGCGCTCTCGAGGGCGACGGCGGTGACGATTCCCGTATAGGCACCGACACTCATAAAGCCCGCATGGCCCAGCGACAGGTCGCCTGCGATGCCGACGACGAGGTTGAGGGAAATGGCCATGACGATGTAGGCCGTAATGGGAACCAGCTGACCGGCGATCATGCGCGGAATCATGTGGTTAGACTGCATAAAGAACACGATGGCGAACGCCACAAGGCACATGGCGTACGTGACAAAGTCGTGACGCGTCTGCTTGTCTTTAAGAAACTTCATAACGCTCACCTACACCTTCTCGGGGACGTACTTGCCCAAGAGGCCGGCAGGCTTGACGAGCAGGACGATGATCAAAACACCAAAGACGATGGAGTTGGCAAGGCTCGTGGAAATGTAGGCCTGCGCCATCGCCTCGATGATGCCAATGAGAATGCCGCCGACAAAGGCGCCGGGGATGGAGCCGATGCCACCGAAGACGGCGGCGTCGAAGGCCTTGATGCCAGGCATGGCGCCTGTCGTAGGCTGCAGCACCGGCGAGTAGGAGCACAGCAGCACGCCGGCGATGGCGGCAAGGGCAGAGCCGATGGCAAACGTCATCGAGATGGTGCGGTTGACATTGATGCCCATGAGCTGAGCGGCGGCCTTGTCCTCGGACACGGCGCGCATGGCCTTACCCATCTTGGTCTTACCTGTAAAGAACATCAGGCCGGCCATGATAACCAGGCAGGCGACGATGGTGACGAGCGAGACGGCGCTTACGTTGAACTTGGCCAAGAACTCCGGCACCTGGAAGGTGACGAGCGAAGTGAAGTTCTTGGGCGTGGCGCCCCACAGAAGCTGCGCGGCGTTCTGCAGGAAGTAAGACACGCCGATAGCCGTGATCAGAACGGCCAGCGGTCCTGCTTGGCGCAGCGGCTTATAGGCCAGGCCCTCGATGAGAACACCGAGAACGGTACAGACCACACAAGAGAGAACTACAGATGCCCAACCCGGGAGGCCGAGATACGACGTGGCGCAGAACGAGACATAGGCACCGACCATGATGACGTCGCCGTGAGCGAAGTTCAGCATCTTGGCGATACCGTAGACCATGGTGTAGCCCAACGCGATGATGGCGTAGACGCTGCCCATGGACAGGCCGTTGACCAGGTATTGGATAAAGACCGTCATGTTCCACATCCCCCTTTCGAATAGGTTTCCAGTTGATGTATGAAACAGGGACGTTACATCGTCCCTAGATACCAAGCAAGCAGGGAAGGCCAAAACCTCCCCTGCTTGGGATCAAAACCGCTCTATGTAAGGCGGCCAATTAGGCCTGTACGTACTTGCCGTCGGTGATGACGTACGCCGTGGGCTCCTTCTGGACCTGGCCCTTATCGTTCCAGGTGAGCTTGCCGGTCAGACCGTCAACGGTAATCTTGAGCATAGCCTTGGACAGCTTCTCGGCGACCTCGGTCGGGTCGGCGTCGACACCAAGACCGGCCTCCTTGACGGCCTCGGCCACCGCGTGCACGCCGTCGTAGGCGTCGGCGGCAAACTGGTCGGGGGTATCGCCGTACTTATCCTTGTAAGCGTTGACGAAGTCGGCGTTCTTCTCGTCGTCGGCGGAGAACGGGGTCATGAGCAGCAGACCCTCGGCAAGAGAGGTGTCGAAGCCCTCAACGCCCAGGATGCCGTCCATGCCGTCGCAGCCCATCATCTTGACGTCGTAGCCCATGTCCTTGGCGTTCTTGAGCAGGACGGACGCCGGTGTGTAGTAGATCGGCGCAAAGATCATGGTGGCGCCGGCCTGCTTGGCCTTGGTCAGCTGGTTGGTAAAGCTCGTGGCGGAGTCGTCCTTAAAGGTCTCCTCGTCAACAATCTCGAGCTTGGACTCAGCGGCCTGGGCCTTAAAGGAATCTGCGATGCCCGAAGAATAGGCGTCGCCGGAGTTATAGAACAGCACGAACTTCTCGTCCGCATACTTCTGCGCCAGGAACTTGGCAGCGTTGACACCCTGGTTGGGGTCGGTGAAGCAAACCTGGAAGACGCAATCCTTGCCGTCGGTGACGTCCTCGGAGGACGCGGACGGGGTGATCATGAACGTCTTGGGGTCGTTACCGCACTCGGCGGCAACGGCAACCGACGCACCCGTGGTGGTCGGGCCGACGAGGGCCTGCATGCCCCAGTCGAGCAGGGTGTTGAAGGCGTTGACGGCCTTCTCACCGTCGGCCTGGTCGTCCTCGGCCTTGCTGGCAAGCGGCAGCTCCTTGGTGGAGAAGTCCTTGCAGCCAAGCTCGACACCCTGGGTAACGGACTTGCCGTAGGACGCGTTGGCGCCGGTCAGCGGGCCGATGGTGCCAATCTTGAACGAAGCGTCGCCCGACGCGGAACCGCTGTCGCCGCCGTTGGAGGAGCAGCCAGCTAGAATGGACATCGCCCCCAGACCTGCTGCGCTCGCGATAACGCTCCTGCGATTCATAACAGGGTTCAATGACTTACCGGTGAGGCTCGACATGCGGCTCTCCTCTCAAATCTCGTCGGGTTTCGGTTACCCGACAGGCCATCCTTCGCCGTGTTCGGCGTTCGCAAAATAGTAGACGCTTTAGTTGAGAAAAGTGGCGATTATTTCAACTATTCTTTTGTTTTGCCAATTTATCCATAATTCTGCGTATTTCTGTCGGTTTATGCAGTTTAGCCACTTTATTGTGTGAAAGTAATGTTTCCGTTCTGTTACAGGCGTCCTTGCCCTGAATAAGACGGCCCGCCGGTCTCGATGTATATGCACTTAGGCGGCGATGTACTTGCCGTCCTGGATCACATAAGCCGTAGCGGGCTTTTCGACCTGGCCCTTGTCATTCCACGTCAGCTCGCCCGTCAGGCCCTCAATCTTGATCTTGCGCATGGCACGGGCAAGATCGCCGGCGATGTCGGCGCCATCGGCCGCAATATCGATGCCCGCCCTATCGATTGCCTCGACAATCGCGTGGACGCAGTCATAAGCATCGGCAGCAAACTGGTTGGGCGTCTCGTCGTAGGCTTCCTTATATGCCTTGACGAAGTCGGCGTTCTTCTCATCGTCGGCAGAGAACGGGGTCATGAGCAGCACGCCCTCGGCAAGAGAGGTATCGAAGCCCTCGACGGAGAGCAGGCCGTCCATGCCGTCGGTGCCCATGAGGGTCATGTCGTAGCCCATGTCCTTGGCGTTCTTGAGCAGGACGGACGCCGGCGTGTAATAGATCGGGGCAAAGATAAGCGTGGCGCCGGCCTCCTTGGCCTTGGTGAGCTGGTTGGTAAAGCTCGTGGAGGAATCGTCCTTGAAGGTCTCGGTATCGACGATGTCGAGCTTGGACGCCTTGGCCTGCTCGGCAAAAGCGTCGGCAACGCCCGAGCTATACGTATCGCCGGAGTTGTAGAACAGGGCGATCTTGGCATCCGCGCACTTCTCGGCCAAGAACTTCGCGGCGCTGGCGCCCATGGTGGGATCGGTGAAGCAAACCTGAAAGACCGTGGTCTTATCCTTGGTGACGTCGAGCGACGAGGCCGAAGGCGTGACCATGAGCATATCGTCGGCGATCTCGCCCGAGACGGCGACGGCGGCACCGGTGGTAACGGGGCCGACGAGTGCCTGCATGCCCCAGTCGCACAGGGTATTGAAGGCGTTGATGGCCTTCTCACCGTCGGCGACATCGTCCTCGGACTTAAGCGAGAGTTTGAGGTCCTTGGTCGAGAAATCCTTGGCGGCGAGCTTGGCACCCTTCTCGGCCGAAACGCCATAGGTTGCCGCGGCGCCGGTCAGAGGGCCGATGACACCGATCTTGAAGGTCTTGCCATCATCGGCGGAGCCGCCATCCGAGCCACCCGACGAGCAACCAGCGAGTGCGGCGGCGGTGCCGAGCGCCGCGGCGCCGGCGAGAAAGTTCCTACGGCTGAGCGTGCTGTTGATGTTGAACATGGTGTCCCCCTTTTTTCGCTGGCCTCGGTGCGGCCGTCTTGCGGTACGGGGCAAACCTTATGGTGCAAACGTTGACAGTTTGTTACCGAGTTCCGTATGTAGCGAGCATGTTTCCAATGTTTCCGCAGCGTTTCGGGGGTGCCGTTTTGTGCGACTCCTGTTGCCTGGCGAGCACGTGCTCTCGGTTCACGCTAGAATGCACTCAACCTGTAATCGGTTAATCCATCTATAAGATGCACGAAGGAGCTATCTATGAGCGAACCCCTGCGCACCGTGAACGTCGGCCTGATCGGTCTGGGAACCGTCGGCGGCGGCGTGGCCCGTCTGATCAAGAGCCACCACGATGAGTACCTGGCCGCCTACGGCATCGACCTTAAGCTGACCCGCGCCTGCGCGCTTGCCTGGGAGCAGGCCGAAGCCGCCGGTATTGAGCGCGAGGCCTTTACGAGCGACTGGCACGACGTCGTCACCGACCCCGCCGTCGATATCGTCGTCGAGCTGATCGGTGGCGAGCATCCCGCAACCGAAATCTTCACCACTGCCTTTGAGCACGGCAAGCACGTCGTCTCTGCCAACAAGGCCCTGCTGGGCCGTCACGTCGAGACGCTTGCCGAGAAGGCGCGCGCATGCGGCGTGCAGATTAAGTGCGAGGCCAGCTGCGGCGGTGGCATCCCCATCGTGAGCACGCTCGAGCACGACTTGGTGGGCAACAAAATCCTGACCATCGCCGGCATTCTCAACGGCACCACCAACTACATCCTGTCGCGCATGGACGCCGAGGGCGCCGATTACGCCGACGTGCTTGCCGACGCGCAGGCCAAGGGCTATGCCGAGGCCGACCCGTCCGCCGACGTCGACGGCTTCGACGCCGCCAGCAAGACGGCCATCCTCGCCTCCATCGGCTTTGGCACCCGCGTTACCACCGACGATGTGTACCAGCAGGGTATCCGTACCATCGGCGCCGAGGACATCGCCCAGGCCCGCGAGCTCGGCTACACCATTAAGCTGCTCGGTATCGCCCGCAACACCGACGCCGGTGTCGACGTCCGCGTGCATCCCACGCTGATCCCCGCCGACCACATGCTTGCCAAGGTCAACGGCGCCATGAACGCTGTCTACGTGGTAGGCGACGCCGTGGGCGAGACTATGTTCTACGGTGCCGGCGCAGGCTCCTTCCCCACCGCAAGCGCCGTCGTGGGCGATATCCTGTCGCTCTCCGAGCAGATCAGCCGCGGCGTGGCTCCGCTGCCCGAGATTGAGCCCTATGGCCACAACCTCGCCTTTAAGCCCATGGACGAGCTCCAGACCAAGTACTATGTGCGCCTGAAGGTCGCCGACCGCGTGGGCGCCCTGTCCGAGACGGTCGATATCTTTGCCAAGCACAACATCTCGATCTCGCTCATCAACCAGGTCGAGGACGGCAAGTCGGGCGTTAGCGATGCCTGCTCGGTCATCTTCCTGACGCACCGCGCGCTCGAGAAGGACGTCCAGGCTGCCGCCGCCGAGCTTGCCAGCGTCGACTGCGTGGCCGAGGTCGCCAACGTCCTGCGCATCGAGGACGTCGAGGCCTGGACCGAAGGCGTTATGGCCAACTAGTCCACTACTTCGAACCTCAACGAAGCTCAACGCAAAAGGCGCGCTGTCTGCATCAACCGCAGACAGCGCGCCTTCTATTATTTGGACGGAACCCGTATCCCGACATTCCTTGCTACTTGCCGTCGTCGTCCTCGGCTTCTTCTCTTGCATAGAGCTCCAGCATGCGGCGGCGGTATTCGCGCACGGCGAGCTTGGCGCGCTCCAGGCGGCGGCGCTCACGCGGAGTCAGCTCGGACGGGTCAACCTCATCACCATAGGTCTTATCGGCAAGCAGGCGCGCCGCGTCCACAATGCGGGCATCGATGTGGCCGCTCGCCGCCTCGGCGGAAAGACGCTCGGCAATCGTATCGAGCGTAGGCAGGCCCTCGAATACGCGACCATGTCCATGCGAGGTCAGCAGCTCGTGCTCTCGTGCGAGCAGACTCGCCAAATCGTGATGAGCGCGCAGGATATCGAGCGCATCGGATGGATGCTCGGCAACCTCTGCCACGGCGGCGACCGGCGCGGCATCGACCACGCGGTAGAAGAGCTGCGCGAGCAATGGCATCAAGAACACCGTGATGGCACCGGCGGCAACCATGACCGACGCAATATCTTGCGACAGCGCGCCCGCGTTGACGGCAACGCTCGTCACGGCAACGATGATCGGCAGGGCCGTGGTGCAGTACAGGGCCACGGTAATGCGACCATACGCCGACACATCGCGCGTCGCAGGACAAATGCTCATAGAGATGAGAATGGGCACGGCGCGAATGATAAGCAACGCCACGATAAAGCCCGCGAGCAGCCCGGGGCGTGACGCCACGGCCGTCAGGTCGATCTTTGCGCCCGATACGGTAAAGAACACCGGAATCAAAAAGCCGTAGGCCAGGCCGTCGAGCTTGGTCTCGAGCGTATGGTTGCCCTCGGGGATGATATAGCGCAGGACAAAGCCGGCGGCAAAAGAACCCAACACGATGTCGAGATCAAAGACGGCCGAGAACGCCACGAGCGTGACCAGGATGAGCACCGTCAGGCGCACGAAGGTCTGCGACGTGGTATCGGCACGCTCCTCGACAAACGCAAAGAAGCGGCTGCCGACGCGCTTGGAGCGGCTTGGGACCACGGCCAGCAACACGCAAACCACCGCAAACAAGCCAAGGATTACGAGCGTTTGGATGCCAGTGCGAGCAGACAGCAGCACCGACATGGCGAGCACGGGACCGAGCTCGCCCCAAGTGCCATACGCGAGAATCGAGTCGCCCACACGCGTGCCGATGAGCGAGCGCTCACGCATGATGGGCACGAGCGTGCCGAGCGCCGTAGAAGTGAGGGCAAGCGTCACGGCGATGCCGTCGAAATGACTGACCGAGAACCACGGGGTAAAGCGCACGGCAAGCCAGGCGATACCAAACGTGACGACCCACGTCGCCAAGCCGTAGCGCCCCTCGACGCCCGTAATGCTCTTGGGGTCGATCTCAAAGCCGGCAAGCAGGAACAAAAAGGCCAGGCCGAGCTCGGACACAAGCGAGACCTCGGCATCTACATGGATGACGCCGAGCATATGGGGTCCCAGCACCGCGCCGAGCACGAGCAAAAAGACGGTCTCGGGAACGGGTTTTCCGGGAATCGCCGAGGCGATGAAGGGGCTTGCGAAGGCCACGAGTGCGATGATGGCGAGCGAAACGAATGCCATGTGATGCCTTTCTCTTGTTTGCGCTTCACTGTAGCACCCTCGCCGTCCTCAACGCGCCGCGAGCTGTCGTATCATAGTGAGGTTTACAAACATGTGGCTCAAGGCGACCGCAGGGCAGACCCCGCAAACCGACCGCTGCCGCATACCGTACCGTACGCCCAACCGATCAGGAAGGCAGGAACCAATGGTCTCTCGTATCTACGTGGAGAAGAAACCCGGGTTCGACGTCGAGGCTCAGCAGCTCAAGGGCGAGCTGACCGAAATTCTCGGCATCAAGGGCATCGAGGCCCTGAGGATCATCAACCGCTACGACGTCGAGGGCATCGACGAGGAGCTTTTCCGCTCCTGCGTGCCGACCGTCTTTAGCGAGCCCCAGGTCGATGTGACCTACGACGAGCTCCCCGCAAGCGATGGCGCCGTCTTTGCCGTCGAATTCCTGCCTGGCCAGTTTGACCAGCGCGCCGACTCCGCCAGCGAGTGCGTGCAGCTCATCAGCCAGGGCGAGCGCCCCGCCGTGCGCTCCGCCAAGGTCTATATGATCTTGGGCGCCCTGGACGAGGCCGCCATCGAAGCCATCAAGCACTACGTGGTGAACCCCGTCGAAGCGCGCATCGCCTCGCTCGACCTGCCCGAAACGCTGTACATGAAGACACCCGAGCCGCAGCCTGTCGAAGTGCTCGACGGTTTCCGCGAGCTCGACGAGGCCGGCCTTGCCGCCTTTATCGCCGAGCGCGGCCTTGCCATGGACGAGGCGGACATCGCCTTCTGCCAGCAGTACTTCCGCGATGAGGACCGCGACCCCACCATCACCGAAATCCGCGTGATCGACACCTACTGGTCCGATCACTGCCGTCACACCACCTTCGGCACCGTCCTGGACGACGTGACGATCGACGACGCCGTGGTGCAGCAGGCCTTCGACCGCTACATGGAGATGCGCCACGAGCTCGGTCGCGACGCCAAGCCCGTCTGCCTCATGGACATGGGCACCATCGGCGCCAAGTACCTTAAGAAGACCGGCGTCATGACCGATGTCGATGAGTCCGAGGAGATCAACGCCTGCACCGTCAAGGTGAAGGTCGATGTCGACGGCGAGGACCAGGACTGGCTGTTCCTGTTTAAGAACGAGACCCACAACCACCCGACCGAGATCGAGCCCTTCGGCGGTGCCGCCACCTGCGTGGGCGGCGCCATCCGCGACCCGCTCTCGGGCCGCAGCTACGTGTACCAGGCCATGCGTGTCACCGGCGCCGGCGACCCCACCGTCCCCGTGTCTGAGACCCTCGAGGGCAAGCTGCCGCAGCGCAAGCTCGTGACCACCGCTGCCGCCGGCTACTCCAGCTACGGCAACCAGATCGGCCTTGCCACCGGTCAGGTCAACGAGCTCTATCACCCCGGTTACGTGGCCAAGCGCATGGAGGTCGGCGCCGTCGTGGGCGCTACCCCGGCAAACCACGTTCGTCGCGAGTGCCCCGCCCCCACCGACAAGATCATCCTGCTGGGTGGCCGCACCGGCCGTGACGGCATCGGTGGCGCCACCGGCTCCTCCAAGACCCAGAACACCGAGTCCATCGAGACCTCGGGCGCCGAGGTCCAGAAGGGCAACGCCCCGGTCGAGCGCAAGCTGCAGCGTCTGTTCCGCCGCGGCGACGCCTGCCGTCTGATCAAGCGCTGCAACGACTTTGGCGCCGGCGGCGTCTCGGTCGCCGTGGGCGAGCTTGCCGACGGCCTGTATGTCGACCTGGACACCGTGACCAAAAAGTACGACGGCCTGGACGGCACCGAGCTCGCTATCTCCGAGTCCCAGGAGCGCATGGCCTGCGCCGTCGCCGACGGCGACGTCGAGGAGTTCATGGGCTACGCCGCCGAGGAGAACCTGGAGGCGACCGTTATCGCCGAGGTTACCGCCGAGCCGCGCATGCGCATGGCCTGGAACGGTGTCGCCATCGTCGACCTATCCCGCGAGTTCCTCAACTCCAACGGCGCGCCCAAGCACCAGGTCGCCCACGTGTGCGCCCGCAGCGTGTGGCAGCCCAGCTGGGCCGGCACCACACTTGTCGAGCGCATGACCTCGCTTGTCACCGACCTCAACGTCGCCTCCAACAAGGGCCTTTCCGAGCGCTTCGACTCCACCATCGGTGCCGCAACCGTGCTCATGCCTTTTGGCGGCAAGACGCAGCTCACCCCCAGCTCGGCCATGGTCGCCAAGTTCCCCGTGGACGGCGAGACCACCACGGCGAGTGCCATGGCATGGGGCTTCAACCCCTATCTGATGGAGGCCGACCAGTTTGCGGGCGCCTATCTGTCCGTGGTCGAATCCATCGCCAAGCTCGTGGCCGCTGGCTTTGAGCACAAGCGCGCCTACCTCTCCTTCCAGGAGTACTTCGAGCGCCTGCGCACCGAGGCCGAGCGCTGGGGCAAGCCCATGGCTGCCGTCCTGGGCGCCCTTATGGCTCAGGTCGACCTGGGTGCCGGCGCCATCGGCGGCAAGGACTCCATGAGTGGCTCGTTTGAGGACGAAGCCGGCGAGCTCAACGTTCCGCCGACCCTGATCAGCTTCGCTGTCGCTGTGGGTAAGGCCGCCCGCGCCGTCTCCCCTGAGTTCAAGGGCCTCACGCACCGCGTCGTCCGCATCGCCCCCGCCACCTATGGCGAGGACTACCGCCCCGACGCCCATCAGCTGCTCGCCGCGTTTGACGCCGTCGAGGCGCTCACCGCCACCGGCGCAGCCCTGGCCGTCTCCACGCCCGGCTACGGCTGCGGCGCCGAGAGCCTCTTTAAGATGTGCGTCGGCAACCAGATCGGTATCGAGCTTGCCGAGGATGTAGACGTGGAGAGCCTCTTCACCCCGCTCTACGGCAGCTTTATCGTCGAGCTCGCCGAGGATGCCGAGCTGCCCGAGGTCGCCGACGGCGTTGTCGTCGAGCCCCTTGGTACCACCGTCGAGGGCTATGTCATCGACACCGGCTCCGAGATCATCGAGCTCTCCGAGCTCCAGGAGGCCTGGGAGAGCGGCATCGAGGGCGTCTTCGCCTACCGCAGCGCCGGCGAGACCCCCGAGGTCGAGACCATCGACTTCCGCGCCAAGGACATCCACGTGTACGGCGGCGCCAAGATCGCCCGCCCGCGCGTGATCATCCCCGTGTTCCCCGGCAACAACTGCGAGTACGACAGCGCCCGCGCCTTCCGTGCCGCCGGTGCCGAGGCCGACACCTTCGTGATCAACAACCTCACGCCCGAGGCGGTCGCCGAGAGCACCCACGAGCTTGCCCGCCGCATCCGTGCAAGCCAGATCGTCATGATCCCCGGCGGCTTCTCGGGCGGCGACGAGCCCGACGGCTCTGCCAAGTTCATTACGGCGTTCTTCCGCGCTCCCGAGGTCACCGAGGCAGTCCGCGACCTGCTCAAGGCCCGCGATGGCCTGATGCTGGGCATCTGCAACGGCTTCCAGGCCCTGGTCAAGCTCGGCCTGGTGCCCTACGGCGACATCGTCGACGCCACGCCCGATGCGCCCACGCTGACGTTCAACACCATCGGTCGCCATCAGAGCCGCCTGGTGCGCACCCGCATCTCGTCCAACCTGTCCCCGTGGCTGTCGCAGTGCAGCCTCGACGACCCCTACACCGTCGCCATCAGCCACGGCGAGGGCCGCTTTGTCGCCAACGACGAGGTACTCGCCCAGCTCATCGCCAATGGCCAGGTCGCCACGCAGTACGTGGGCGAGGACGGAAAGCCCAGCATGGACCTCTCCGTCAACCCCAACGGCTCCGCACTCGCCATCGAGGGCATCACGAGCCCCGACGGCCGCGTCCTGGGCAAGATGGGCCATGCTGAGCGTCGCGGCGACAACCTGTACCGTAACGTGCCCGAGCATGTCCCCGGCGACAAGTTCATGCCGATCTTTGAGAGCGGCGTAGCCTACTTCGCCTAAACCTTTCCCATCGGGTACAATCCCTTCGGGTAGTATCACCCGCCACCGACACATCCGGTGGCGGGTTCTTTTTTGCTTCGCGCATGTAGAAAGGACATCATGGAAAGCCGCAAGCCGTATCTCGCCACCCTGCCCGGACTCATCCTGGGCTGTCTCGTTTGCTGCGCGCTCTGGGGCTCCGCCTTCCCCTGCATCAAGATCGGCTACGGCCTCTTTGGCATTCCCGCGCACGACAGCGCCTCGCAGCTGCTCTTCGCGGGTCTGCGCTTCACCCTTGCCGGCATGCTGGTCATTGTTGGCATGAGCGTGGCCCAGCGCCGACCGCTCGTTCCGCAAGCCCGTGATATCAAGCCCATCTGCATCTTGTCGCTCTTCCAGACCATTGGCCAGTACTTCTTTTTCTACCTTGGTCTCTCCCGTGCAAGCGCTATGTCAAGCTCCATCATCGAGGCCAGCGCCAACTTCTTGGCTATCCTCTTTGCCGCTCTGGCGTTTCGCACCGAAAAGCTCAATACGGCCAAGGTGCTCGGCTGCGTACTGGGCTTTGCCGGCGTCGCACTCGTCAACCTTTCGGGCGCGGACGGCACCTTTGGCTTTACGCTCGACGGCGAGGGCTTCATCCTGGCCTCCACCGTCGCGGGTGCCCTTTCGACCTGCCTGATCGGCATCTTCTCGCGCGAGCACGACGGCGTTTTGCTTGCCGGGTGGCAGTTCTTGGTCGGCGGCCTGGTCCTCACCGCCATCGGCTCTTTGATGGGTGGCGCGCTCTCCCCCACGGCGATTGCCCCTGCCGTCGCGCTCATCATCTACATGGCGCTTATCTCCGCGGTCGCCTACTCGCTGTGGTCGCGCCTACTTGCCGTCAACCCCGTCAGCCGCGTCTCGGTCTTTGGTTTTATGAACCCCGTCTTTGGTGTGCTGCTGAGCGCGCTACTGCTCGGCGAGGGCGCTGACACGAGCCCCGTTACCGTCATCGTTGCCCTGCTGTTGGTCTGCGGCGGCATCATCATCGTCAACAAACCCAAAAAAGCCTAACGAACTGCCCTTATTTAGCAGAGGGGATTCATGTACTTTAGCTTAATGGAGCACATCGGTGAGCTGAGGGCCGCCACGCACGCAAGCGTGCGCCCCTTTTTTTCTAGCGTATCTGGACGCCGGCTTTCTTTTTCTCGGCCTTGACGCGGTAGAGCTCCGCATCGGAAGCGCGAAGTAAGTCTTGCCAGGTATCAACACTATCGCCGACCCGCGCGTAACCGATGGACATCCGCAATGCATACGGCACCTCGGCACGAGCGAGCTCGTCGTTAATCGCCGAACACAGGTCTATGATGTCCTGTTCCGCCGCAGCCTTCTGGAGCACCACGAACTCATCGCCGCCATAACGCGCGATAAAGCCACCTGACGCCGAGCAGACCTCTTTGAGCGCAGCAGATATGACCTGAAGAGCATGGTCGCCCTCCACATGCCCATAGCGATCGTTAATCTGCTTAAAGCCGTCGGCGTCCATCATAAGCAGATATACATCTTCGGCCTGATCCACATTTGAAAAGAGCGGCAGCATATAGGTCTCAAAACGGTTGCGATTGTTAAGGCCAGTCAACGGGTCGGTCGAGATCAGCTGCTCCTGGTAGATGATGTAGAGCAGCAGGATGCTCAGCGTTATACCGACACAAAGGCCCGGTACCGAAAACAAAACCTGGAAGGTACCGCCCACCAGAGCGGGAACCGCAAAAAAGGCGAGGGTGCGATAAATGGCCTTCTTTTGCAGACTTTCGACTTTTCGAGCCTGAATAAAGGCATGCAAGGACGTATATATAACGTAGCAGTAGCTAACGATAGGTTGAATCATATAAAGCGCTCCGCGACGATACACGCCCTGCGAATCGATATAGAACAGGGCGTGCGTCCAGTAACTGGCAAACGCCAGCACGACCACCAGAGCCGTAGGTAACGCTACAAGCACCACCCTATAGCGCGCGGACAAAAGGCGAGAGCCCTGCACTGTCTCGGAATACAAAAACCAAATGAGGCACGCGATGGCCAACAGCGAAAACGAGACCGCGTTGGAAATCCAGTTGGCCGTGATGCCTACAGGAGTGCTCACGCCGTCCGAGAGCGTCCAGATCATATCGAAGAAAATGTAGGCAGCGGAGGTGTAGCCGAGCATGCTAAACAAGAGCTGCTGGGTGCTCGAGAACAAGGAGCGGCGGCTTCATGCGGCAAGCCCGATAAGAACAATCATGCATAGCACGAATATCTCTATCTTGAGTGCCTTAACCACTAGCGCCATCCCTTCAATATCTAAGTGGCCAGAATCGCCCAATTCGAATCTGGGCAACAAACACCCCCTACTCCGCAGGGATAAGGGGAATAATAGCAGAGCGCCCGAACGTCACTGCAAGACAGCTTTCGTTCGGGCGCTCAAACGGCGCGAGTTGCACGCCGGCATCATTGATGGGTACCGATTGCTACTCGCCATCGATGTCGGTCGCGACGGCTTCCTCGATGGCCTCGACACCGGCAGGCAACAGATCCTCCTTGCCTTGGCAGAACTTCTTGTCGACCCAGCCGGTCAGAATCGGAGCCATGATCGCCGTGATGATAACGGCGGTGGCGATCTGAGCGTACGCAGTGGGTGCAAGCTCGGCATAGCGCGGCGCGACCTCGGCAAGAGCAACCGGCGTGGTCATAGCCGTGCCGGCAATGGTGGAGCAAGCCACGGCAGCCTTGCCGTTACCGCCGCACAGGCGCTCGAACACAAAGGTGATGGGACCGACGACAAACAGCGTGACAAGCCCCAGCAAGATGCCGGAAATACCGCCGGCGATAAAGCTCGAAAGGCTCATGGACGCACCGAGCTGAAATCCGATGACGGCGATCGCGGGATTGGCGCCGGGGACCAGCAGGTTCTTGATGAACGGGAAGAGGTTGCCCAGAACCATGCCGATAACAAGCGGCAGGATGGAGCCGACGATGGTGCCCAGCGGGATATTAGCAAGACCCGAAACGCCCAAGATGATCATGGTGACGGCGGGGCCGGCCGTAAAGAACAGGATACCGACAGCGCCCTGCTCGGACTCATCGCCGAACTCGCCCATGATGCCCGTGTAGAGCGCCATGTTGCAAAACGTAATGCCGCCGATGATGGAAACCGAGCTCAGGCCCAAAAGGCTGTCGTTAAAGAAATACGCAACGCCCAGACCCAGCGCGGCTGCCACCACAAGCTTAGGAATCAGCACGACGATGCCGGTCTTGATGGCACCCGGCGTGGACTTAAAGCTGATGCCGGCACCCACAAACAGCAAGATCGCGGCAACGATGGTGTTGGAGCCGCCGCGGCAGGCAGCCGTAAAGAAGCCGCCGATCTCGAAAACCTGCGGGCAGAAGGTATTGAGCAAAAGACCGACGATCATCGGGTAGATCATGATGTCACCCGGGATGCGCGGCACTTTGAATTTCTTTTGCTCGTTGGCGGTCGCCTCCTGTGCCATGAAGCCCCCATTTCCGCTGACGCGGAACAAAAGCCCACGTCATGCTTTGCTACAGTAAAGTTTGACCATGGTACCAGAAGAAGCAGACCGCCTCGGTGAGAAATTGGATTCGTTAGCCGGGATGATAACGCGTCCCGCTCTTATACGAGGCTCAAAACGATATAGAGCACGATGCCCGAGACGCAGCACCATAGCATCGACTTTGTCTTGATTGCCACCGCCACGACGCCGGCAGCCGCAATCCAGGGAATCAAGCCCTGCCACAAACCGACGTCAAAAGCGCCAGGGCTTATCAAATCGTTAGCAACCAGTGCCGCGAAGGCGGCGGGCGGAATATAACCCAAGGCCTCGGTAACGCGGGACGACAGCGTTCTCCCGCGCAAGGCGAACGCCGGGGCAATGCGGAAAAATGCGATGGCCGCCCACGACGACAGCCACAGGACCAAAAACTCGTTAACGGGCATCGCGAGCACCCCTTCCTTCGGCGAGAACATCGCGCGCAAGCGCAGCGACAACGCCGACAAGCACGCTTACCGGCACGGCGATATTCGTCCACCCCAAGAACTTGCATATGGCGACGGACACCGCAGCCAAACTGGCAGCTACGACATTGCCGCTCGACAGTCGCTGCGAAAAGAGTAGACAGATAAAGAGCGATGTGCAGACAAAACCCGCAATAGCGGTGGGAACGTCGACAACGGCGCCGACAGCAGCGCCCATCGTGCACGAAACGCCCCATGTTGCGATAAGGATCGCGTTGAGCACGAAGGACTCGCGCGGACCCCAATCCTCCCCCTCAATCAGCTTGGCAAGCGAGATGCCGTATGCCTCCTCGGTAAGTGTCGCGGCAACAGCCAGCGTCTGACGCTTCGAGGCACCCGTCAGATGCGGTGCGATCGATGCCGAGTAAAGCGCAAAGCGCGAGGAGATTGCGGCGACGCTCGCGACGATCGACGCCGCAGGCACACCTGCCAGCCACAGATTGCAGACCATAAACTGCCCGCTGCCCGTCACGAACGTGCTGCTCAGAGCAAAAACCATCCAGGGTTCCATTCCCGTCTGCGCCATAATCATTCCGCACGGCGCGGCTATCGCAACATAGGTAAGCATCACCGGCCAGACGGTTTTAACGATTTTGAGCACCATAGCGTTCCTCGTCCCGACAAGATTTCCGAGCCGCATTCAACGACGCGGCAGAACCATCGCCCGATGGCAACCGAGTTCGCCTACAATTGCCACCGGATCGAAAGACACAGAAAGACACAACTTTTTTAGGAAGTCATTATGACAGCTATCGATCGAACGCGGGCTGCCGCGGCCTTCAAGACCTACACCGATGCCTACGATGCCGCCAATCCGCGTATCGCGCTCAAAATCGAGCATACGTACCACGTTGCCGAGGCATGCGATGCCGTGGCACGCGAACAGGGCTGGTCACCGCAGGACATTGACTTGGCGTGGCTTTGCGGCCTGCTGCACGATATGGGCCGCTTTGAGCAGCTGCGACGCTGGGATACGTTTAAGGATGCCGAAAGCATGAGCCATGCGGCGTTGGGCGTCGAGGTCCTCTTTGGCGAAACGCCTGCAGGCGCGCCCGCGGCAACAAGTATCCGCGACTTTATCGACAACCCGGCAGAAGACGAGTTGATTCGCACAAGCATTGCCTATCACAGCGATTTCCGCCTACCCGCGCAGCTCGACGAGCGCACGCGGCGCTTCTGCGATATTGTGCGCGATGGCGACAAGATCGACATCATGCGCACCATCGCCGACAGTACCGTCGACACCATCCTCAAAGTGGATGAGGACACATTTCTCGCCAGCCGGTTCTCGACACCGGCGCTCGCCGCCTTTGACGAGCGCCGCTGCGTTGCACGCGACGAACGCGATGAGGCCGCCGACTACCTGGTAGGGCTCATCTGCTTTATGTTTGAGCTCGTCTATCCAGCAAGCCGCGCGCTGGCGCGCGAACAGGGCGATATCCACCGCCTGCTCGACGCGCCCTTTGGCATTACGCGGCCCTTTACCGACCCCGCCACGCAGGCAACCTGGAGCCGCCTAAAGGACGAGATGCGCGACTGGTTAGCAAGCGCCTAGCGCTCAAGCTGGGCCAGCAGCTCCTCGACGACCTCGACGGCGTCCCCAACAACCTTGTACTGGGCAGCACCGAAAATGGGGGCATCCGGGTCCTCGTTGATGGCGATAATGCACTCCGCCCCACCGATGCCGGCAAGATGCTGGATGGCGCCCGAAACACCGATACTCACGAGAAGCTTGGGCGAAACCGATACGCCGGTCTGGCCAATCTGATGGCGATACTCCAACCAGCCGGCCTCCACGACAGGTCGCGTGCAACCAAGCTCGGCTCCCAGAGCCTCGGCGAGCCTTCGCATCAGGGGCAGATTCTTCTTGGAGCCAATGCCGCGGCCCACCACGACCAAGCGCTCGGCATCGGCGATCGAGGGCTGCTGTCCCCACTCCTCGGCGGGAATCGAGATCTCGACACGAGCCTTAACGTCTTCCGCAAGCATCACCTGGGTGATCGTGCCGGAACGGCCGTAGTCGAAGTCGGGCGCCTTAAAGATGCCGGGACGAACCGTTGCCATCTGGGGACGATGATTGGGGCAGACGATGGTGGCCATCAGGTTGCCGCCAAACGCCGGACGCGTCTGTTGCAGCAGCCCCGTCTCCGTATCCATCGAAAGTACGGTGCAGTCAGCCGTAAGGCCCGTCTGCAAACGCACGGCAACGCCGGGTGCCAGTTCGCGGCCAAAAGCGGTCGCGCCGTATAGGATGGCCTCGGGTTTGCGTTCGGCTACCAAATCGCAGATCAAGCTGGCGTAGACCTCCGCATCGTTTTGGCGCAGGCGCTCGTCGCGACAGGCCAGAACTTCGTCGGCGCCCGCGCAAACCAGATGCTCCAGGTCACCGAGAGAACCCTCGGGGCCCATACCGACCAGCGCCACCAGACGGCAGCCACGAGCACCGGCAAGCTCGCGGCCCTTGCCCATGAGCTCATAGGCAACGGGATTCACCGTATCGTGCTCGTCGGTCTGCGCGAATACCCAAATGTCTCGGTACGCATCGAGGTCAACCGCACCAGCGGCCTCATCACGCTCGATCGAGATAGCGTTGACAGGGCAGGCGTCGACGCACCCACCGCATAGGATGCAGCCGTCGGTTACGTGGGCGCATCGGTTGGGTCGCTCGCCTTCCACTACGATGCCGCCCGAAGCACAGGCGCGAACGCAGCGACCGCAGCCGATACAGGCTTCGCTATCGATAATCAGTCCGCTCATCTACGCCATCCCCTCGATAATCTTGGCAAGCTTTGCCGCCTGCTCGGACGCCGTCCCCTCAACGGCCTCGCACGTTTGGTCACGGTCGGGCACAAACGAGCGCACGACCTGTGTCGGCGACCCGGCAAGACCGCAACGCGCAGGGTCGGCATGCACGTCGGCAGCGTTGACCACGCGTACGTCCGCCTCCTCGGCCGCACGAATACCGGCAATGCTCGGCATGCGCAGTTGGCCAATCTCCTTGGCGGTCGTCATCGCGCACGGCATCTCAAGACACACCGTCTCCTCGCCGGCATCGCAGCCGTGAACGAGCGCCAGCGAGCCACACGTCGTAAAGCCCGCGCTTTGCACGCAGCTCACGTCGGTCACGCAGGGAATCTCAAAAGCACCGGCAAGCTCGGGACCAATCTGGGCCGTATCGCCATCCACCGCCATCTTGCCGCAGATGAGCAGGTCGAAGTCCTCGTCGAGCGCCTCGATGCCGCACTTGAGGGCGTAGGTGGTTGCCAGGGTATCGGCACCTGCAAAGGCGCGATCGGTCAGCAGCAGCGCGTCGTCGGCACCTCGAGCGATGCAGTCGCGCAGCAGCGACTCGGTCGCGGGGATGCCCATCGACACCACCGTCACGCGCACGTCCATGCCAAAGCCGATAAAGTCGTCTTTCAGCGCCAGCGCGCATTCCAAAGCGCTCGCATCAAAGGGATTAATGACCGCCTGCTTGCCATCGCGCACGATGGTATTGGTCTTGGGGTCCATCTTGACCTCGGTGCTGCCCGGCACGGCCTTGACGCACACCACCATATGGAAATCGCTCATCTTCACGCGCCCCCTTTCTGGACGAGCTCATCCAAGAGCTTCTCCGAAAACAGGTTGCCGCGACCCAGCTGCCCGTCGGGATCGAGCTGGAGCTTGAGCCGCGCCGACTCGACCATGGCCTCGTGACCGTACATCGTCTCCAAGAAGCCCGCCTTGATCTTGCCGACGCCGTGTTCTGCGGAGACGGCGCCGCCCATAGCAGTTACCTCGGCAGCCCACTGGGCAAACAGCTCGCCACCGCGACGGTAGTCCTGCGCATCGCGCGGCAGGATGTTCACATGCAGATGGTTGTTGCCGATGTGTCCCCAGGCAGCAGATTCAAGCCCGCTTTCGGCCAACGTGCGGCGATAGAGCGCAACGACATCGGCAAGGCACGCGTTGGGCACCGACATGTCCGATCCCAGCTTGGTGATGGTGGGGTCGGTGCGGCGACGCTCGTCGATGAGCATGTTGACGCTCTCGGGCACCGCATGGCGGAAGAATCGCTGACACTCGCGATCGACCTCGGTGCGCGCGACCCATGTCGCATCGTCGCTGCCGCCCGCAAGCTCTAGTACCCACCCCAAGTGATACAGCTCCTCAGTCGCCTGGGCTTCGTCGTCGCAGTCGAGCTCCACGTAAACACAGACCTTAGCGTCTTTGTCGAGCGCCGGCAGCGAAGCGAACGCGGTCGACTGCTCGCGCTGGTGACGCAGAATATCCAGGGCGCCAGCATCGAAGTACTCGATGGCGGCCGCATGGGACAGGACGGGGCGCACGGAATCGGTAAAGGACACGGCCTTGTCTTCGCTATCGAAAAAGCAGCTCACACCCCAAACGACCGCAGGTGCCGCTTGCAGGGCAATCTCGAGCTCGGTGATAACACCGAGCGTGCCACAAGCGCCGATAAAGAGGTCGATGGCGTCCATTTCGTCCGCAACGAAATAGCCTGAGGCATTTTTTGTCTTGGGCATGGTATAGCTGGGAAGATCGAGCTCGAGTGCACGGCCCGCTGCCGTCACGAGCGACAGGTGGCGGCCCTGGGCAAAAGCCTCGCCGCGCTGAAGCTCAAGCAAATCGCCATCAGCCAGCGCGACGTGGAGTCCCGTGATATGTGGGCGCATGGGACCGTAGGCGTAGCTGCGGGCACCGGAGGCGTTACATGCCGCCATGCCGCCCAGACAGGCAGACGCCTCGGTGGGATCGGTGGGAAAGAACTGCTCGGGGGCCTCTTGGAACTCCTCGTAGGCCTCAAGCGATGCCTGGTCCCAACCAGCAGTCGGCAGCACCTTCTTGTTCAGCTGCTTGCGCAGCTCCGAGAGCACAACGCCCGGCTCCACGCGCAGCAGAAATTGGCCTTGTTCATCGCGGCGAAGGCCCAAGTAGCGATTCATACGGGAAGTATTGAGGATATGCCCGCCGTGGGGCACGGCACCGGCGGCAAGGCCGGTTCGGGCGCCCTGAACCGTTACCGGGACGCGCTCGACATGGAGCTTTTCCAAAATGGCACGGACCTCGTTTTCCGTTGCCGGAAACGAGATGCTCGATGCTTCGCCCGATGCGCGAGACTCATCGCGACCATACTCTTCGAACTCGTCGGTGAAGGGCTTGATGCTTGCAGACACGCGAACTCCCCCTTTAGCTAACTACAGTGTTTGCAGGGAGATGTTACCGCATCGTTTCGTCGACGTGTTCGAGACCGTCTCCATAATTGGCGATTTTTACGTTCGTGCAATTCGGCGAGTGGCTAGATTTCCTCGGCAGACGATGCTTTTGACACATATGGCCCCGCCGTCGCCGATCGCGTAAATGTCGCTCGAAAAAAGTTGGAGTATTTTTTGCCGCCTTTTACCTGCGGAGACGCCAATCCGTCAAGCATTTGGTCAGAAATTGGTCAAGTAGCGGCTGATACGGTCGGCGTCGACAGCCAAAACCGATAGAAGGTTTGGCCCAGAAGCAGGGAGGTTCCCATGGCATATTACTGGCCCCAGTACGGCATCGCCATCGAAGTCGACGACGATCCCCATCTCCTGCCTTTCGACGAAGAGGCATTCCCCGATACGGCGGTCTACCACGTTACTACCGATGTGATCTGCGACCCCGAGTCGTTCTCGGCGCTCGCCCACCACATCGCGCATACCCACGACATCGAGCTCCCTCCCGACTTCGAAGAGCTCGTCTACTCGCGCCGCCTGATGCTTCACATGCTCTTTGGAGCGGACCCGTCCACCTTTGCGCGCGTCTATACCGCCAAGGATGCCGCATGAGCGCGAAGAGGCCACCCCACTTTGCAGGCCTGGGGCATCGCAAGAAGCTCATCGTTGCCTGCTTGGCCATCATCTGCGCCCTTGTCGCCGTAGGACTATACGCTTGGCAGTCGCAGCCCGTACCCGAGGCGGGCGCCTCAGTCACGACGGCCGAGGGCAAAACGCGTCAGGAAATCCAAGATGAGCTCGACGCCATCGTCCGCGACAACATGATGACGATTTCGGTCGCGCCGGTCGCTCAGCTGCAGGAGGACGGCAAGCTGCGCGTCAACGTGCAAAACGTCCAAGACAATAAATTTCCCCAGCGATTCCGCGTCATCCAAAACGACGAGACCATGTACGAATCCGGCGTGGTCGAGACCGGCAAGACAATCGAGACGTGCCCCGCCGGCGACATCAAAGAAGGCGAGGCGTACATCGAGATCCAGGCACTCGATGCCAAGACCCTCGACAGCCACGGCAATCCGACACGTGTCAAGGTACGGGTTGAGCAAGCCGAGAACTAGCCTTCCGACCGACGCAGCACCGCATGCAATTCACCAGCATTCGTCCAATCATCGCGGGGACGGCCCGCGGCGAATAGAAAGGAACGACCATGGACATCACCAGGAACATGAACGGAGTCAGAGCGTTCGTCGTGGGCACAGGGCTCGCGCTCGCGCTCGCAATGAGCGCCGCCCCGACGCCAGCTATGGCAGCCGGGCGCGTTGGAACCACGAAGGTAATGGTCAGGACCGAGATCGACAACGTTGAGTTCAAAGTTCCGACGGTTATTCCCTTCGTCGCCAAGGCCGACGGCACGCTTCAGGGCCCCTCAGAAGACGCGACCACCATCGACAATCATTCGGCCTACGGCATCCATGTCACCAACATGAAGATCGACGCCATGAACACCTGGACCATTGCCGCCGACGCCAAGGCCGGAACCGCGCAGAACTCCATCGACTTTAAGGTTGGCCCCGACGGCGCGCTCCAGAACGCCAGCGCCGCAATGCAGGGGACGGGCCTCGATCTTTCCAAGAATGCAGCCTTCGACATGGGCTACCAGGGCATTGCCGGCGGCACGGACAAAATCAAGCTCAAGACAAGCGGAAACGTCGCCCGCGTCACGCGCGACATCTTCCGCGTAACCGGCGAAGGCGATCAGGTTGCAACGATCACCTGGACGGTCGAGCCCGGTGCGCACACGGCATAAGGCCGTCGCCCTGGCCGCCGCCATCGGCATCTTTGCGTTTGGCCCAGCCATGGCCTTTGCCCAGCAAGAACAGGCGCAGGCCGCCACGCAAGTGACGGTCGACCTCTCGGGGCTCGACCGCGGCGACCGCCAGGAACCATTGGCGCAGACAGGCGATGGACGATGGCTCTTGGCAGCAGGCGCCACAGCAGCAGGCGCAGGAACCGCCGGCCTCGGTCTGCACATCAAACGCAGCCAGAAACAAAACATGGACAGGCCGCACTAAATTAGCTAAGGAGACCCCATGGCATCGAAGAACCTTTTGCCCGTCGTCGCACTCTGCGGCGCGCTCGCAACCGGAACGCCTGTCGCCGCTTGGGCGACTCCCGTCATGGCAGACTCCTTACCAGCAGCCCTAAGCTCCGCATCAAATCCGTCGAGCGCCATTGCGTGCAAGCGTTTTTCGATCGCACAGGCTGCAATCTCAACCTCGGGATGCCTTCGTCGTAATACGGACGGTTCGATAGTCGTGGATATCAATCGTTCGAACAAGGCAAACGGCTCCCAGGCGGGGTACGCCGTCTGCACGTGGCGCTCGGTTGTGCTCGACGCAGATGGCGATCCATGCAATTTAGAGCTGCACATCGACATCGCTTCGATCGATGACTCGGCGAACGGAGCGAAGGTCGCCTTCGACGGTACGTTTTTCGAGAAAGGAGGCGGTATATGTCTGGGCTGCACCGCCGCGAATGCAGACGATGCGCAGCCCACCCTCTCATTCACGGCATCGTTGCGGCTGACCAAAGCCGGCACCGATGCCATCGCGGCGGGAGAAGCGTCCCTGCTGTTCTACGCCGTCAGTACCAAAGACACAGACGCTCATTTCGAGAAGCCAGCCGGATCACTCAGCCTTACACGAGGGATAGAGGCAGGCCCAATTGAAATCGATGCCCACGCGCAAAGCAGGCAACGCATTCTTGCCGACCCGGCGCTTCTCGAAATGGAGTGGAACGGATCCGGAGCCATCGGAATTCTCCCCTCCGCGCTTGACGCCAAGACGCTCCCCTCAAACGACGAACCCATCAACGCAACCATACAAGAAGAGAGCGCGGACAAAGAAGCAGGTGCGGGCGACACGCCGTCGCTGACAAACAGCGTCCCAGCTTCTTTCGAAGCACCGAATGAGCCCGCTACCGATCCAAACGATCCCGAGCTCGCGGACAGTCTGGGGCTTGCTGATCCTCAAGAGATCGATGAAGGTAACTGCTGCGTGCTTGCCGCGCTCGACCACACAGAGGTCATCGACGCTGCGAACATCGAAGTTGCCGCCGCCAATCAGCCCGTCCGCAAGTCGGCCATCATCGCATTTCCTGAATCCATCGAAGTCGTCTTTTTGCCATCGGGCGAGGTCGTGGCCCCAACACTGCTCACCTTGTTGGGCGCCAAGAATACTAGAAACGAAATTAAAAAGGTCACGGTTGTCGACCCCGCAACCACCGCCAAGCTGCGTCTATACGCCGTTGCTCCAGACGGAGGCAAGACCTTGGAATTCGATGGCGACACACTCCTAGCCTGGCGACGTCTGGACATTATGCAAGACGTCTCGTATCAGATTGAACTCGAAGGGTTTGATCGTGCCCGCGACGCCAATATCATCGCCGCGGCTATTGAATCCCCACAGCGGCTTATGACACTGCGCTTTGAATACTATCCCTATGTCCCGACAACCACCTGAGGCTTAAATGCTGCGCGTCGTTGCTAATACCACTTATATAACGTATTAGATGAGTCGCGATGTACCTCGCATTCCACTCTGCTACGATTGCCACGTTGGCATCAATACGGGAGGGCTCATGCCGGGCTTGGGAACAATCATCAACGTTGTGCTTTTAGTTGCGGGCGGTCTTTTGGGATTAGCGGGCGGCCGCTTCATTACACCGCGCATCCAAGACACGCTCATGAAAGCATCGGGGCTGTGCGTCCTGTTTATCGGCCTTGGCGGCACCATGCAAAAGATGCTCCTTATCGATGGGAAGGCGCTAGCGACCACCGGTACCACCATGCTCATTGTCTCGTTCGCCCTCGGCTCGCTCATCGGCGAGGCCATCAACTTGGAGGCCGCCATTGAAAACCTTGGCGAATGGCTCAAGCGCAAAACCGGCAGCGAGGGCGATAACGAGTTCACCAACGCTTTTGTCTCGACTTCACTCACCGTGTGTATCGGCGCCATGGCCATTGTGGGATCGATCCAGGACGGTCTGCTCGGTGACTGGTCAACGCTTGCCCTGAAAGGCGCGTTGGACTGCATCATCGTCTGCACCATGACGGCGTCGCTTGGCCGCGGCTGCATTTTCTCCGCCCTGCCCGTCGCCGTGTTCCAGGGGACGATCACGCTGTTTGCCGGCGCACTCTCCCCCATCATGACCACGGCAGCCCTCGACAGCCTTTCGCTCGTAGGCTCCATGCTCATCTTCTGCGTCGGCGTCAACCTCATCCGTCCTCAGACCTTCCGCACGGCCAATATGCTCCCCTCCGTCGTCATCGCCGTCATCTACGCTCTCCTGTTCTAAATCTGTCTACACAGCGGTATCTCGAACATCTGTTTGATGCTGTGCTATGATATGAGGTCACCGTAGCTGCGTTCGAGAGGAGGAGCGGTGGCCGACCAGGACATCAAGATGCTCATCGAGCGCATTATGGCCGAGGCCCGGACCCATCAGTCCGCCCGTTTCTCACATGAAGTCTACGCAGACGAGCCGATTCTCAAAACCGGTCGTCAGATGCAGAACTTCCTTCCCGACCAGTACCGCAAGATGCGCGAGATATCGCGCTGGCAGGATGACCCCAAAGGCGGCGCGGGTCGCTGGCTTTCGGAAGCCGAGCTTTTCTACCGCCAAGGCCTGCTGATGGCCGACTTTGAGGACGACTGCCCCTACAACGGCACCTTTAAGTCGTACTTTCCCACCTACAACGCCATGAGCGACCGGCAGTTGCGCGGCTACTTTACCTGGCGTGCCCAAGTGCGCCGCGGAACCGTCGAGGAAACGTCTACATCCTTTGCCTTTCTGTATCTCTATGAGCTGATTTGCGGCATTGGCGTAGATGATCCGCTCGAAGGTTTTAACAAGATCAAGGCCTTTTGGGATGTCTATCGCGCCTTCGAGCCCGGCATCGACCGGTTTGCGCGCGTGTGGCTGCAGGATTACGCCGTTTTCCACGGGCTTGACCCCAAGCTGCTTCGCGACTCTAAAACCGTCATGTTCGATAACGCCCTTATCGAGCTACGCCGCGCAGCGCGAGACCTCTCGCCTGTACCGGCACCGTCGGCCCAAGTCCCCAAGCGTCGCAAAACCTCCGAGCCCACGCTCCCCCTTCCGCCCGACGAGGCAGGCGAGGAGCGACTCATGACCGCTATAAACGCCCTCTCCACGTACAACCTGAATAACTCACGGCTCGACCGTTCCCACCATCGCGACCTGCGCCACGTGGCATGCGCCGTGTATGTCCGTATGGCGCGCTACTATGACACGCACCGAAAGACCGGCATCGTAGCGAGCTTGTTTGGGGAGGAGACGGCCATGCCCTACACCATGTTTGCCTCGGCCGTGTTCTTTGCGCCCGAGCGCCACGAGGACTGCGAATATCGCCTGGACTCCATTCACATCTACCGCTGCCAAAACGGCTTTTGGGAATGCATGCGAATTCACGGCAGCAGGCAAAAAAGCAGCAAGCTTGGTGAGATGATGCGCGCCTGCGACCAACGCCTACGCCTGGCCCTGGACCCCACCCACCCCCTGAAGGAGGAGAAGGTCCCCAAATATCTGGCCAAGATCATCGATGACGAGATCATGGCATGGCTTTCGTGGGACGCCGCGCACCAGCCCATCAAGATCGATATCGATTTGAGCCAGCTGGGGCACATTCGGAGCGCCGCCGCGCAAACGCGCGAAGCGCTTTTGATCGATGAGGAACGCGAGGACGATGTGCCCACAGAGGTCGATACGGCGGAATCCGAGCAACCGGAAGCCAAGCCCGCGGCCGACGTGATGGCCGAGCCGATCGCGGCGCCCACGGAGCGCAACGAAGCCGACGAGCCAACCATTTCCACCGAACAGTTTGGTGTCGTGGCACCGCTTCTCGCGCCGACGCCCGTGTTCGCAGCTGCTGCGCCCGCTGACGCCACGAACGAACTCACGCCTGCCGCAGACGCCTATCTCCGCGCGCTGCTCGAGCAGGACACGGCACAAACGGAATCGGCAGTGGAGAGGTCGGGCCAGAGCGAGGACATGCTCGTCGATAGCATCAATGAGGCGCTCTTTGACCTGGTGGGTGACACCGTAATTGAATTTGGCGCGGCAGGACCGCAAATTATCGAGGACTACGAAGCAGACGTGAGAGGATACTTAGACCATGAGTGATACCGCATCCGCAGCACCCCGCGTGCCCAAGCGCGTCGCCGCCGTCATTCTCAACTCGCTCAAGGGCGGCGTGGTCCCGCGCATCGGCCTTCCCTACATCACCGTAGGGCGCGAGGTCGAAATCCGCGCCCTGCTCACCGACCTGAGTCTCATCGCCGACGGTGGCGCGAGCTTCCGCTTTCTGGTCGGTCGCTACGGAGCCGGCAAGAGCTTTTTGCTCCAGACCATCCGCACGCACGCCATGGGCGAGGGATTCGTCGTCGCCGATGCCGACCTGTCGCCCGAGCGCCGCCTACAGGGCGGCCAAGGGCAGGGCCTTGCCACCTACCGTGAGCTCATCCGCAACATATCGACTAAAACGCGCCCCGAGGGCGGTGCGCTCAACCTTATCCTGGATCGCTGGGTCGCCTCGTGTGCCGATGCCGACGAGTCTGCCGTTAATGCCCAACTCGCTCCACTCGAAGAGATGGTCCACGGCTTCGACTTCACCCGCATGCTCCGCCGCTACCGCGCGGCCGTATCCGAGGGCGACGAAGAGGCTATGAGCCGCGTGACCAAATGGATTCGCGGCGAGTACCGCACCAAGAGCGAGGCACGCGCTGAGCTGGGCTCCTCGACCATCATCAGCGATGACGACTGGTACGACTACGTTAAGCTCATTGCGCGCTTTTTGGTCTGCAGCGGCTACAAGGGCATGCTGGTGCTCATCGACGAGCTCGTGAATCTGTATAAGATTCCCAACGCCATCACACGCCAATACAACTACGAGAAGATCCTGACCATGTACAACGACACGCTCCAGGGCAAGGCGCAGTACCTGGGCATGATCATGGGCGGCACGCCAACCTCCATCGAAGACCGCCGCCGTGGCGTGTTCTCTTACGAGGCCCTGCGCAGCCGACTCGCTCAAGGCCGCTTTGCGCGCGAGGACCTTAAGGACATGCTCGCGCCCATCATCCGCCTGCAGCCACTCACCTACGAGGAGCTGCTGGTGCTGATCGAAAAACTCATGCAGATCCATGCCGGATACTTTGGCTGGACGCCCACGCTTACCGAGAACGACTTGGTGGACTTTCTCAAGATTGAGTTTGGCCGCGTGGGAGCCGATACGCACCTGACGCCCCGTGAGGTCATTCGTGACTTTATCGAGCTGCTCGATATCCTGTGTCAGAACCCCGATGCAAATGTGGCCGAGCTGCTGCAAAGCGTCGGCGGCGACGCGCTGGCGCCGGCAGCCGCAACAGGCGACGCCGGCACCGCAGGCGGCGACCGCAACTTCGCCGAATTCACCATCTAACCTGCCAAAAAGGGACAGGTTTATTTTGGCAGGTTTTATCTGGGCAAACGCTGAGGCAGTAATGCAGCAAACCATTGCCAGCCGCGTTGAGAAGTTCGTATTTGAGGGGAGGTCCCGTGAACGCCTTTGACCGATATGCTCCGTTTATCCAAGACTTCATCTACTCCCACGATTGGGAGAGTCTACGCTCTATCCAGGTTGCAGCAGCTGATGCCATCTTTAACACGCAAGATAATGTGCTCTTGACGGCATCCACGGCTTCCGGCAAAACCGAGGCAGCCTTCTTTCCCATCCTGACCGAGTTTTGGGAGAACCCGCCCGCGAGCGTGGGCGCCCTCTACATCGGCCCCCTCAAAGCGCTCATCAATGATCAGTTCGTCCGCCTCAACGATCTCTGCGAAGAGGCCGATATCCCTGTCTGGCACTGGCATGGCGATGTCTCGCAGTCGCACAAGGCTAAGCTCATCAAAAAACCGAGCGGCATCTTGCAGATTACGCCCGAGTCACTCGAGGCGCTCTTAATCCATAAGCACATGGCGATTCCGCGCATGTTTTGCGACCTGCGCTACGTGGTCATCGATGAGGTCCACTCGCTCATGCGCGGCGACCGCGGCGGTCAGACGCTCTGCCTTATTGAGCGCCTCTCGCGCATGGCAGGCGTGCAGCCCCGCCGCATCGGCCTTTCTGCCACCATCGGCGACCCCGAGCGCACGGGCGCTTTTCTCTCACAGGGAACGGGGCGCGACTGCGTTATCCCCCGCTTTGAAGAACCGCGCCACGTGTGGCGCATCTCCATGGAGCACTTCTACAACTCGGGTCCCCAGGCACAGCAGCGGGGATTCGAGAGCACGGGTCCTCAAGAGGCCGAAGTGCTTGCGTGCGAGCGCATCGAGGCGGCGGCATCCGCGGCACTGCCCGCCGGCGCCCAAGACATGCGTCACAGCGGACAGCTCACACAAGAGGAGCGCCGTCAACGTCGTGAGCGGGCACGGGGCAAGGCCGCTCCCAAGGACCGCCAAACTTCCTCGGCCCCCGAGGGCGAAGTCGACATCCCACGAGCGACCGAGCAGGCGCTTCTCAACCCCACCGACACAGCACCAGACAACGCCGACCCCGGCATGGGCTATATCTTCGAACACACCCGCGGCCGCAAGTGCCTGGTCTTTGCCAACTCGCGCGAAGAGGCTGAGGCCGTATGCTCCATGCTGCGCAGCTACTGCGAGAGCCGACACGAGCCCGACCGCTTTCTCATCCACCATGGCAATCTTTCGGCATCGCTACGCGAGACGGCAGAAGAGCTCATGCGCGACGAGGAACAGGCACAGACGACCGTCACCACCTCTACGCTGGAGCTCGGTATCGATATCGGCCGCCTGGAGCGTGCGTTTCAGATCGATGCGCCGTTTACCGTCAGCTCCTTTTTGCAGCGCATGGGGCGCACAGGCCGTCGCGACCTTCCGCCCGAGATGTGGTTTATCATGCGCGAGGAGGAACCCGAGCCGCGCACGATGATGCCCGAGACCATTCCATGGAAGCTCCTGCAGGGCATCGCACTCGTACAACTCTATCGCGAAGAAAAGTGGGTCGAGCCACCCGAGCTCGATCGACTCCCCTACAGTCTGCTCTATCACCAGACCATGTCGACGCTCGCCAGTACCGGCGAGCTCACACCGGCCGAGCTTGCCCAGCGAGTGCTCACGCTCAGCTATTTCCACCGCGTCTCGGCCGATGACTATCGCGTACTGCTGCGCCACCTCATCAAGATCGACCACATCCAGGTCACCGAGGGCAATGGGCTCATCGTGGGCCTCGCGGGCGAGCGCATCATCAACAACTTTAAGTTCTACGCTGTGTTCCAGGAAAACGAGGAGTTTACCGTTCGCAGTGAATCGGCCGAGCTGGGCACGATTGTCAACCCGCCACCGCCCGGTGAGCGCATCGCCATCGCCGGACATTGCTGGATTGTCGAAGAAGTGGACTGGAAGCGCCATACCGTCTTTGCCACGCAGGTCAAAGGCCGGGTGCCGGCCTACTTTGGCGACTGCCCTGGCGACATTAACACGCATGTACTCGAGCGCATGCGCCAAGCGCTCACTGAGCACGCAGCATATCCGTACCTTATGGGTAACGCACGGGCTCGCTTGGCGCAGGCTCGTCATACCGCCGAGATTTCGGGCGCGGGAACTAAGCCGCTCATCAACCTGGGCGGCGACACCTGGGTGCTCTTCCCCTGGCTGGGTAGCTACGCCTTTTTGGCACTCGAGCGCATGCTCAAGATCAAGTGTGCCGCGGAACTGGGCCTTCGCGGACTCGATCCGTCGCGTCCATACTTTATGCAGTTTAAGATGAAGGCTGACGAGGAGACGTTCTTTGAGGTGCTCGCAGCCGAGGCCGAAAAGGACTTCGACCCCATCGAGCTCGTCTATCCCGGCGAGGTGCCTTATTTTGATCGCTACGACGAGTACGTTCCCGAGGAGCTCGTGCGAAAAGGCTTCGCTGAAGGCGTGCTCGACATCGAGGGCATGAAGCAGCGCGTCCTCAGCTGGCGCGACCACGCCTAAGACCAGTCTTTTTTGGGACGGGGAGACTTACTTGTCGTGAAGGACGGTGCCAAGGAAGTCGACGTCGAAGGGCACGGCTTCGGCAAAGGCGTAGTCGCCGTCGCTGGCGATGAGCAGGTAGTTTTCCTCGCCGCCGAACTCTGTATCGCCGCATGGGACCACCCAGGCATGGGCGAACACCTCGAGCGCCGTGGCAGCGCAGTCGCGCAGGAACGTCACATCGCTCCCCTCGTTTGCGCTCACGATATTGGCCACGTAGATACCCCCGGGGTTCAGGCTGCCTCGCACCAAACGCAACGCCTCAACCGTCGCCAGCTCGCGCACGGGCTCGGCACCGCCAAAGCAATCGCTCACGACCACGTCGTAGCGACGATGGCCCACGCTCGTCACACCCAGGTACGAACGCGCCTCAGCGGTAATCACCCGCAAGCGGTCGCCCACCGTGCGCTCCAGCTCGTCCAGATAGAACCAACGGCGCGCCAGGCGCGTAATCTCTCCGTCATACTCGATAACGTCCATGCGCAAGCCCTCGTGCGACATCAGCGCAAACTTGGGATAGGCAAACCCGCCGCCACCCAGCATGAGCATACGGTCGATGCCGTGACCATAAGCGTCGTGCATTGCACCCTCGGCCTCAAACACGTCGTCAAACGCACGATAGTACGCAAAGACGGGCTCAGCCCAACGCTCGCCAACGTAACTCGCGCTTTGGTAGACGCCGCCTTGCACCAATACGCGGACTTCGTCGCCGCCCTCGTCGTGCACGCGCTTCACACGCGCCAACCCATTGCGGGTTCGCGCAACCTGCAGACAGGCAGCACGAACAGCGACAGCGGCCGCACCAAGCGCCGCGGCTCCCAGAGCAACGCCGGCAACGACGCCGGCAGAAACACTCGGCTTGTTCATCTAGAGCTCCTTTTGCAGATAAAGGCCATGGTCATAAAATCCAAGATGGCGATAGTACTCGCGCGTACCAATCGCGCTGATCACGTTGATGCGCGCATAGCCGGCATCCCGGGCAATCTCGCACGCACGCTCTACGAGCAAACGCCCCAACCCGTGATGCTGCGCCGCCTGGCCTTGATCCCCCACGCGCGCCGCCATGCCATACACGTGCACCTCGCGAATCATCGCCTCGTCCGGCGTCGTCGGCAACTCGTCTGCGTGCGCGGTAACAAACGCACGATCGGGAAGCGACAGTCGCAAAAAGCCCGCGATCTTGCCCTGCGGCGTCACCCACTGCAAAAAGCGCTCGCGCGTCACCGGCGTCTCGTACGCCACTTCCTCATCAAGAGATAGCTCATCCAAGTCGGCACCCGCCGTACTGATCTCGCGATAGCGAATCTCGCGCACCGTCGCACCGTCACCCCAAGCAGCCAGGCGGTTCTCAACGAGCTGACGCAGGTTGGGCTTCTTGTTGCCCACCATGATGTCATCGGAACTAAAATCGCGGATCATGCGACTGATACGGCAGAACGCCGGCGTCACCACGATGTCGTCGGCCAACACATCGAGCAGCTCTTCCTCGGTATAGGGACGCCACTCGCCGCGCTCGTAGCAGCCCACCAAACGCGAGCCCTCGATGAGCGCACACGGATAGACTTTGACCTCGTCGGGCATAAAGGCCCCTTCGGTCATAAAGCGTTCGTAGTCGCGCTTGTCCCCCTCCGGCGTGGCGCCCAGCAGGTTAAGCATAAAATGCGCATGGATCTTAAAGCCAAACAGGCGCGCAAGCGAAAACGCCCGTTCAATCTGCGCCACCGAAATGCGACGCTCGTTGATATCGAGCAGGTGCTGGTCGAGGCTCTGGATACCCATCTGGATCTTGGTGCAGCCCAGGCGGCGGATGAGCGTAAGCGCCTGCGGCGTCACGGCATCGGGGCGCGTCTCGATAACGAGTCCCACCACGCGATGCTTCGCCGTCTCGTTGATGCGCTGCTGACGCTCGAGCTCCTCCATCGTTGCCGTCTGCCACTCGGTGACCTCGCCCCACGGCGTACCGGGACCGTACAGACGACGCACCGCACGGTTATAGCCACCCACGGCAGCATCCACACGCCCCTGCTCGTCGGCAACACCGCTCGCAAGCTCGGCCTCGTCGGTCGCAATGCCGGCGGCCCGATAGCGCTCACGGCGCTCTGCTACCACAGGCGGCAGGGCATCGGCGGGAGCGTCATCGAGCAGACGCCCCGCCTCGGCACGGCTGATGCCCGGACGTGCCAACATGGGGTTGGCCGCCACGCCGGCAACGGCATCGTTATTGAGCGCGCGGAAGAGCTCCGACATAAACCATGTCTGATAGCCTTCCGGATAGTCGCTCCAGGTACCGCCAAGCACAATGAGCTCGATCTTATCGGTCGCATGCCCCATTTGCGAAAGCGCCGTCAAACGGGCACTCACCTGCAGATACGGGTCGAAGCAGTTTTGCTCCGCACGGGCACACGCCGGCTCGGCGTGCAGATAGCTTTTGGGCATGCGCAGATCGTTGGGGCAAAACAGGCAATCGCCCGAACAGGGCCACGGTTTGGTGATGACGGTAATGGTCGCTACGCCCGAAGCCGTGCGGCGCGGCTTCATGCGCAGCACCTGCAGCAGTTGGCGTTCCAGATCGGAATCAACATTCCACGCAGCCCACCGAGCCGGCTCCTCGCGCTTCACCCGCTGGTAGAACGGCAGCAGACGGCGCTTGGCCAAATCGCGTTTGTCGGCACCCTCACGGCGCGCCTCGGCATGTATCAGTTTGACGAGCGCTTTGTCGTCCACGGTCTCACCGCGACGCAGAGCGTCGAGTATGTTCAAGATAATCTGTTCCATGTCCCCATTGTAAAGGCAAAGGCGCCGAAGCCGACCGCGGCCCCGACGCCTTCATCAAACAGCGCATCTAAGCATCTAAGTTTGCGGACTTAGCCCGCCGTCGTCACTCCGGATCAAACGACATGTCGCCCGAACCGACCTTAAAACGATACGTGGCAGACTTATCACCGTTGTCGAATTCATGATTCAATATGGTCTCGCCGTCGTAGCCAAGCGGAAGGAAATCGCTCTCGAAGTCACCGCTGCCCACAGTTAGGCTCGCCTTAAAGCCCGTTGAGTTCGGAACCGCTATCTCCACGTCGCCCGAGCCCACACTCACGTCCATCGACTTCGCGGGGGCCTGATAGAGCTCGAACGTCACATCGCCCGAACCGACCTCGGCATTCAGGGTATCGGTCACGGTGCCAGTAAACTCAACATCTCCCGAGTCCAAAGTCAGGTTGAGGTCATGGCACGCAATGCCCGCGACCGTCAGATCACCCGATCCCACCTTCGCCGTAATGCCGACCAGGTTATCGGCAACTTCGCGCGGCAGTTCGACGGTAACCGTGCGGTCAATGGCGCGCTCGTCATCGCAATCGAACTGGCGAATCTTGAGCGTAGAGCCCTTGATTTCGGCCAGGTTCTGGGTTGCCGCATCGAAGGCAACGGTCCCCGTTGCCACGCGACCGCTTTCAATTACGCGCACCGGCCCGCCGGAGACGTGTTTGACCTCGACCGTGCCCGACGTCACATCCAGGTCAAGCGATGTGAACGCGTCGGCATCAAACGTTTCGCTCGAAAGTTGCTGAGGCCGAGCGGAATAGCTGCCGTCGTCCAAGAGATTGTCCTCGTCAACCGCATCGTCCATACCAGACAAGCCGGATACGACATCGTCGAGATCCCACGGGCCATCATAATGAATCAAAGTCCGTGAAATGCCAAAAACAAGCCCGATGATGAGCACAAACGCTCCGATGCCAACGCCCAGACGCAGTCTGGATTCATGCGAAAGCTTCATCATTCGTCACCCTCTTTGGCACACGGCTCAGCGGTGGCTGCGATAGCCACGTCAGCATCAGGTTCCGCAGAAGTATCCTTCCCCTGGGCCTTGACCGCCACCGGCGCCGGACCAACCTGGATATCCCCGCGCGCCCAATCGCCATCGAGCGCACGCGCCACCCAGTGATAGATGGGAATCGTAAAGAAGATCAGTGCGGGAAAAGGGCTGGCACCAACCAGGAACATCAGCAAAAAGAACAGCAGCCAGCACACGGCCCAATACGGGAACGACTGGAAGGGGCCCTTCACCGGAGTCGAGCCAACTGCGTGGCCACTCGTCGCCTGCGCCGTAGCAGCGTTGGCGGCCTGTGCACTCCAGCTTGCCGCCTGTGCCGCCTTAGCCGCGGCATCACTCGCCTGCGTTGCCGCTTCGGTGGCGCGCACCGCCGCCTCATGGGTGCGAGCGCGCTCTGCCGCCTCGGCCTCGCGCTGGCGGGCGCGGTCCTCGTTCTCAAACTCGATATCGTCCTCGATCTCGTCGCTCGGATTGAGCAGCTCGTCCAGACTCACGCCATAAAGCTTGGCGAGCGAGATCAGGTTCTCGGTATCGGGCGAGCTCTCCGCGCGCTCCCATTTACTGACCGCCTGGCGCGACAGTCCCAGCTTTCGCGCCAGCCCTTCTTGGCTAAAACCCTTGCTGCGACGAAGGTCGGCGAGCCGTTGTGCAGTTTCTACATTCATGGTTCCTCCTATGTGATGCCAGCCGTGCCGCCGGACCGTTTTTGTTCTTAAGGCGCCTTGCACAGTTAAAAATCTATCCGCCACCGCCAAGAGCATGCCACCTATTCTAGTGAGATTTTTGACAACTGGCGGTTGCGGGTGCATATGAGCTGCGGAAATGTGTCCAAACAAAGCAATGACCCGTAGCTTGGTTGTCCCCGTTGCGGCGTTAACGGTAGTATGGTCGTACTGTTTATTCCGCACCGCCGACGGAGGGAGTTCCGCGCCGTGAACCGCGATTTCGCCTCATCGCTCATCCAGCTCAACAACACGTTCTATCGCGAGCACTCCGCCTCCTTCTCCGATACGCGCCAGGCCCCGTGGCCCGGCTGGGTGCGCACCATGGATATCGCGCTCGGGCAGCTCGACGTCGCCACGATCGAGCATCCCGTCCGTGTCTTCGATCTTGCCTGCGGCAATATGCGATTCGAGAACTTTGCCGCCGGCGGCGCACTTGCCGCCAAGGGTGTCGATGGCGCAAACCCCTCGGCAGATGCCAGCTGCCCGTTTGAGTTCTATGGTGTCGACTCGTGTCAAGATTTGGCTATCGATGCGCACGGTCACGCCCTGCGCATTCCCAACCTGCACTTCCAGGAACTCGACGTGCTCGACGCCCTCATGAAGCTCAACCCCGCCGAGACACCCGACGTGCTTTTCGACGCCCCGCTCGCCGACATCTCGGTCTGTTTTGGCTTTATGCACCACGTGCCGTCGTGCGAGTACCGCGTACGCGTGCTCGACGCCCTGGTGCGGCAGACGCGCCCAGGCGGCATCATCGCCATCAGCTTTTGGGAGTTTATGAACGACGAGCGCATGGCGCGCAAGGCCGTTCGTGCCGAAGCCCGCGCCGAGCTCACCCCACCGTTTGAGGGTTACGATTCCGCACAGTTTGAAGCCGGCGACCACCTCATCGGCTGGCAAAACGACCGCCACGCCTACCGCTATTGCCATCACTTTGACGATCAGCAGATCACCGATCTGGTGCGCGGCGTCCGTACGTTCTACAAGAGCGGCGAGGTCCCCGTGCGCGAGCTTGAGCGTTTCCATGCCGACGGTCGCAGCGGCGAGCTCAACCGTTATGTGATCCTCAAGCGCCTGTAGGCATCGACGACTCGCCGCCGAGCCGTGCCGCGTCTTTCGAGCAAACTATGCCCACCCTTTTCAACCCATTGACGGAACGCGCAGCTATGCGTTCCATATTTATGACCAAGGAGCCTCATGGGAGCCGTCCACGTTCGCACGCCTAAGAACTTTGTGCTCGAGGAGCGCCTGGAGCGCTACGCCGATGCGATTGAGACGAACCCCGAGGCCTATGCCGGAGATTGGCGTGAAGTCTGTGCGCCAGTTGGCAGCAAGCCATTCGAACACCTTCACCTGGATCTTGGCTGCGGCAAGGGAACGTACCTTGTAGAGCGCGCGGCCCACGAGCCAAACACGCTCTTTATCGGCATGGACCAAGAGCCCATCTGCATCGCCTATGCCGCACAGAAAATCTGCGAGCATGAACTGACCAACGCACTCGTTCTGCCTCGAGGCGCCGCATCGCTGCCGCAGCTATTTGCCACAGACGAGCTCGATGCCATCACCATCAACTTTCCCACGCCGCAGCCCAAGGCCAAGTACGCCAAAAAGCGCCTCGTCCATGTCGACCATCTGATGCTCTATCGCCCGCTCTTTGCAGCCGGCGCCACCGTAACGCTGCGAACCGACAGCAAACCGTTGCGCGATTACGCCCTGGGACAGTTTGCCGCAGCCGGCTACGATACGCTTTGGGTAAGTGACGACGTCCGCCGCGACCATCCCGAGCATCCCGAGACCGAATATGAATGCCGCACGCGCGAGATGGGCGCCGCCGTCTATGGCATTTGCGCTACGCCCGGCGCGGAACCCATCGAAGAGCAGCTCGCGGCGGGCCGCGCGCAGGAGCAAAGCCTTGCCTGCTACCTGCCCGAAAACCTCGATGAGCTCACCTACGTGCCTCTCGGCATGGAAGAGGCCGTCGAGAACTTCAGAAACCGTGCCCGCAAGGGCAAGAAGCGCCTGCCGCAAGAGTCCTAGGGGCTTCTGATGGTCGCGGCGTCAGCAAATAAGCGCGAATAGGCGCCAGCAAACAACCCTCAAACCTAAGTGAGTAGATTTTTTTGCAATAGCCAAGCACAACCCGCATAACGAAAACTAAAACCGCAGATAGAACCCTTGTGCAAAATCCATGTGCTCGCGACATCGCAAAAAGTCTACTCACTTAGCTGGCAACTGCACCAAACGGCCGGGCAGAACGCCCATTTCCTGCATTTTCTTGCCTGCAAACGCATCGATGCGACGCTACGCCATAATAGTTGGCGGACAATCGCAAGAGAAAGAAAGCACATGGCACAGACCACGACAGATACCGCCGCCAGCACCGTCTCCGGCGCCGGCGCCGCCAGCTCATTCTCGGGCGGCACGGGAACCGAAGCCGAGTTTGGCTCGCTCGGCGCGCTCTCCCCCACCTGGTGGGAGCCCGAGGACGGCAGCGAGCCCGAACCATGGCTCACGCCCGACCAGGCCTTCGAACGCTTCTTTGAATGGACGAGCGATCGCGGTATTGAGCTGTGGGACCACCAGGAAGAGGCCCTCATGGATCTAGCCGCCGGTGACCATGTCATTTTGGGAACACCGACCGGATCGGGCAAGTCGCTTGTCGCGCTGGGCATGCTCTTTATGGGCATGGCGCAGGGCAAACGTTGCTATTACACAGCCCCTATCAAGGCCTTGGTCAGTGAAAAGTTCTTCGATCTGGTACAGGTGCTCGGCCGCGATAACGTCGGCATGATCACCGGCGATACGCATATCAACACCAAGGCACCCGTCATCTGCTGCACGGCCGAAATCCTCGCCAACGATGCGCTACGCGAGGGCGAGGACGCCGATGTGGGCTGCGTAGCCATGGACGAGTTCCACTACTTTGCCGACCCCGACCGCGGCTGGGCCTGGCAGGTACCGCTGCTCACCCTGCCCCACACGCAGTTTATGCTCATGAGCGCCACGCTCGGCGATGTCACTGCCATCGCCGCCTCACTCGAGGAGCACACCGGCGCTGCTTGCGACTTGGTCATCGATGCCCCGCGTCCTGTTCCGCTGAGCTACGACTATGTGACGACCTCCCTCGAGGGCACGGTCGAGCTCGCCATGCGCCGCGGCGAGGCCCCGCTCTATATCGTGCACTTTAGCCAGGATGCCGCCCTTGCAACGGCACAGTCGCTCGCCAATTTTGGCATCGCTAGTAAGGAGCAACGCGAGGCCATTAAGGAAGCTGCCAAAGGCACGAGCTTCTCGACGGCCTTTGGCAAGATTCTCAAGCGCCTGCTTGGATGCGGCGTCGGCGTGCACCATGCTGGCATGTTGCCGCGCTATCGCCTGCTGGTCGAGCGCCTGGCGCAGCAGGGCCTGCTGCCCGTCATCTGCGGCACCGATACGCTCGGCGTCGGCATCAACGTACCCATCCACACCGTGGTGCTCACCGCGCTCACCAAGTTCGATGGCTACAAGATGCGTCGTCTGCGCGCCCGCGAGTTCCACCAGATTGCCGGTCGCGCCGGCCGCTCGGGCTTTGATACCGAGGGCATGGTGATTGCCGAGGCACCCGAGCACGAGATCGAGAATGCCAAGCTTATGGCCAAAGCGGGCGACGACCCCAAAAAGCTCCGTAAGATTAAAAAGAAAAAGGCCCCCGAGGGCTTTGTCACCTGGAACAAGCAAACCTTTGAGCGCCTGATCGAGACGCAGCCCGAGACGCTCAAGCCGCGCCTGCGCATCACACACTCCATGGTGATTAGCGTGGTCGAGCAGGGCGGCGATGCCCGAGCCCGCGTACACGACCTCATCGAGACGAGCTTACAGACCCCCGAAGAAAAGGCCAAGCTCGAAGTTCGCGCCGACGAAATCTTCGCCACACTCATCGATTCCGGCGTCGTCGTTCGCACCGAGGTGCCGCCCGCACCCGACGCCCCGGCTGACGCCGCACCAGACACCGACTACGCGCTGACGGTCGATCTGCCCGAGGACTTCGCACTCGATCAGCCGCTCTCGCCGTTCTTGCTTGCCGCGTTGGAGCTGCTCGACCCCGAGAGCGAGACCTATACCATGGATCTGATCTCGATGGTCGAGGCAACGCTCGAGGATCCCAAGCAGGTGCTGCGCGCACAGGAGCGCGCCGCGCGCGACCGCGCGATGGCCGAAATGAAGGCTGACGGCGTCGAGTATGAGGAGCGCTTGGAGCACATCCAAGACGTCACGTATGAAAAGCCGCTCGAGGATTTGCTCGACGCCGCTTTTGACAAGTACTGCCAGGAAGTGCCCTGGGCAAACGACTACCAGCTCTCTCCCAAGAGCGTCCTGCGCGACATGCTGGAAAGCGCGAGCGATTTTAAGGGTTACATTCAAAAGCTCGGCATCGCCCGCTCCGAGGGCATTTTGCTTCGCTACCTGGCAGAGGCCTACCGTTCGCTCGACCGTACCGTGCCCATCGAGAAGCGCGACGAGCGCCTACGCGACATTATCTCGTGGCTGGGCTTTGTGGTGCGCTCGGTGGACTCGAGCCTGGTGGACGAGTGGGAGAACGCCGGCAACCCGGCAGCCCTCGACGCCGCGCCGCCGCAGGGCATCGACGAGGTCGTGGCGGACCGCCGCGGCTGCACGTTGTTGGTGCGCAACGCGCTCTTCCGCCGCGTGACCCTTGCCGCCCGCGAGCACGTTCGCGACCTGGGCGAACTCGACGAGGACTGGGGCATGAGCGAGATCCGCTGGCAAAAAGCACTCGACGCTTACCACGAGCAGCACGAGGAAATCCTCACCGACGGAGATGCCCGCAGCGCCGCGATGTTTTCCATTGACGAGTCCGACGAGAAGACCGCGCACGTATGGCACGTGCACCAGATCTTTGCCGACGAGGATGGCGACCACGATTTTGGCATCATGGGCTATGTCGATCTGGACGCCACGCAAGACGGCGGCGAGGTCATCTTCAAAAACTACCGCGTCGGCTTTATCGAGGACCTGCTCGAGGACTAGCCGAACATACTGGAACGAAACAAGCGGGGCCGTTGGCAATATCGCCAGCGGCCCCGCTTTTGCACTATACGCTATGCCTTACTCGGCATCCTCGACCTCATACGAATCCGCCTCGGCGGGCTCATCGTTTGTCTCTGGCGCAGCCCCGCGCGCCTCGTCAAAGGCCGCCTTCATGGTCTTGTTGCCCCACGTGAGCTTGCGAATGGTAAGATCGTCGGCTTTCTTGTTGGCAAGGCGCAGGTTGTTCTCGGAAGACAGCAACGCCTCCTTGGTTTTCTGCAGATGGCTAATCGTCTTGTCAATCTCATCGATTGCCGTTTGGAACTTGCGGCTCGCGATCTCGTAGTTGCGACCGAAATCATTCTTGAACTTTTCCATCTTGGCTTCGAAGTTCGTGACGTCGATATTCTGCTGCTTGTACTCCGCCAGCTCCTGCTTATAGCGCAACGAGCCCATAGCGGCGTTGCGCAGCAGCGTGATCATGGGAATGAAGAACTGCGGGCGGATCACGTACATCTTCTCATAGCGGTAGCTCACGTCGACGATACCCGCGTTATAGAGCTCGCTCTCGGGCTCCAGCAGGGTGCAGAGCACCGCATACTCGCAGCCTTTCTGGCGACGATCGTGATCGAGCTTCTTAAAGAAGTCCTCGTTTTTATGCTTGGTCGCGGTCTCATCGTTCTCGTTTTTCATCTCGAACATAATCGAAATGACCTCGTTGCCGCTCGCATCGCACTCGCGGAAGATAAAGTCGCCCTTGGTGCCCTCGGACGCATCGTTATCTTTCTCGAAGTACGCATTAGGAAACGCCGTCATGCGCAGACGGTTAAACTCGGTCTCGCAGTGCTGCTCGAGCGACTCGCCCACCATCTTGGTGGACAGGCGGACCTTCATGTCCTTAAGGCGCTCAATCTCTTCGTCCTTGTAGCGAATCAACTCGTCGCTCACGCGCTTGGCCTGCGCAAGCTCGAGCTCGTGTGCTGCTCTGGCCTGTTCCTCGCGCGAATCGCGCACCGCCAGCTCGCTCGTCAGTTTGGCACGTGCCTCGTCACGCTCACGCTCTGCCGCGGCGACCGCCTCCGATAGGTTCATTTTGGCCGTCAGCTCCTGTTCGCGCAGCTGCGCACGCAGGCCCTCGGCCTCTTGCTCGAACTGAGCCTTTGCGGCGGAAAACTTCTCCCGTACCGTCGCGCGGTAGTCAGCAAGCGCGCGCTCGGCCTCGCTGCGAGCGGCATCGAGCTCACGCTGCGACTCTGCCGCGGCAGCGGCAAGCGCCATCTCCTGGGCCTTGTCCGCCGCGGCGAGCCTGGCCTGCAGCTCGGCAATCTGAGCGTCGCGTGCGGACAGGTCGTTTTGAGCAGCATTGCGTGCCGCCGCCTCGGCGAGTTTGGCTTCGTCATCCTTGCGCCCCAGCTGCGCACGCAAGTTGTCGATCTCGCGCTGCAGCTCGGCATTCTCCTTTTGAGCATCGGCGCGGGCCTCAACCGCCGCGCGCTGGCTTGCACTCTCGCGCTCTGCGGCAGCGCCCTCGAGCTTGGCGCGCAGCTCGGCAAGCTCGACATCGCGCTTGGCAACCTCTTGTGCCAACTCCTGCGCCGCAGCGTTCTTCTGCTCGACAAGCTGAGCGTCGCGTTGAGACTCCGCCTCCTGCAGGGCAGACGCCGAACGCGAACGCTCAAGCTCCAGCGCCTGCTCGCCCTCGCGCTGGACTGCCTTCACACGCTCATCCAGGTCGCGCGAAAACTCGGCATCGCGTACTTGCTTGACGATATCCGCATAGCCAGACGCATCGACCTTAAACACTTCGCCGCAATGCGGGCACTTGATCTCGTTCATAGCAGCTCCTCGATGGACGCAAATTTCAACCGCCTACACTCTACCGCACCGCACGGACAAAAAAGGCGCCGCCGCCATAATGGCAACGGCGCCAGAACCACCACAAAGGTGCCTGTCCCCTTTGTGGTGGTTCTGGCGCCCTATAACCCAAAGAAGCTAAGAAACTGATCGCGGCTTACGGGCTTGTACTCGTTGGCATCGAGACCGACATCGTAGCGAAAGATAGGGCGCTCGCGATCGCGGTTGCGCGCGTTGGTACGGTCTCCTCTGCTGTGAATATGCCCGTGTAGCATGATGGCGCCACGCGCCTTGCCATTCCAGCTAAGCATGGGGTAGTGGCTCAACACCAGGCGATGGCCCTTGGCATAGCCGGGAGCAATCTCCAGGTAATCGCGCACGTCTTCCCAAATCTGCGGTACGTCGGAATCTTCCCAGTCGCCGTCATGGTTACCGCGGATGAGCGTCACGTTCTGGCATTCGATACGCTCGCGCAGGCGCACCGCCTCCGCCAGGGGCAAGCGATACGTAAAGTCTCCCAGGATATAGAGGCGGTCGTCCGCAGCCACGCACTCATTGATGGCATCGATGACCTTGCGGTTCATCTCCTCGACCGAATCAAACGGTCGATCCATGTCGTGCAAGATATTCGTATCGCCCAGGTGCAGGTCGGCGGTAAACCACATCATCGTCTATGCCCTCATTTCGCAATGCATCCAACTCGTGCTAAGTATACAGACACAGCGATGCGGCGGTTAGCCAAAGAGCCCGCCGAACAGTCCGCGGCGGCGCTTGTCTTGCTTTTTCGAAGCGTCACCCTGGGCGTTCTTGCCCTGCCGCTTCTTACGATCCTGCTCCAACTCATCGTCATCGAGTAGCGTATCCCACTCAAACGGATCGTCTGTCAGATCGAACAGGTCATCGTCATCAAACATGGCCGCCTCCCTTGCCGACTAGCGAGCATCCACCACATAGAGGCCAACGCGCACCTGGTGCCACGGGCTGCGCTCGGGAGCAACCTGTTGCACGCGGGCCTCAAATACGTCCTCGTGGCCGTAATACATCATCAAGGACAGTGGGCCGACCTCGTTTCCCGGAACGTAGCCAAGTTTGGTCTTGCCATAGTAGATCGCAACTGCCTCGGGGTCATGGGGATTATCGCGCTCGGCACACAGCGTCAGCTTATCGCCCGCTTTAAGATCGCCCAGGACCAAGGCGCCATCGGCATACTGAAATCCTGCAATGTGAAATGACAGAAGAACACGCGAAGGCTCGTACATAGCAGCTCCTCTAACAGCCGGATAAACCGGTGTGTAACCTTATTGAGAAGTCTACGGTCCCGTGCGGACACAAATACATCCTGTCTGCGTCCTTCAATCGTTTGCCTCAACGCTTGCGCGACAGAACGCTTGCAGATAAGATAGGAACACGGATGGCACCCGTTGCCGCGGGTCTTGCCAACTCCGATACACGTTTTCATCGTGAGAAGTGGCCGTCTTCGCTTACGCGGGGGCGGCTATTTCATTCGGCCGATAAACAGACCGAGTTCGATAGCCGCAATCAACAACGCTAATAACGAAATAACATCGCTTACGTTCATACCAAATCCCTTCTAAAGGGAGTTGGCCCATCCGTGCTCCATAACAGTAGTCTAACGCAAAATGCAGGTAATAGGAACACTTGTTCGTATTACCTGCGCCCTTTTCTAATGCACAAACATGCGCACGAACTTGTGCTTCCAGCTTGCGTAAGGAGCATAGCGGAATGGCACGTCCAGCCACGTTGCCTTGTTCACAATGCTCTTCTTGTGGCTAAACGTATCGAAGCTCTCGCGGCCATGGTACTGTCCCATGCCGCTCGCGCCCATGCCGCCAAAGCCCATATGGCTCGTAGCCAAATGCATGATGGTGTCGTTAACGCAGCCGCCGCCAAAGGGCACGTAGCGCACAAAGCGCTGCTGAGCCGCGCGGTCCTGGCTAAAGATATACAGGGCCAGCGGCGTCGGACGATCCGTAATAAACGTCTCGGCCTCGTCTAGGCTCTCAAACGTCAGCACCGGCAAGATGGGGCCGAAAATCTCCTCCTGCATCACGGCGTCATCGGGGGTCACGCCGTCTAGGATCGTCGGCTCAATCTTGAGCGACGACTCGCGCGCCGTGCCTCCCAACACAACCTTGTCGGGGTCGATCAGCCCACGCACGCGCGCAAAATGCTTGGCGTTGACGATATGTCCGTAATCCTCGTTATCGAGCGGATGCTCGCCAAACATACGGCGGACCTCCTCCTTGATAAGGTCCAGCAGCTCGTCATGCACGCGCGCATCGACCAGCAGGTAGTCGGGCGCCACGCAGGTCTGCCCCACGTTGAGCCATTTACCAAAGGCGATACGCCGTGCCGCAACCTTCAAGTTTGCCGTCGCATCCACGATGCAGGGACTCTTTCCGCCCAGCTCAAGCGTCACGGGCGTAAGGTTTTTACTTGCGCGCTCCATGACGAGCTTGCCGACCAAAACACTACCGGTAAAGAAGATCTTGTCCCAGCACTCGTCGAGCAGAGCTTCGTTTTCGGCGCGGCCGCCCTCGACAACCGCCACCAGGCGCGGATCAAATGCCTCTTCACAGATTTGCTTGAGCACCGCGCTCGATGCCGGAGCATAGGCACTCGGCTTGATGACCACGGTGTTGCCCGCGGCAAGGGCGCCGGCGAGCGGCTCGAGCGTCAGCAAAAACGGGTAGTTCCAGGGCGCCATGATGAGCGTAACACCATAGGGCACGGCTTGCGTTTTGCACACACTCACGGCGTTGGCGAGGTCACACGGACGCGGGCGCGGACGACTCCATCGAGCCACATGCGAGATCTGATGACGAATCTCGGAAAGCGAGGTGCCGATCTCGCACATATAGGCCTCATCATGCGACTTTCCCAAATCGGTCTTGAGCGCATGGGCAATATCGGCCTCGTGGGCCCGTACCGCATCGCGTAAACTCACGAGCGCACGACGTCGAGCATCGACATCAAACGTGGTGTGGGTCTTAAAGTAGGCGCGCTGATCGCCGACGATGCGCGCAATTTCCTCGGTGTTCATGGCACCCTCCTAGTTCTCGTCCTCAAACATACCACCCGCGACGACCTCGTACATACGCTCGAGCTCCAAGCGGTCCATTAAAAGCGGAACGGGGTACAGCGGATTGGCCTCGGCATCGGCATGTGCCGTCATCTGCGGAATGTCGGAGCGGCGAATGCCCGTCACATATTTGGAAATGCCCAAGGCGGCGTTCATGCGGTCGACCCAATCGATAAAGGCCTCGGCCGCCAGGCTGTCCTGCGCGTTAACCGGCGCGATGCCGGCCATGCGGGCGAGATCGGCGAGCTTAGGAGCAGCAGCTTCGCCATAGGCGCGAAGCATGTGCGGCAGGATGATAGCGTTGGCCAAGCCGTGCGGAATCCCGTAACGCCCGCCCAGGCTGTGTGCGATGGCATGAACGTATCCAACATAGGAGCGCGTAAAGGCAACACCCGCCTTATACGCCGCCGAAAGCATATTGCGACGTGCGCGCATGTCGTCGCCATGTTCATAGGCCTCGAGCAAATTGCCGTGGATGAGCTGAACCGCCTGTCGCGCCATCTTGCGCGTGTAGGGCGTGGTGCTACGGCCGATAAACGCCTCGACGGCATGCGTCAGGGCGTCCATGCCCGTCTGCCCCGTAATGGAGGCGGGCAGACCGCGCGTAAACTCGGGGTCGTGCACCGCAAAGCGCGGGATAAGCACAAAGTCGTTAATGGGGTATTTATAGTGCGTCTCGTCATCGGTAATTACCGCTGCGAGTGTAACTTCGCTTCCCGTACCGGCGGTAGTGGGAACGGCGATAAGCAGCGGCAGGCGACGATGAATCCGCAGCAGGCCGCGCATCTTGTTGATGGGCTTGTTTGGCTGCGCGATACGTGCTCCCACGCCCTTGGCACAGTCCATGGCCGAACCGCCACCAAAGCCGATAATGGCCTGGCAGGCGCGCTCTCGATACAGGGACGCCGCTTCTTCCACGTTTGAGACCGTGGGGTTCGCTGATGTTTTGGCATAGACCGCAACGCCAATTCCCTTGGACGCGAGCACTGTCTCGAGCGGCGCCGTGAGCCCCAGACGGGCAATACCAGGGTCTGTCACGATAAGAACCCGCCGTATCGAATGCTTTTGAAGCACTGTGGGCACATCCTCAGCGTGCTCCAGAATGCGTGGCTCGGTATAGGGCAGCACCGGCAATGCGATGCGAAAAACCGTTTGATACGTTCGGCACCAGACGCGGCGGGCTAGATGCATAAAGGAGGCTCCCTCATTTGTTGATTGGTCAACATTTGCTCGACCGATTGTACTCAACGACGGTCAAAGACGGCCTGCCAATCGTTAATCAATCAACATCTTCATATCTCAAAATTGTTTTACTAAAAATCATTCCTAATAGGCTTCACTTTCAGTCTCATTTATGGATAATAGAACTCGTCAAGACGCACGTCCGGAGAGGGCCCTTACGGGACCGGACGAGCGCACCATCGCCATCGATCGAAGGGATCGAATCATGAAATTTGTTTGCCCCGTTTGCGGTTATGTTGAAGAGTACGACGGCGACCAGCTGCCCGAGGACTTCAAGTGCCCCCAGTGCGGCGTTCCCGGTTCCCGCTTCCTGAAGCAGGATGAGGGCGGCTTTACCTGGGCTGCCGAGCACGTCGTGGGCGTTGCCAAGGAGGGCGTGCCCGAGGACATCGTCGCCGACCTGCGCGCCAACTTTGAGGGCGAGTGCTCCGAGGTCGGTATGTATCTGGCCATGGCCCGCGTCGCTCATCGCGAGGGTTATCCCGAGGTTGGTCTTTATTACGAGAAGGCAGCTCATGAGGAGGCCGAGCACGCCGCCAAGTTCGCCGAGCTCCTGGGCGAGGTCGTGACCGACTCCACCAAGAAGAACCTCGAGATGCGCGTTGAGGCCGAGAACGGCGCCACCGCCGGCAAGACCGATCTTGCCAAGCGCGCCAAGGCCGCCGGCCTCGATGCCATCCACGACACCGTGCACGAGATGGCTCGCGACGAGGCCCGCCACGGCAAGGCTTTCGCCGGCCTGCTCAAGCGCTACTTTGGCTAAGCCAACCGCCTGAGAGACAATCTTTAGCTCGATAAGGCCCGGACCGCATGGTTCGGGCCTTTTTCGTGCCTCACGAACTTGTTAACTCCCTGAAATAGGACCACCTTAGGCATCGGATTCTCGTCAAAAAATAAGTGAGTAGACTTTTTGGAACTTGCCGAGCAGGCCATCCATATTGCTTTATAAAGTCGCAGGTAAATGACTTGTTGCAAAAACGGCCTGGTCGCCATCAAGCCAAAAGTCTACTCACTTAGTTTCGCAGCCGTCCACGATCGAGCTATTTTGTGTCTAACGGGCATCTTTTCGTCGATTACTCCCAATTTTGTCCAGTCAACGAATAGTTCAGACCGGAGTAATGTCTCAGCCCTTTGCTCATCTGAGCTTTTATCACGATATTCAGCATCGAGCATCCTGCATACGGCCTTAACGATCGCGCGGAATCTATCCTCATCGGATATCTGTCTGTGTGTCAGGAGAAGTACATCGTAGCCCATGGCCTGAAGGGCTGTCATGCGGTCAGCGTCACGCAAGCCATCCCCTGCGCGTCCGTGCGAGGCCTTTCCCTGACATTCAATGGCCACCTGTCGCTTGCCGTCCGGCGAAGAGAGAAGTAGGTCGATATATACACGGGACTTTCCCACAATCGCTCGAGCACTTGTGCTTAGCGTCACTTCGACATTGAGCTCTATGCCGCAAAACCCTTCGCCTCCCAGGGCTCGCGGCAGTCCAAGCAACAAATACGCCTCGACCTCAAAAGGCGACGCGGCACCCAATGGAACGAGTTGCGATACCGCCATAAATCTATTGCCGTAACGCATCCCGCAAACATCTGAACAAAAACGGTCAAGGTCTCTGCCCAAAACCAAAGCGTCTCGACGCCATAAACTTGAAGTGATGCCGTCCTCGGACGGGCAGCGCACCCAACCGAACGTTGTCGAAATCGCGCCCGAATCAATTGCACGCGAAAGCTCCGCCTCAAGCGCCACCGGCAGAGCACACACCGCAAACAAGCCACACATCTCCGCCAACACAAAAAGAAGCTGGAGATCCGTCAGATGTCGAGACATGATAAATGCCGTCAGTAGAGGAGACGTGACCAAAAATCCATGCTCCGTTTCCAACACAGATTCCCTGGGGAGCTCACCAAGGAACAGCCGCTGCCTAATGCTGACAGGGCAGGTCCGTTTGTTTCTCGTCCGAACCAATGTATACAACGGAAAACCGAGCGCGACTGCAGCCGTCGGGTTGCGGGCGAGATCATATCGCTGCCGGTCTTCTTCCGGTCGTGGAAACGGCGGACACAAAGCGCGGACTTGAGGAGGCAAACGCCAGTACCTAAAAGCCGATATGTCACAAAGTAGATCCTTCATAGGCACAGGAAAACACGGATTTCAACCCAATCGGTCTCGCATTGGCGCGAACGCAACAAAAATGGCACCGAACGGACTGCTAAGTTTTCAACAGCCCTCCCCAACTGACCAAAAGCTTGCCGAGAGCTGGACGAAGCACTGTTGAAAACCCCATTTTTTTTCTCATGCAGAAGCTTTGCGCGGCAAGTGAGTAGACTTTTTCGAACTTGCCGTGCAGACCAGCCAAATTGCTTTATAAAGTCGCAGGTAGATAGCTTGTGGTAAAACGGCTTGGTCGCCAAAATGCCAAAAGTCTACTCACTTAGATTGCAGAGCGCCCCCCCATTAGCTGCAATTCCAAGGTAGTTAGCACTTTTGGATTCAGATCGTCATACTGAACAAGAATTTGACTTGAGTTTTCAGGGACAAATGCACCATCGGCACACCAATAACAGTCACTGATATCGATAAACGGAATACCCGAGCGCGTGAGAGCCCGCGCAAAAGAGCTTCCACCCGTTCCGCGCTCCGCAACAACAGTGCAGTAAAGGCCCGCGTCCGCATGCTCGATCGAGACCTCCCCTGCCGGAAACGCTTTCCGTACAAGCGCCGCCAGGCCATCACGCGCCTCGCGAGCACGAACACGCACGCGGTTCACATGCCGCTCGTAATCACCCGATTCCAGCAAACGTGCCAAAGCGACCTGGTCAACAGAACTCACCGACGAGGCGTAGAAACCAAGGTTGCGCCTAAACCGCTCCATCAGTTCATCGGGCAACACCATGTACGCTAGACGCAACGCCGATGACAGGCTCTTCGAAAACGTGTTGGTGTAGATAACCGACTGGGAGGCATCGATCGACGCGAGCGCGGGAATCGGCTTGCCGGCAAGGCGAAACTCACAATCAAAGTCATCTTCGATGAGATACCGACCTGGTCGCTCGGCAGCCCAGCTCAACAGCGCATAGCGACGCGCAATGCTCGTCACAAGGCCGGTCGGATACTGATGGGATGGCATCAGGTGAAGGACATCGGTCCCGGTTTTCTGCAGAGCACTCAGGTCCACGCCGTCATCATCCAACGGGATATGCCGAACTTTGCAACCCATAGCCTGATAGATGCGCGTCAGGCGCAAATAGCCCGGGTCCTCAACGGCATACACCTTGTCCGCGCCAAGCAACTGAACCAACATGGTATCGAGCAGCTGGGCGCCTGCACCGATAACGATGTTGTCGGGGTCGACATTCATACCCCTTGTCCCGCGCAGATGGTGAGCAATTGCGCGTCGTAGCCGAGCGGTGCCCTGCGCGGGCGCGGGCGAGAAGATTTCGCGCTCGTCTTCGGATGCCAGCGTCGCCCGCAGTGCGCTTTGCCAAAGCCGCGCCGCCTCCAAAGCGGAAGGAGAGAGCGCATCGAATCGCTCGACCTGTCCGTTGGCATCATGCGCGCTAGGACCCACAGAGACGGCATCTCGGTCGATGTTCCCTGTAGCCAAAGGCAAAACCGGTGCATCAGGAAGCTCGCAAGCGTAGTAGCCACGCCGCGGCTTTGAGCAAATATAACCCTCGGCAAGTAACTGGCTATATGCATTCTCGATGGTAATGACACTGATTCCCAGATGACTGGCAAAGGCGCGCTTAGACGGAAGATGCTCCCCCGCCGCAATGCGTCCAGCTACGATATCATCTCGAATTTGCTGGTAAACATACTCATAGAGCGATGCTTCGCCGCGTTTTTCCAAATTGTAGTCAAGCATGAGTTTACCACCTGACCTTATCGAGCTGTTCAGTCTGGTATTAGTCTGACCTTGTTATTATCTCGAAAACTGAGTATTTTGCCATACCCAGCTCCCCGATAGGATGTTCCGTCAAGCAATGCACATGCCAATCAAGGGAGCAACCATGGCAGAACAGACCAGCAAGGCCGATCGCGTCAAACTCAATCGCGAGCTCGCGCAGATGCTCAAGGGCGGCGTCATCATGGACGTCACCACGCCCGAGCAGGCACGCATCGCCGAGGAGGCGGGCGCCTGCGCCGTCATGGCACTCGAGCGCATTCCGGCCGACATCCGCGCCGCAGGCGGCGTCTCGCGCATGAGCGACCCCAAGATGATCAAGGGCATCCAAGAGGCAGTCTCCATCCCCGTTATGGCCAAGTGCCGCATCGGCCACATTGTCGAGGCGCAGGTCCTGCAGGCCATCGAGATCGATTACATCGACGAGTCCGAGGTTCTCTCCCCCGCCGATGACGTCTATCACATCGATAAGACCCAGTTTGACGTGCCGTTTGTCTGCGGCGCCCGCGATCTGGGCGAGGCACTGCGCCGCGTTGCCGAGGGCGCCACGATGATTCGTACCAAGGGCGAGCCGGGCACGGGCGACGTCGTCCAAGCCGTACGCCACATGCGTAAGATCCAAAAGCAGATCTTCGACGTTGTCGCCCTGCGCAATGATGAGCTCTTTGAGGCAGCCAAGCAACTGCAGGTTCCGGTCGAGCTGGTACGCGAGGTTCATGCCACGGGCAAGCTTCCCGTGGTGAACTTTGCCGCCGGCGGCGTAGCGACCCCCGCCGACGCCGCGCTGATGATGCAGCTGGGCGCCGAGGGTGTCTTTGTCGGCTCGGGCATCTTTAAGAGTGGCGACCCCGCCAAGCGCGCCGCCGCCATCGTTAAGGCTGTGGCAAACTTCACCGACGCCAAGCTCATTGCCGAGCTTTCGGAGGACCTGGGCGAGGCCATGGTGGGCATCAACGCCGACGAGATCGAGATCATCATGGAGGAGCGCGGGCGCTAGTCCAGCAGAAAGGATCGCACATGAGCGATTATGCAGACCAAACGGTCGCCGTGCTGGCGGTCCAAGGCGCTTTTGCCGAGCACGAGGCAAGACTATCTGAGCTGGGCGCGCACTGTATTGAGCTGAGGCAGGCGGCCGATTTGCAGCAGAACTTTGACCGCCTGGTCCTCCCCGGCGGCGAGTCCACCGTTCAGGGCAAGCTACTTGCCGAACTCGGTATGCTCGAGGGGCTTCGCATCCGCATTGTTGAAGGCATGCCTGTATTGGGGACTTGCGCCGGCTTGATTCTGCTGGCGCGCGACCTTGCCGCCCACGACGATAAGGGGACGCCGCGCCTGGCAACCATGGATGTGCTCGTTGAGCGTAATGCCTATGGCAGACAGCTCGGCAGCTTTCGCACCAAGGGGCGGGTAGACGGTATCGACGGTGAAGTGCCGCTGACGTTTATCCGTGCACCCCGCATCGTCAAGGTGCACGGCAATGCCAAGGCCCTGTCCGAAGTCGATGGCCGCATCGTCGCCGCCCGTCAAGACAACCAGCTCGGCGTCACCTTCCACCCCGAGCTCGACGACGACGCCCGCCTCCACGAGCTCTTCCTCCAAATGTAGGCAAAAACGAACGAGCGTAGATTTCCACTCTCATGCTATGCAGTCGTTGGACGTTCTTAAACGACTAGTCCAACAAGAACATCCCCAATGACTACATTGCGATAGACGACCACGTTTGCCCAGATAAAACCGACCAAAATAAACTTGTCCCCCTTTTGGTAGGTTTGGATCAAGGCAACGCCGATATTTTGCTACCGACAGCGAAAACCCGCCAGAGCGAGGGAGGCCCTTTTGGGGCGAGATGACGCCATAGGTTGAGCATAAGTCAGCGAGCGGGTCGCATTTGTGACAAGGTGGCGTGAAACGAAAGGGCGCTGACCTTCTGGTCGCGCCCTTGAAGTTGAACGTCAGATTGTCCAAATGCGGCCCGCGCAGCGTCGGCCGGTTACGGCGTTTGGTAAAACGCCGTAACTAAAAACGGTTGCCGCGGAAGCCGCCGCCGTTGCGGCCGCCACGGTCGCCGCCGCGACCGCCGCGGTCGTTAGCACGGTTGCCGCCGAAGCCGCCACGGTTGCCACCGCGATCGCCATAGCCACCACGGTTGCCACCAAAGCCGCCGCGACCGCCACGGTCGCCGCCACGGTCACCAAAGCCGCCGCGACCACCGCGATCGCCACCGCGACCGCCACGGTCGCCGCCACGGCCACCGCGATCACCAAAGCCGCCGCGACCGCCACGGTCGCCGCCACGGCCGCCACGGTCGTCACGGCCGCCGCGAGGACCGCGGTCCTCGTCCAGGCCCATGGCGACGAGCGGGGCGATAACCTTATCGAGAGCGGCCATCAGCTCGGTGGCCCCCTCATAAGAAAGCTCGGGCAGGAGCTTCTCCTTCTTGTTGGCAAGCTCGACCAGGCCCTCAGCGGCATCCTCGGCAGCGAAGACGACGATCTTGCGCATATCGCCCTCGGCGTCGTCGATGCGGCCGACCAGATCGGCAGCCTCGGCCTCGGCCATCAGGCCATCGAGCTCACGAAGGCGCATGCCCAGCAGGTCGGACATTTCCTTCTGCTCCATCTTGGGCTTGAGGTCAAGAAGCTTGATGGCGCGCTCGATGTTCGCCATGCGCTCGGCCTTGGCCTCCTCCTCCTTGGAAATAGCAAAGCGACGGCTACGCAGCAGGCGGGCGGCCTTCTGCATCTTGTCCATCAGCTCTTCGTCATCGTAATCAACGGCGGCCTCGACAACCTCGGCCTCCTCCTCGGCGGAAACCTCGTCAGCAGCCTCAACCTCGGCAGCTTCGGTCTCCACGGTCTCGATTGCCTCAACCTCGGCAGCCATGGTCTCGTTCTCGGTCTCGTTCATGATCTCTTCGTTCTCAGACATGAGACTCCTTCTTGGCCCTCTCGGGCATCATCGCCCCATTCGCGGGGCCCGTCGCGCACTCTTTGCGCTTTAAACATTCATGCCTCTCGGCAAAACGTCCATTAGTTTATGGTGTCGCTCGCTAATCTAGCTGCAGAATCTATGTGCACACATTAATGCGACATGTGCGACTCGCGACGAGCGTACACCAGCGACGCCACGAACCCGACCACGGCAATTACAGCCGCCACACGCACGGCCGCCGCAAATCCAATCGCCTGGGCAACGTCGGTCGCAACGCCAGCGGCGCCGGCAGTCGCCGCAGAACTCGAGAGCAGGCTGATAAACAGCGACGGGCCAAACGATGCGGCAATCATGTTCCACGTGTTGAGCAATGCCGTTCCGTGAGGATGCTCAGCGCCAGGCAGCGTCTCCAAGCCGGCCGTTTGCGAGGGGCTCAGCACCAAACCGACTCCGGCATACACCACAACGGTCAGCGCCACGACGACGCCGATGTTCATGCTCACCGCCGTCACCGAGATGGCAGTCTGCCCCACGGCAATCAGGGCAAAGCCGACCGGCAGCAGCGGCCATGCGCCACGGGCGTCCATCACGCGTCCGCCCACAATCGAGGTCACGGCGTTGCAGGCAATTGCCGGCAAAATGAGCAAGCCCGCAACAAGTGCGGTCATGCCGTATGCGCCCTCAAAATAGAGCGGCAACAAAACGCTCATCGAGAACGTCGTCATCATCGATACCACCACAAGCAAGCACGCAGGCCAAAAACGAACACTCGCCATGGGACGCACGTTAAGCACCGGATGCTCGAGCTTGAGCTGACGGGCCGCAAACAGGCCGAGCAGCACAACGGCGGCGAAAAGCGCCACGACACCGGCAATCAAATTGGTCGAGAACTCGCCTACGGAATACACAAATGCCGTAATACCGGCAGCGAGCAAAACAACCGACAGACTATCAAGCGTGGTGTTCGAGCGCTCTCCGACATTCTGAACATGCTTTACGCCCGCCGCAGCGACCACAATGCCGCCCACCAGCGGCACTACGAACACCGCTCTCCAGCCAAACAACGTGCACATTAGACCGCTGATCACGGGTCCAAACGCCGGCCCCAGCGTAATGCAGGCACCGCCCAGGCTCAGATACAGACCGAGCTTCTCGCGCGGGGCGCAAGACAGCACCACGTTCATCATGAGCGGGAACAAGATGCCCGATCCCGCAGCCTGCAAAATACGACTTGGCAGCAAAACGCTAAACGACGGAGCGATCAGACACAGGACTTCGCCGGCGACCATGCATCCGCATGCGAAAAACAGCAGCTTGCGCGTCGAGAAACGGCCGGACAGAAAGGCCATGATGGCCGTAAAGATCGACGTCACGATCATGTAGCCCGAAACGAGCCACTGCGCCGTGGTGGCACTCACCGAAAAGGCCGCCATAATGTCGTGCAACGCCACGTTAATGATGTTCTCGTTAAACGCGGCAACAAAGGCTGCAACATACATTACGACGAGAATCGCCGAGGCTGTCGACGGTGATTGAGTTTGCTTTTGGGATTTGGTCCCCATGAAATTCCTTCCTCTTAGAACGACAATCGCATCGCCCCAGAGGAACAGTCCAGGGCGAAAATGAGCCCTAGACTTACACCAGACGCCGTACACGACGAATCTGGCAACATGGTCCAACGTCGAAAGATTGTAACGCGGACGCGCAGCTTTCCTTCCGCGCTATTATTAAAAGTCCACGAAAGCATAAGACATGAGGAGCCCGCCATGATTAAGCCCATCATGAAATCCGAGTTCTTTTTGCGCCTGCCTTCCGAAGACGCGGGACCCGACGATGCCGCGACCGGGCAGGACCTCCTGGATACGCTCCACGAGCATGAGCACGAGTGCGTGGGCCTCGCCGCCAACATGATCGGCGTGCGCAAACGCATCATCTGCGTAAAGGACGGCAGCAAGTCGCTGCTCATGTACAACCCTCAAATTCTTGAGCAGGTCAATGCCTATCAGACAAGCGAAGGATGCCTCTCGCTAATCGGCGAGCGTCCATGTACCCGCTATCGCCGCATTAAGGTTGAGTATTTGGACGAGAACTTCGTCCACCGCATCAAAAACTTCTCGGACTACACCGCCGAGATCATCCAACACGAAATCGACCACTGCAACGGCGTCGTGATCTAGTTCCGCCGTTCTACCGAACGGCGGACCACTTGACGCTACGCGAGCCGCATTCACGCCAATCTGACGTTCAATTTCGAGGGCGCGACCAGAAGGTCAGCGCCCTCTCATTTCACGTCACCTTGGCGCAAATGCGGCTCGCTCGCTGTCGTATGTCTATCCTGCGACGCCTCGATTCTTGCGGCGGCAGATACCTAACTCCCTACGCTTGGCGGTAGTGATCGAAGAAGTCGGCGAGGTCTTCGAGCGACTCTTTGAGCACTTCCATGCGCGGCAGGTACACGATGCGGAAGTGATCGGGCTCGGCCCAGTTAAAGCCGCCGCCGCGCGTGATCAGAATCTTCTTCTCGTGCAGCAGGTCGAGGGCAAACTGCTCGTCATCGGTGATGTTGAACTTCTTAACATCCATCTTGGGGAAGATATAGAACGCCGCGCGCGGCTTGACCACCGAGATGCCATCGATCTTGTTGAGTGCCTCATACACAAAGTTGCGCTGCTCGTAGACACGACCGCCGGGACGGATGTAGTCGTTGACCGACTGATGGCCACCGAGCGCCGTCTGGACGATCGACTGGGCCGGCACGTTGGAGCACAGGCGCATGTTAGAGAGCATGTTGATACCCATAATGAAGTCGCTCATGCAGCGCTGGTTGCCCGAAAGCACCATCCAGCCAATACGATAGCCCGCGATCATGTGCGACTTGGAAAGGCCGCTAAAGGTAACGCAGGGCAGATCGGGAGCGAGCGAGGCAATCGAGACGTGCTCGTAGCCGTCCATGCACAGACGGTCGTAGATCTCATCGGCAAAGATCATCAGCTGATGCCTGCGCGCAACCTCGACGATGCCCTCGAGCACCTCGCGCGGGTAGACCGAGCCCGTGGGGTTGTTGGGGTTGATGATGACGAGGGCCTTGGTCGCGCTCGTGATCTTGGACTCCATATCCTCCAGGTCGGGATACCAATCGGCCTGCTCGTCGCATAGATAGTGCACGGGATGACCGCCGGCGAGGGTTGCGCACGCCGTCCAGAGCGGATAGTCGGGGCTGGGGATCAAAATCTCGTCGCCATTGTCGAGCAGAGCGTTCATCGAAAGCTGAATGAGTTCGGACACGCCGTTGCCCGTGTAGATATGCTCCATCTGAACATTGGGCAGGCCCTTGATCTGCGAATACTGCATGATCGCCTTGCGCGCAGAGAACAGGCCGCGCGAATTGGAATAGCCTTCGCAGTCGGGCAGCTGCTGGCGCATGTCCTTGATAACCTCGTCGGGCGTGCTAAAACCGAAGGGCGCCGGGTTGCCGATATTGAGCTTGAGGATGCGCTCGCCCTCGTCCTCCATACGGGCAGCCTCGTCGACGACGGGACCGCGCACGTCATACAGGACGTTATCGAGCTTGGTGGATTTAGAAAAAGTACGCATGGTGGTGCTCCTTGGAATTTGAGCTGAGGGATGAGGTTCGGGCTTGGAAACGTTACGGGGCGATGATGCCTCGCCTTGATCGGCGTCACCGGCAAGCAGCCAGGTAACATCGACCTCCAAAATGCGGGCGAGCAGCTCTGCCACATCGCGCCGCGGAATCGTCTTGCCGCTCACATATTGGCTCATCTGACTCTTGCCGAGTTTTTTGCCGAGCATCTCCGATGCGCGGATTACGTCCGACTGGCGAACGTCGCGATCGGACATAGTCTGTCGCAGGCGATCGCTAAACGTCTCTTGGGCCACTAGAACCTCCTTGCTGGCAAAGTTCAATTTATAGAACACGAATTGAACCGGAGTTCAATTTAGGCAGCAGTATAACGCGGCACCTCATTCCAAAGTTCAATTTCATAAGAAAATGTACCGAACCCCGAGGATTGTCCCAAAGTGGACAACAGGTACGCGCCTTTAGAGATATTCAAGGAGACGAGCCGCCGCAAGCGAAACGTCAGCCGTGCGATATATCGCATTGATCTGCCGATGAGGATGTCCCTCGAGTGGGCGCACGGCAACATCGAACTGGCAGCGGCGCAAGATGAGCGCCGGAAGAATGCTCACGCCCAGGCCGTCCTCGACCATAGCCATAATCGCATAGTCATCCCAGGTCGACAGCTTAGAGCGCACCGCCAGACCCGCGCGACGAAACAGCGGCGTAATCTCGTCGTCGCTACCGCGTTCCAGCAGAATAAACTGCTCGTTGGCCAAATCGGCAAGAGAGACGACCTCCGCCGCGGCAAGCGAGGAGTCCGCTGGCACCACGGCCATCAGCTCGTCTTGCACCAACGGCCGCGACGCCATGCCGGCGCCGCGTGGTTCGCGCGGAATAAAGCCCAGGTCGCAGCGGCCTTCCGCCACCCATTGCTCAATCTCGGAGTAATCACCCATCAGCAACTCGTAATCGACGTCCGGGTGATCGGCGCGAAAGTGCGCAATCACCGGCGGCAGCACGTGGGTCGCCACACTCGAAAACGTACCGATGCAGATTTTGCCGCGCATGAGCCCACGCATCTCATCCACCCGTCGCTGCAAGCGAGTGAATTCCTCACAGAGCGCCTCGACCGCCGGCATAACTTGCCGCCCGTCGGCAGAAAGTACTACGCCCTCGCGGCTTCTATCGAGAACTTTAAAGCCCCAGTCGGCCTCAAGATCGGCCACCATACGGCTCACGCCCGACTGCGAATAGCTCAGCCGCTCGGCGGCGCGCGTAAAGCTTCCGGCGCGCACGGTCTCCAGCAGCACCTGCATCTTTTGAACATTCGTTTCCACGGCACCCCTCCACCCATGCATGAGCTTTTGTCATGTTATCTATGCATTATATTCGCTTTTCTTCTATAGCCAGTTCACCCATAGTGAACATGCACGGATATAGAGGGGATGTCAGCGCATGAACAACGGACTGCTTACGTACTTAGCAGCATTGCTATTGTTTGGCTCCAACGGCATCATCGCCGCTGCCATCGCGCTGCCGAGCTCCGATATCGTGCTACTACGCACGTTTTTGGGCGCACTCTCGCTTGTCACCATCCTCGTCATCACCCAACGCCATAAGCTGCAGGCGCCATCTCGCCCCCGCGAAGCCGTAGCCCTCCTCCTCTCGGGAGCCGCGCTGGGCGCCAGCTGGATTTTTCTGTTCCGCGCCTACCAGACGATCGGCGTCGGCGTATCCTCGCTGCTGTACTACTGCGGCCCCATCATTGTCATGGCGCTCTCCCCGCTCATCTTTGGCGAAAAGCTGACCGGCGGCAAAATCGCCGGCTTTATCGCCGTCGCTTGCGGTGCTTTTCTCATTGCAGCGCAAGGTCTAGGCGGCAATATGCCCATTGCTGGTATCGCCTGCGGAATCGCCTCGGCATTTTGCTATGCGCTGATGGTCATCGCCAGCAAGGGTGCGCCACACATCGAAGGCCTTGAGAACTCCGCGCTCCAGGTGAGCGCAGCCTTTGTGACCGCGCTGGTCCTCACGCTCATCACGCAGGGCGCCCCCTCATTCCTGTCCGCCGGCGTCGCCGCCAATATTGATTGGCGCGCCGTCGTCATGCTCGGCGTCGTCAACACCGGCATCGGTTGCCTGCTCTACTTTAGCGCTGTCGCCAAGCTGCCCGTCCAGACCGTCGCGGTCGTCGGCTACCTCGAGCCGCTTTCGGCGGTCGTGTTCTCGGCCGTCCTTTTGGGCGAAGCCATAACACCGGTCCGTCTGATGGGCGCCGCGCTTATCATCGGCGGCGCGATCTTTTGCGAACTCGCCGGCAAACGCGCAAACGCCAAAGCCGGTATCGCTCAAGCAGCACGTGCTTAATAGCCCCCGCTTTGAAATGCTGCCTGCGTATATGAATAATCCCCATCTGGGGATTATTGTCTAAAGCTAACCAATGTGCCAAACTGCTCTTGTATGTATAAAGACGGCATAAAGGTTATCTGTCCTAGATAGATAACCGGATGTCCAAGGGAGTCCACGTGGCACAAAACGAACTGGAGGCAAGCCCCCAAGACCAGCGTGGTCAAGGCGGGCACGGAGCCATTCCCCTCTCCGCTGGCATGTTGCTCGTAACGCTCGGCGTCGTCTATGGCGACATCGGCACGAGCCCCATGTACACCATGAAATCAATCGTCGCCAACAACGGCGGCATCGGCACCGTCAGCGAGGACATGATCTTGGGCGCGCTTTCGCTCGTCATCTGGACCATGACGCTCGTGACCACGGTCAAGTACGTGGTTATCGCCATGAAGGCCGACAACCACAACGAAGGCGGCATCTTTGCCCTGTTTAGCCTGGTGCGCAAGGTGGCACCGTGGCTGATTCTCCCCGCCATGATCGGCGGCGCGGCGCTGCTCGCCGACGGCATCCTCACCCCTGCGGTCACGGTTACCACGGCCATCGAGGGCTTGCGCACTATCGAGTGGGGCCATGCGCTTTTGGGTGACGGCCAGACCAACGTCATCATCATCACCATCATCATTATCTGCGGCCTGTTTGCCATGCAGCGCGCCGGCACCTCGTCGATCGGCAAGTTGTTCGGCCCGCTTATGACGCTATGGTTCCTATTCCTGGCTGGCGCCGGCCTGTTCAACATGCTCGGCAACCTGTCCATCCTGCGCGCGCTCAACCCCATTCGCGGCATCATGTTCCTATTCTCGCCCATCAACCACTCGGGCATCATGGTGCTCGGCTTCGTCTTTCTGTCGACGACCGGCGCCGAGGCGCTCTACTCGGACATGGGCCACGTGGGCAAGGCAAACATCTATGCATCCTGGCCGTTTGTTAAGGCGGCCCTTATCCTCAACTATCTGGGTCAGGGAGCTTGGCTGCTCGCCAATAACTCCAACCCCCAGATGCTCGCGATGGATATCGTCAACCCGTTCTACATGATGCTTCCCGAGCCCCTGCGCCCCTTTGCCATCGTGCTTTCGGCCGTAGCGGCCATCATCGCCTCGCAGGCGCTCATCACCGGCTCGTTCTCGCTGGTATCCGAGGCAACCCGTCTCAATCTCATGCCGCACCTGCGCATCCACTACCCCAGCGACACCAAGGGCCAGCTCTATATTCCGCTCGTCAACAACATCATGTGGGTCGGCTGTATCTTCATCGTGCTGCTGTTCCAGAACTCCGAGCGCATGGAGAGCGCCTACGGCCTCGCCATCACCGTGACCATGCTCATGACCACGACGCTTTTGACGAGCTACATCGCCGGCATCCTCAAGCACAAACTGGGTGCCTGCGTCTTCGCACTGCTCTTTGGCGCCATTGAGCTGTGCTTCTTTGCCTCGTGCCTCACCATGTTCTTTGACGGCGGCTATGTCATGATCTTCTTGGCCGCGCTGCTGTTTGGCCTTATGTACGTGTGGCGCCGCGGCACCGCCATCGAGCGCACGCAGACCATCCTGCTGCCCGTCTCCAAGTACATTGACCAGCTCGACCGCCTGCGCAACGACGAGACCTATCCCGTGCTTGCCGACAACCTGGTGTTCCTCACCAACAGCCCCGACCCGCTCACGCTCGACCGCGATGTGCTCTATTCCATCTTGGATAAGCATCCCAAGCGCGCCAAGGCATACTGGTTCATCAACGTGTATGTCACCGATGAGCCCTATACGCACGAGTATTCCGTCGAGACCTTTGGCACGGACTTCCTGTTCCGCGTTCGCCTGGACCTGGGCTTTAAAGTCAACCAGCGCGTCAACGCTTATCTGCGTCAGATCGTCGGCGACTTGATGGCATCGGGCGAGCTGCCGCCGCAACATCACACCTACTCCATCTACGAGACACGCGGCAACGTGGGCGACTTCCGCTTTTGTATGCTGCGCAAGATGCTTGCCCCCGAAACGGACATCAACCGCAATGACCACCGCGTGATGGCCATCAAGTACGCCGTCCGCCGCGCCTGCGGAAGCCCGGCACGCTGGTACGGTCTCGAGAACTCGGCCATCATCATCGAGTACGTGCCGCTGTTTGCCCGCATGCGCCCGGCCGTTAAGCTCGTGCGCACCCAGGTGCCGCTCGAGGTTCAGATCGAAGAGGCCGAGGAAATGGAAGTCGATATCTTCTCGGACGACCTGGTCAACGGCAACGAAGCCGGTAAGGACATGAACGTCGATCCCACCGAGTTGCTCGAGAGCGTCGCCGATACGCCCGAACAGCAACAGCTCGACGGCCTCGAGAACGAACAACTCAACGACGCCAACTTCTAGCGACGCCATAAATCAACGACAGCGGCCCTGCACCTCGCGAGAGATGCAGGGCCGCTTTGCATTGCAGTAAAGCTATCGGCTACGAACGACGCGGCTCGGGAACCACGAGCCTATCGGGACTCGCGCCCTCGGCATCTGTCAGGCTCACGTAGCGAATCGACGGATCCTCATACATCGCGTAGTAATAATTGCCCGTGCGCGCGCTAAAGCATCCGGTGTAGATAGTCTTCTCGAACTTGCCATCGCCCATCCTGGACGCCCCCTCAATCATTACCACGCCTTCGAGCGAGCGGAACATACGGACGACGTTTTCGGTCTCGCTCTCCTTTTGCGGGTAATTGGCATTGAGGTACGCCGCCTTTACAAAACGGCTCGGTGAATAGCAGTCACCCGGAATACCGCGCATGCCGGCACCCGCGCCATAGGGCTTGAGCTCGGCGCCACGCCATGTCGCCGTCTGCGGAAAATCGCTTGTGGCGGTGATATAGGTGCGCAGGTTTTCCATGTGCCACGGGAAGGTCGGCTGGTTGGCAAGGGTGTCGACCGGATCGTCGTATACATGCAGGCCGTCAGCCATCATCTCGACCACGATGCTGCGCTGGCTGTCGCCGATAATCCAATGGAGCAGCGACACGCCCAGCCCCTCTCCGGCAGATTTGGCGACAATCACCGTGTCGCGCAGCGCGGCCTCGACCTCATCGACCGTCGAGAACGTCGCTGCCACCCACAGGGGAAACTCATAGGCCGCGATATTGGTCTTTCCATCAACCGGCCCCTCGGCATACTCGGCATAACCCGGGAAATTGAGACCCGCCACGGCGAGGCCCGCATCGTTGCCGCAATCGAAGAACATAGGGTAGTTCTTGTAATCGATGCACATACCGATCACCGCGTGTACCGCCGTCGCGTCGTCGATAAACGAATACGGGATGTGAAACCCGCGCGGCATCACGCGAACCTGTTGGCCGTAGTCAAAGCTCCAGTCGAGGTTGCGGCCCAGATACATGTGACCAGAATTATCGGTAAATCGGATACTCGTACACATGGCGCCTCCTAGCTTTACGTTCTTGCTAAGTTCATTGTCTCCAAACAAAAAGGCGCTAAACACAAAAGCCCGGACATGACAACAATGTCATGCCCGGGCCAAAAGAGACGAAGTGCGGTGCTGTAGTCACCCTAGACAAGTTTACCTTGGCAGTGGTCGATCATATGCTGGATCATCTGTGCCTCAAAGCCCGCGTAGTCACGGCGGCACTCCTTCATCTTGCCGTCGACAATCTGGTCAAAGGCAACCTTGCACTTGATATAGCGCGTGGACTTGGTGACCTCCTCGTGCGTCAGGCAGCTCTCCTCCATCTTGCTGGCGCCCAGGCCAAACACCAAACGGGGGTTGTAGAGTACGTGAGGCTCGCCGGCATCGTCCAGGTAGACGCAAACCTTCTTGGTAACGCCAATCTGGTTAGCGGCAAGGCAGCCGGCATCGTCGAGCGACTTGATGGTATCGATCAGGTCCTGTGCGACCGACTCGTCCTCGACGGTCGCAACCTCGCAACGCTGGGACAGGATAGCCTCGTCGTGGCAAAGCTCTTTAATCATACGTTCCTCCATAGGGGTCGTTGTAACCGCTTAAGTATACGGTACCCACACATTTTCATACGGAAAATACCGCCCGTCCGCTACAAAGCGCCGAACATCAACATGTGAGGAACAGCAAGGTTGTAAAGGCGATATAGTAAGTGAGTTCGTGTCAATTGGCCTAAACTCGGGGCCGAACAAGGAAAGGGTATGCATGGACGAACTATTTCACGTCAGCGAGCGTAAGTCCACAATCGGGACCGAACTTCGCGCTGGACTGACAACGTTCCTGGCAATGGCCTACATCATTGCCGTCAACCCCGCGGTGCTCTCGGGCGCCGGCATCGATGCGGGGGCGCTCGCCTGCGCCACCTGCCTGGGCGCCGGCATCATGACCATCTGCATGGGCATCTTCGCCAACCGCCCGCTCGCCTGCGCGTCGGGCTTAGGCGTCAACGCGATGATCGCTGGAATCGCCACCACCGTCTGCGGCGGTGACTGGCACGTGGCCATGAGCGTCATCTTCCTTGAGGGCGTCGTCATCTTGCTGCTCGTGCTTTGTGGCCTGCGCGAGGCCATCATGGACGCCATCCCGGTTGTCCTGCGTCACGCCATCTCGGTGGGTCTGGGCCTGTTCATCGCCATGATTGGCCTGTGCGATGCCGGCATTATCACCGCTGGCGCCGGTACACTCGTCGGTCTGGGCGACATCACCTCCCCCACCTTCATCGTCGGCATCATCTCCATCCTGGTGACAGTCGCCCTCGCCTGCCGCAACGTCCCCGGCTCGCTGCTCATCGGCATCGTCGTCGCCGTCATCGCCGGTATCCCCCTAGGTGTGACCCAGGCTCCGACCGGTATCATCGCCCCGCTCGACTTCTCGAGCATCGGTGGCCCCATCGCCGACGCCGGCGGCGTGCCTGCCATCGTCAAGGTCCTTACCGACCCCGCGCTCCTCGTCATCTCGTTCTCGCTGCTCATGAGCGACTTCTTCGACACCATGGGCACCGCGATGGCCGTGGCCAAGCAGGGCGAGTTCCTCACCGACGACGGCAACGTCGAGAATATCAAGGAGATCCTGATCGTCGACTCCGCCGCCGCTGCTGTGGGCGGTTTCATGGGCGTCTCCTCCATCACCACCTTCGTCGAGTCCACCTCTGGCGCTGCCGACGGTGGCCGCACGGGCCTCACCTCCGTCACCACCGGCGTGTTGTTCATTCTCGCCGCGTTCTTCTCCCCCATCGTCACCATCGTTTCCAGCGCCGCCACCTGCGGTGCTCTGGTCTACGTCGGCTACCTCATGATGAGCGAGGCCTCCGAGATCGACTGGTCCGACGTGTCGCAGGGTTTCCCGGCGTTCATGATTGTCGCCGGCGTGCCCTTCACCTACTCCATCTCTGCCGGCATTGGCCTGGGCTTTATCGCCTACGTGATCGTCGCGCTCTTTAAGGGCGAGGCCTCCAAGATCAAGCCGCTCATGTGGATCGCAGCCCTCGCCTTCCTCGTCTACTTCTTTGTAGCGTAGCGGCAAAGCTGCCAAAGCAGAACACCAAAGCGCGGAGTCGCATCGAGCGGCTCCGCGCTTTTCTTTTAAAGCCAGGCAACGCACGGACGCGCGATGTATTGCTTCCCGAGTTTTGGACATTTTGCCCTCAAAACGGCACTACCGCCGGCTACATCCTGCAGATATGCTGGGCGTAATCGCATAGGCCCTATGAGGATGGGAGTAACCATGGCCGCCTTGTTCACGACCCCCAAGCGCAATGACAAAACCTCTGGAGCCCATTTTGTCGAGCCCGACGTGCGCCGTCGCACGCTGCTCGCACACGGCAGCTGGCGCCGCGTGACGCGCCGCATCGTTGTAGGCGCCGTATGCGCGCTTGCGGTGAGCTCGCTGCTCATGCCGAGCGTCTCGCTCGCGGCCGAGTGGGTCAACGTCGGCGGCACTCAGTACAACACTGCAGCAGGCGACGAGGCCGGCACCTGGGCCTGGGACGGCGCCGACGACATGAAGCTCAACGGCTATAACGGCGGCGCGATCGAGGCAGCGGGCAAGCTCAACGTGAGCTACGAGGGCAACAACACCGTCACTAACGGCGACGGCCGCGGCATCAAGGTTAAGGATGGCGCGAACGAGAACGCCGAGCTTAATATTCAGGGCGACGCGTCCAGCACGCTCAACGTGTCATCTTCTCGTGACGCCATCACTTCCGTCGGCAGCATCAACATCGACGGCGCTGGCACTGTCAACGCCACGAGCACCGAGCACGATGCCATCGATGCCGGGGGCGATGTCACCATCAAGGGCTCGGGAAACGTTAACGCCACGGGTGATTCGGATGGCATCAGGGCCGACGGCAACATCACGATCGACAACAGCGGAACCGTCACCGCCAAGGCCACCGAGGATCAGGGTATCGATGCTAACGAGAACCTCATCATAAAGGGCGGCGGCAAGGTAGAGGCAAGCTCTATCAAAGACAATGCGATTTGGGCCGACGGCAACATCGAGATCTCGGGTGGCAGCCAGGTCAAGGCAAGCTCCGAGGAAGACGCCGCCATCGACGGTAAAAACAGCCTCACGGTCACGAACGCTTCCCTCAACGCAAGTGGCGTTGGGTATGGCATCTATGTCTACAAGGGCATCACGTTCGATGGCGCAACCGTAACGGTCCGTGCAAGTGCAGGGAACGATGAAGCCAGCGCCCTCTTCACCGACGAGGACGACATCGTCATCAAGAACGGCTCGATCGTGGATGCGTTCGCAGAAGGCCAGTTCTCGACCGCAATCTCCACCAGAAACTACTACCCCAACGAAGCGGGTGGTCACATCTACATTAGTGACTCCGTTGTCAAGGCTATAGCCCGCTATGTCGAGTCCGGTAGCGACGGCCCCGATCACTACAGCAACGACCAAAGCGGCGCGGTCATTCCCGAGCATAGGGGCGTGAACATCGGCATCTTTGCCCGGACCAAGGAGGGCATCACGCCCGCGACCATCTCGATTGTCCGCAGTAAGGTCACAGCTGAGGGAGACACGGCGGCAATCTTCGCCCTTGCCGTGAGCGCGGACGGCGAGACAATCGGCACCATCGAGATCGAAGGCGCTCCCATCCAGACGCCCACAGGCGGCAAGATCATTGGCTATCGCAACAAGGAAGAACTCGATGACGGCATCTTCTACGTGGTGGGTCAAACCATCGGCACGGGCGACGCTGTGATCGACTCCCCCTATAACGAAGCTGTCACCAAGAGCACGGTCATCGCGCCTCCCGAGGAGATCAAACCCGAGGAGAAGCCAGGCGAGACCAAGCCCGAGGGTTCCAAGTCCGAGGGCACGAAGACGACCAAGACCGTTGCAGTTGCAGCCACGGGAGCCAAGATCGCCGGCAAACTCGCAGCAACCGGCGACGCCTCGAGCGCAGCCATCGTGGCAGCCGCCCTTGCGGGAACAGCCGCCATCGCCGCGGGCGCCGTGGTGAGCCGCAAGCGCTCGTAAACACTTTTTCGCACGGGACGGGTGGATCGCGGCCCTTGCCTTCCTCGTCTACTTCTTCGTAGCGTAAGGGCAAGGCTGCAAAAGCTGAACAATAAAGCGCGGAGTCGCCATGCGGCCCCGCGCTTTTCTTTTAGCGCCGGTCCCTGCGCCGGCGTGCGGCCTATTTCTCCCCCATTTTGGCCATTTTGCCCTCCAAACGGCACTACCGCCGGCAACATCCAGCAGATACGCTGAATCTAGTCGTATAGGCCCTATGAGAACGGGAGCAACCATGGCAGCCTTGTTCACGACCCCCAAACGCAATGACACTACCGCCGGAACCCATGTTGCCGAACCCGACGTTCGCCGTCGCATAGGACTCGCGCACGGCAGCTGGCGCCGCGTGACGCGCCGCATCGTCGCGGGCGCCGTGTGCGCGCTCACGGTGAGCTCGCTGCTCATGCCGAGCGTCTCGCTCGCAGCGGAATGGGTCAAGGTCGGCGGCAACAAGTACAACACCGCGGCGAGCGACGAGGCCGGTACCTGGTCGTGGGACGGCGCCGACGACTTGAAGCTCAACAACTATAACGGCGGCGAGATCCAGGCCGCAGGCAAGCTCAACGTGAATTACTCGGGAACCAACATCGTCACTGCCGAATGGATCGAAAGCATCAACGTTTCTCATGGCACTAACGAGAATGCCGAGCTCAATATCCAAGGCGACGAGGGCGGCACGCTCAGCGTGACATCTACTGAGGACGCTATCCTCTCCACGGGTAATATCAACATCGACGGAGCCGGATCCGTCAACGCCACGAGCACTGGGTTTGATGCCATCAATGCCGGAGGTAATCTCGCTATCAAAGGTTCGGGCAACGTCAACGCCACGGGTGCATCGGATGGCATCAGGGCAAACGGCAATATCACGATTGACGACAGCGGAGCCGTCACCGCCAGGGCTACCAAGGACAAGGGTATTGGAGCCGACAAGAACCTCACCATCAAGGGTGGCGGGACGGTCGAGGCAAGCTCAGCCGATGGTGAGGCCCTTTGGAGCGGCGGCAATATCAACATCTCGGACGGCGGCCAGGTCAAGGCAAGCTCCGAGAAAGACGCTGCCGTCGAGGCCAAGGGCAGCCTCGCAGCCACAAACGCCTCCCTCAACGTAAACGGTGTTGAATATGGCGTCTATGCCCACAAGGGCATCACCCTCGATCATGCAAACGTGACGGTCCGTGCAAGTAAAGGCAGATACGGTGGCGCCAACGCCCTCTTCACCTACCAGGACGACATCGTCGTCAAGAACGGCTCCACCGTGGACGCGTTTGCGGAAGGCGAGGTTTCGGCTGCATTCTCCACCAGAAACGATCGACCCAACGAGAAGGGCGGCCACATCTACATCAGCGACTCCGTTGTCAAGGCCATAGCCCGCTATGTCGAGAACGGCGACGGCCCCATCCCCTACAGCGAAAACCAAGATGGCGAGACGAGGCGCGAACCCCAAGGCGAGAACATCGGCATCATCGCCCAGACCAGCGAGGGCATCACACCCGCAGTCATCTCGATCATCCGCAGCAAGGTAACGGCCGAAGGAGATACAGCGGCAATCTTTGCCCGTGCCATGAGCGCTGACGGCAAGACAATCGGCACCATCAAAATTGAGAACGCCGCCATCCAGACGCCCGAAGGCGGCAAGGTCATTGACTATCGCAAGCTCCGTGACGGCATCTACGAGGCAGGCCAAGCCATCGGCACGGGCGACGCCACGGTCGACTCCCTCTATATCAAAGCAGTCGCCAAAAGTACGACCATCGCACCTCCCGAGGTAGCCAAGCCGGAAGACCCCAAGCCCGACGAGACCAAGCCCGCAGAAAGCAAGCCCGCGGAGTCCAAGCAGAACCCCAAGCCTGAGGGCTCAAAGCCGACCAAGGCCGTTGCGGCTTCAACCACGAAAGCCAAGACTACCGGCGTGCTCGCGGCAACCGGCGACACCTCGGGTGCGGCCATCGTGGCAACCGTCCTTGCGGGAACAGCCGCTATCGCCGCAGGCACCATGGCGAGCCGTAAGCGTTCTTAGACGCCTCTGCGCACATGGCAGCTCCCGCGAAGGCCCCGAGCCCCAGCACCGTTTAACAACGTCACCGCCGAGCTCCCCTCCGGCGGTGGCGTTTTCCATATGCGTCCGCAGGGGATGCACGAGATTGTCTTTGGTCTAGCCCAACCGGCATACGCTGGCGTGCGACAATTGGGGCTGCCGATATCACAACACTGAGAGAAGCCCGTCATGGAAGCGCATCAAAAGCAGATAACCGTTTATTCGAATCATACGGAAAGCGCGCCTGTCATCTACCTTCCTGTGGTCGTGGGCGACGGCAGCGAGGTTTATAAGTGTTGCCGAGAGCTCGACTGTCCGCCATTCGCCCTCGTCACCATTGGCGGGCTCGATTGGAATCGCGAGCTGAGCCCCTGGGCATGCGACGGGACCGTACGCGATGCCGAGCCTTTCGGCGGCCAAGCTGCCGATTTTCTTGATGAGCTGCTGAATCAGATAATCCCCCAGGTCGAGTCGTCGCTTCCTCAGCCGCCCACCTGGCGCGGCATTGCCGGTTACTCGCTCGCGGGCCTCTTCGCACTCTGGTCCCTCTGGCAAACCGACGCCTTTGACCGCGCCGCGAGCGCATCGGGGTCGCTATGGTTTCCCGACTTTGTCGACCGTGCCAGCACGGCCCCTTTTGCCGGCAGCCCGCAAGCCGTCTACCTGTCACTCGGCAAAAAGGAAACCAAGACGCCCAACCGCATGATGCGGCATGTACTCGACGACACACGCGCGATGGAAGTGTTGCTCGTCGAGCGCGGCATTCCAACAACGCTGGAGCTCAACCCCGGCAATCACTTTGCCCAAACCGACTTACGCATGGCCCGCGGCATCCACTGGATACTGACACATTAAAAATGGTGCCCACACGCATATACGCATGGGCACCATATCTTGTTTTAGCTGAACGCAGCTGCTACTCAGCAGCCTCCTCAAGCTCGGAGACATCAAACTCAAAGTCGTTACCCGGCAGGATGGCGTTGAGCACAATGCCCACCAGTGAGCCCACGGCAATGCCGGACAGCGAAATGGTCACGCCGCCCAGCTCCAGCACGATGGCACTGGCGGTGCTGTAAGCAATGCCGAGCGAAAGCACGAGCACCAGAGCCGCCACCAGCACATTGCGGTTGTTCTGGAAATCGACCTGGTTCTCGATGAGGTTGCGGACGCCCACAGCGCTGATCATGCCGTAGAGCACGAGCGACACACCGCCGATCACACACGCCGGCATGGCCGCAATGACAGCCGCGAACTTGGGGCAGAACGAAAGCACGATGGCGCAACACGCGGCAATTCGAATTACGCGCGGGTCGAACACGCGCGTCAGGGCGAGCACGCCGGTGTTCTCACCATACGTAGTGTTGGCCGGAGCGCCAAAGAGCGAAGCCAGAATCGTGGCAAGGCCGTCGCCGAGCAGCGTGCGATGCAGACCGGGATCGGCAATGTAGTTGCGCTCGCAAGTCGAACCGATAGCAGAGATATCGCCGATATGCTCGATCATGGTCGCGAAGGCCAGCGGCATGATGGTGATGATGGCCGTCGTGGCAAGACCGCTATCGAACTGCGGCCCAAAGAGTGCAAACACGGTGTTGTCCCACACGATGGGCAGACCGACCCACGGAGCGGCGGCAACGCCCGAGAAATCAACCTCGCCGAGCGCAGCCGCAACGGCATAGCTCACCACAACGCCCAGCAAAATCGGCACGATCTTGACCATGCCACGGCCCCAGATGTTGCAGATGACGATAACGGCAACGCCAATGACAGCCACAAGCCAGTTGGTCTGGCAGTTAGCAATAGCGGAACTTGCCAGGATCAAGCCGATGGAAATGACGATGGGGCCAGTCACCACCAGCGGAAAGAAACGCATGACACGCTTGGCGCCAAACGCGCGGAAGAGCGCCGCCAGCACCGGATAGAGCAGACCGGCGCAGGCTACGCCCAGGCAGGCGTAGGGCAAAAGCTCGGTCTCGCCGTTGGGCGCGATGGCGGCATAACCTGCGATAAAGGCAAACGACGACCCCAGGAATGCCGGCACCTTACCGCGCGACAGGAAGTGGAACAGCAGCGTGCCCAAGCCGGCAAACAAAAGCGTCGCCGAAACCGAGAGACCGGTGAGCACGGGCACCAGCACGGTGGCGCCAAACATGGCAAACAGGTGCTGTAGGCCGAGCAGGAACATGCGCGGGCGGCCGAGCGACGATGCGTCGTAGATGGCATCGGCGGCAACGGGCGTCGAAGGCTGGGACATGTGAGTCCTTTCGAATGGAAGGGCGATCGGGCATATCGGATAACCTGCCCGAACGATACGATCCGAACCATTGTACGCGATACGCCATGTCTCGCACGCGCCGTCACCTGCGAACGCTACTGCTACTTCCAGACACGCTCGGCAATACGCTTGACCAGCGCGATCTTCGCCCATTGCTCGTCCTCGGTCAGCTTGTTGCCAATCTCACAGCTGGCAAAGCCGCACTGGGGCGACAGATACAGGTTCTCGAGCGGAACATACTTTGCAGCCTCGTGAATACGCTCGACGATGGCATCCTCGTCCTCAAGCTCAGCGGCCTTGGTGGTCACCAGGCCCAACACGACCTTCTTGCCGGGAGCAACGTACTTGAGCGGCTCAAAGCCACCGGCGCGCGGCGTATCGAACTCCAGGTAAAATGCGTCGACATCCTCGCGTGCGAACAGGTACGGCGCGATGGGGTCATAGCCGCCCTCGAAGGCATAGGTAGAGTGGTAGTTACCACGGCACACGTGCGTGTTAATGACCAGGTCGTCGGGCTTGCCCTCGATGGCGGCGTTGTTGAGCGCCACGCCCAGCTCGCTTACCTTTTGCAGGTCGACCGGGCTCATGCCGGTTTTGGCGACAAAATCGGTATCGCAGTAGATGCCCCAGGTGCAGTCATCAAACTGGATGTTGCGGCAGCCTGCTGCGTACAGGTCGGCGATCACCGTGCGATAAGCGGCTGCGATGGCGTCGGCAAGTTCCTCATCGGTCTTATAGACAGCGCGCAGGCTCTCCTGCTGGCCGTCGCAGCGGTCGAGCGTGACTTCGGAGAACGTCTGGATCGGCGCCGGAATGGTTTGCCGCGCGACCTGGCCCTCCCCCTCGAGCGCCTTGACAAATTTAAAGTGCTCGACGAACGGATGGTTCTCGCCGCTAATGGGGCCGGTTACCACGGCGGTGTCGGCTGTGGTCTCCTCGTCGTGGAACATATAGCCCGTACGCGAGGTACGGCGTTCAATGCCGTTGAGCCCCCACATAAAGTCGAGGTGCCAGTAACTGCGGCGAAACTCGCCATCGGTAATCACCTGCAGGCCAGCGGACTTTTGCTTGTCCACCAGGTCGCGAATGGCCTCATCCTCGACGGCCTTAAGGCCGGCGGCGTCGAGTGTGCCCGCAGCATAGGCGGCACGGGCGTCCTTTACGGCCTGTGGACGAAGAAAGCTGCCGACGATATCGGCGCGAAACGGCGCGTTCAGCGTGGTTAAAGCACTCATAGATATCTCCCTTTGAATTGGTTGCTTTACTGGGACAAAGTATGAGCGCTCATATGGCCATCGTAAAATATATGTTTATAACAGTTCGATATAGATGCTTCCTATATCAGTTGGGACTGCCATTAAGAGATTTGAGCCGTGCAGAACGCAGCAGTCTAAATATGCTGGCGGATCGCGTCGATATAAGCTTGGCCGTAGCGCGTGAGCGTCGTATTTTTGCGCGTAATGATGCCGATCTCCATGTACTCGTCTACATCAAGCGGAATGGAGATAATACCGGGGCCGTTAAGTTCATGGCTGATCACGCCCGAACACACCGTGTAGCCGTTAAGGCCCATAGCCAGGTTGAACAGCGTCGCACGGTCGCGCACGCGGATGTTCTTGCGGCGCTCAAACGTCGAGGTCAGTTCCTCGGAATAGTAAAACGAGTTGTAGCTGCCCTGCTCATAGGACAAAAATGGGTAGTCCTCGAGGTCTTCGAGCGTCACGCTGGAGCGGCCCGCCAGCGGATGGTCGGCGCATACAAAGACATGCGGCGTGGCGCAGAAGAGCCCTTCGAACACGAGCTCGTTGGCCGCCAGCATGCGCTCGATAACCTCGCGATTGTGCTCGGACAGGTACAGGATGCCGAGTTCGCTTTTCATATGCGCGACGTCCTCGATAATCTCGTGAGTCTGCTCCTCGCGCAGGGTAAAGTCGTAGCGCGCAGCATCGAACTCACGGATCACGTCGACAAACGCGTTAACGGCAAAGGAATAATGCTGACAGCTCACACTAAAATGCGGCACCTGCTCGGATGCGCCCTTGTACTTGCCCTCGAGCAGGTCGGCCTGGTCGAGCACCTGGCGCGCGTAGCCCAAGAAGGTCTCGCCCTCCTCGGACACAATGACACCTTTGTTGGTACGCTCAAAGATATGCACACCCATCTCGTTTTCGAGATCGCGAATCGATGCGGTAATCGAAGGCTGCGACACAAAGAGCCGGCGCGAGGCCTCGGTGATGCTGCCGCATTCGGCAACTTTGACGACGTACCTGAGCTGCTGAAGCTTCATAGCTTTCTCCCTAGACGTTCGTGACGTCGAAACCCATCGCATCCATCTGACACATAAACGGCGGCATCTCCCCCGTCGCGGCACAGGCGGCAATCTGATGCAGAGCCCCGGCGACCGCATCATCTGCCGCGGCGCCGATATGCCAGCGTGCGGCAGCCGTGACGGCCTCGTTGGCATTGGCGACAGCAACGGAGTTGGGGACGGCATCGATCATGGGCAGATCGTTATCGGAATCGCCAAATACGGCCACCTCATCAGGCGTCAGACCCAAAGCGCGTGCCAGCTCCAGCGCAGCGCAGCCCTTGTCCCAACCAGCCGGAAGGATGTCAAACAGGCGCACGCGGTTGTTGGGAAACACAAGCGAGAGCTCCGGCACCTCGGCGGCAATGTGCTCGCGCAGCTCAGTGAGCTCTTCGCGCGAGCGGGCGCTCCAGATATTCGCCTTGTATACCGGGGCATCATCGACAACAGGACGGCACGGGGCCTCTTCGCCCTTGAGCCACGCGTTGCCGCCCGACTCCATGGCGCGGCGCACGCGCTCGGGGTCGCCCGTCACGCAATAGGCATCGTTATCCCAAAAGTCGTCACCCAGGCTGTAGACCTTTAGATAGGTATCGTCGGTCTCTTGCTCGAGGTAATCGGCCAGACGCGTCAGGGCACCGTTGTCGGTCGCGCGCGAAGCGACCACCTGACCGTCGACAAACATTACCTGGCCGTTACAGAATGCGCCAGTCGAAAAACACTCGGAACGGTTTTTGAACATCCAGCCCATCGCGGACGGCTGACGACCCGAAACCGGCCCAAAGTGCAGACCCGCCGCCTGCATGGCATGAATACCCTCAATGGCGTAGTCGCTGGCGCCGTCATGCCCGGCTGGAATCAGCGTATCGTCCATATCGGTCAGCACAAGTTTAATCATAAGGCCCCCATTCGTATCGGTCCTACCTATTGTAACGACCCGCCAAAATAAACCTGTCCCTTTTTGGCAGGTGCGTTAGTATAGGGAACAACAGATTCGATGCGGGAGTGCCGGCGGTGCAAACCACGAGGCTGAGAGGGCATGGGGCCCAATCCTTTGAACCTGTCAGTTAATGCTGGCGTAGGGAGCATGCCGCCTTTACAGGGGCGCTGTCTATGCACAGCGCCCCTTTTCTATGCCAAGGAGGCATGTGCAGTGATTGATTCGGAACAGCTTAAGCAACATATGGTCAAGGCCGTGGAGGAGATTCGCGCCACCAATCCGATGGCCGGCTCCATCACCAACACGGTGACGATCGACTTTGTCGCCAACGCTCAGCTCGCCGTGGGCGGATCGGCCGCCATGGTCTATCTGCCCGACGAGGGCGAGGCACTCGTTGCCGGCGGCGGCGCCATCTATCTCAATATGGGCACGCTCTTCCCCATCTACGAGCAGACGATTCCCCGCGCGGCCAAGGCGGCACACGACGCCGGCAAGCCCTGGGTGCTCGATCCGGTGGGCTTGGGCATCGGTAGCCTGCGCACCCAGTTGGTAAACGAGCTCAAGCAGTACAAGCCTGCCATCGCGCGCGGCAACGCCTCCGAAATCATCGCGCTCGCCGGCCTGTGGGGTCTTGAGGGCGAGGCGGCTGATCTGAGCCGCGTACGCGGTGTCGATACCACCGACACGGTCGACGCCGCCCGCGATGCCGCCGTGGCGCTCGCCCGCTACACCGGCGGCGCCGTTGTAGTCTCGGGCGAAGTCGACCTGATTACCGACGGCATGACCGTGGCCAAGTCCCACGGCGGCAGCCCGCTCATGTCCAAGATCACCGGCTGCGGCTGCTCACAGGGCGGCGTGCTGGCCGTGTACGCCTGTGCCGCCGACCCGTTTACGGCTGCCGTCTGCGGTACCGCCGTCTACAACGTGGCCGGCACGCGTGCCGCCGCTGTCGCCGATGCCCCGGCAAGCTTTAAGGTCGCCTTTATCGACGAACTCTACCGCGCGACCGCCCAGGACATCGCCGATAACCGACTCGAGCTCGAGGAGGCATAAGCCATGTCCGAGCCCGTAACCAATACCGGCATGAACACGCTCGTCGCTGTGGCCATCGCCCCGTGCGGCACCGGCGATGAGCTGTCCGCCGAGGTCGCCGAGGTCGTGCGTGTTATTCGCGAGAGCGGCCTTCCCAACCGCACCACCTCGATGTTCACCGAGATCGAGGGCGACTGGGACGAGGTCATGCAGGTCGTGCGCGACGCAACCTTTGTGTTGGCGAACAAAGGCATCCGCACCGAAGTCGTGCTCAAAGCCGATATTCGGCCCGGATTTACCGACACCATGACCGGCAAGCTCGAGCGCATGGAAGCACAGATCAAAAAGCAGGAGGAAGCACGATGAGCATCCGCGACAACCTTGATATCTCGGCCTATCTGGTACTCGGCCCCGAAAACACGCTGGGGCGTCCCGTGGGCGATGTGGTGGCCCAGGCGCTCGACGCAGGCTTTACCTGCATCCAGGTGCGCTCCAAGGTGGCAAGCGCCCGCGAGATCATCGCACTGACCGGAGACGCTGCGCAGGCAATCGCACAGGCTGGCAAGACCGGTCAGGTCGCCCTGCTCATCGACGACCGCCTGGACTGCGTACTCGCCGCGCGCGAGCAGGGTATTGCTGTCGACGGCGTGCACGTGGGCCAGAGCGATATTCCCGTCGAGGTCTGCCGCAAGCTTCTGGGCCCCGATGCCATCGTGGGCCTTTCGGCCCGCTGCGAGGAGATGCTCGAGTACGTCAAGACCGCCGACATGAGCCTGGTCGACTACCTGGGAATCGGCCCACTCCACGAGACCGAGACCAAGCGCGACTGCGGACGCGCAGCCGACGGCTCCATCATCACCAAGAGCTTTGAGGACCTAGCCGCACTCCACGCGGCAAGCCCCGTGCCCATCGTGGTGGGCGGCGGCGTCAAGACGGCCGACCTGCCGCAGCTCAAGGCCACCGGCGTCGACGGCTTCTTTGTGGTGAGCGCCGTCTGCAGCGCCAATGACCCCTACGCCGCGGCCAAGGAACTCGTCGATACCTGGCAGCAGGCATAGGCTCAGGCCGAGCAGCCGATTCGCAGCCTCATACCTTCAGCAATGGAAAGCGCATCCCAGTTTGGACCTCCATTCCGGGATGCGCCTTCCATATAGAGGCTCAACGGGAAACTGCGTCCCAGTCTGAACGCATATTCCGGGACGTACTTTCCGAAACCCCACCGTTTGGGAAACTGCAGCCCGTTCTGAGCGCCGATTCTGGGACGCGCTTTCCGCCGAGGCCACGGCAGCTTGCTCTACCCCGCCAGGTACGCCTCCAACGCCGGCAAAGTCGCCTCCGCATCGCGGCGGCCGATCTGGTAGATGCGCTCGAGCTCATCGGGTTCGCGGCACAGCGACGGCACCTTCACCGATTCGCTCGGCCGCACCACAAAGATATCGCCGGCAGCCTCGCGACGTGCCAGGTCATCGAGCGTAGCATTGTAGACCTCATGCCGATGCTCAAGCGCCGCGACAAACTCCGGGTAGTGACGGAACACGCGCCGCAGCATGGGCATCACGCTGTTGGGCTGCTTCACAAAGCCCGCCTGCTGCGTGAGTACCACGATATTGCGGTCATGTCCCTGCGCAAACAGCCATGCGCTGGGAATGGAATCAGCCACGCCGCCATCCAGATACTTATGCCCTTCAATAGCAACGGGACGCGTCGCCACGGGAATCGCCGACGACGCCCGGATCCACTCGATATCCCTCTCGTCGCCATAGGGCAGGTCGTGGTAGACGGCCTTGCCCGTCTCGATATCGGTACACACGCACGTAAACCGCATGGGGCAGGCGCGATATGTCTCCAGGTCGATGGGATCGCGCTCGATGGGCACCTCGTGATAGGCAAAATCGGCATTGAACATATCGCCGGTTCGCAGCCAGCTTGCTACACCCGCATAGCGCTTATCGGCACAATAGGCCTTGTTATAGCGAATGGCGCGGCCGATCTGGCGCGATTTAAAGTTGTAGCCAAACGCCGCGCCCGCCGAGACACCCACCATATGGTCGCAGGTCAAACCGTGCTCCATCCAAACGTCGAGCACGCCCGCCGTATACATACCGCGGTAGCCGCCTCCCTCGAGTGCCAGCCCCACCGTGCGCGTCGTATCCGGCTGTGCCATGCAACCATCTCCGTTCCTACGTCTTAAAACGGGACAAGTATACCCGTCAACATATATCGTCTCAGTCGCATTTTTATCGGACATCGCATCGTCGCGCTACCGTTTGTCGAATAATAGCCGCCCACAGCATGTGCACCCATATATAATTCTGCACTGTTGTTTATACTACTCAGCAGTTATCAACAGCGAACATTAGCCGGTAAATTAACCCAACAACGCAGCGAGGCAGGGGCTTGGATACACGCAAAGCGCCGAACAACAACGCGTGTGCACAACGAGCTCGCCCGACGCAATTCGCCCGACCTCAGAAAGCCGCTTACGACATGGATACTGTCAGCAATTACACCGAAACGCTCGAAAAGACCGTTCGCGACCTTCTCGAGCGTCAGGATGATCTGATTAGGACCGCCTTTACCGACCAGCTTACCGGACTTGGCAACCGCGGCGGCTTTGCCCGCTCCCTCGAGGAGCTCTGGGAGCAGGACACCCCCGTTACCATGGCGTTCATCGATATCGACAATCTCAAGCACTGCAACGACGTCTTTGGCCATGACGAGGGCAACCGCTATATCTTGCAGGTAAGCCTTTATCTCAAGCTGTATATGAAGGTAGACGAGGCGGCATTTCGTCTGGGAGGCGACGAGTTTGCCATCCTATCTACGATTGCGACCGAGGACGACCTCGCCGAACGTCTGGAACACTGCCGAACGATCCTGCTCAAAAACAACGATTCCGAGATGCCCCACTCGTTTAGCTACGGAGTGTCACATGCCGACCCCGCCCTGGGCGAAGCCCCCAATCGCATGACGCTCGATGCCGACCATCGTATGTACGACTACAAGCTACGTCATGCCGTGCACCTCGATCGACGCAATATCACGCAAGTCCACGCCGATGACTTCGAAATAAGCGATCGTATTTTCGACGCCTTTTCGATGCTCAACGAGGGCCGCTATTTCTTTATCGAGAACTTGGACAAACATCGCACCCTTTGGTCACAAGGTGCCTTGCGCGATCTCGGTCTTCCTTCGGAGCATATAGACAACTGCAGCGATTACTGGAAAACGCGCGTCCATCCCGATGACCTTGAGGCTTTTACCGACGACATCGACCAAGTCTATAACGGCACTAAACACCGTCGAGTTATGCAGTACCGCGTACGCAATGCCGCCGGCGACTACGTCCTCTGCCGTGCTCGAGGGTTTCGTATCGACGGCGACGGAAATGTCCCCTCGCTCTATGTCGGCGAGATCGTCAACCACGCACTTGCCGAAACCGTCGACGCCGCCACAGGCCTCGGAACGCAGCGTATGCTGGTCAACGCCATCGATGCCTGCCGCCGCGACCGTTGCGAGACGGGGCTTATAGCGGTGCGCGTTCGTGGCACGACAAAGCTCAACGAACTCTACGGGGCCGAGGCTGTCGACAACATGCTTGCCGAATACGCGGGCCGCATGCTGTCGATCACCCGAGGCAGAAGCAGGGTTTACCGTTCACGAAGCGTCCAGTTCGTCGTGCTTAGCAACGATTTGGACCACGAGGCATTCGAGCAACTAACCCGCCATCTTAAAGAGGCCGTTTTCGCTCCTGTGCAAATCGCAGGCGACACCATTACTCCCGTCTGTCTTGTCGTCCCGGCCTTTTACGAGTACTTAACCCATCAGGCGACCGCCGTTTTAGGCGAACTCGACCGTCGCCTTCGCACGGCCGGCAGGCTTGTTCCCAACGACAGCCTCCCCATACCCGAGGCGGAGCGCAAAAGCGCCATCGCCGAACGTATCGACTCACTCACGGGCCTCTATCGACCCAGCGAGTTTATGCGGCGTGCCAACGCATTTCTCGAGGCAAGGCACGACGGCGCCTGGTGCATCGCCACGGTCGACATGGGCCACATGCGCCTGTTTAATGAATGGCACGGCCAGGCCGAGGGTGACCGCGTACTCGCCGATGTGGGCACGGTCCTCAAGGACATCGAGAATGCCGATATGGGCGTCGCAGGGTACTGGGGCCAAGATGACTTTTGCGTACTCATCCCCTTTAAGCACATCACCGTCCATCAAATCTACAACCGCGTTCGCGAGGCCGTAGCCAGGCATGATGACGGCGTAGGTTTTTGGCCGTCCATGGGCGTTTACCCCATCGACTCCAATGGGGAGATCACCATCGATGCGCAGGCGAAGGCCATGTTTACCAATCGACGCGCAAAAAACGACTTTAAGGAGCGCATTGCCATTTTCTGCCCCGCGGAGTACGAGCGCGAAGTCGCGTTCCACCGCACGCTGACCGAATTCCAGTACGCGCTCTCAGATGGTCGTATTACCTACCACTTGCAGCCCCAGGTCGATATGGAAACCGGCGAGATTATTGGCGCCGAAGCACTCACCCGCTGGATTGACAAGGACGGCTCTCTCATTTCGCCCGCAACGTTTATCCCCGCACTCGAGGAAAGCGGCTTTGTGGTGACGCTCGACAAGTACATTTGGCAGGGTGTCGCCTCATGGCTGCGCGAGCGCATCGATCGAGGACTTCGCGTGGTTCCGGTTTCGCTTAATGTGTCACGCGTGGATATCCTTGCCTGCGACGTTGCCGAACATATGGGATCGCTTGCCGCCCAATACAACCTACCGCCCGAGCTCATGCGTATCGAGATCACTGAGACGGCTTATACGGGAGAGTCCGAGGCCGTGGACAAGCTGACGGCCGACCTGCACACCCGCGGCTTCTCGACCTATATGGACGATTTTGGCACCGGCCAGTCCACGCTCGCGATGCTCAAGAACGTCAACGTCGACGTCATCAAGCTCGACCGCACCTTTGTGCCCACCGACCGCGATCAAGGCCGCAGCACGCAAATCATTTCATCGATGCTCGAAATGGCGCAGTCGCTCCATCTGCCCGTCGTGGTCGAAGGCGTCGAGACAAATGAGCAGGCGAGCATGCTACGCCATATGGGCGCCCGTTACGCTCAGGGCTTCCTCTACTACCGCCCCATGCCGGCGAAGGATTTTGAGGCATTGCTCGATGGTGGCAATAACAACTGATACGCTCGCGCGCAAAACGCCACCGCCGAAGGGGGCATTTGTCTCCATTAGCTAACTTATATCCCCAATTCAAACCGAATTGGGGATATGATACAAACCATTGTTCCGCCCAAGGAGGTTATTCATCATGAACGAGCCATATCGCCTGGGCGAGCAATCGATTATTGCCTATCTCCAGCGACTTGCGAATGGCATCTCGACCGCCGAACTCGATGTTGCCGCGCTGCCTGCTGAGCTACGCGCCGTTGGCGAGCAACTGCAAAAGACGCATGCCATCCTGCAACAAGAGCGCCGGCTGCTTGAGAGCAACGCCTATATCGACCCGCTCACCAACTTGGGCAACCGCGGCGGACTCGACCGTCACGTCGAGCAGCTCTGGCGCAAAGGCAACCCTTTCACCTGCGCCTATATTGACATCGACCATCTCAAGCATTGCAACGATAGGTTTGGCCATGCCGAAGGCAATCGCTATATTCTGAGCATCTGCCGCACGCTCTCCGAAACCATGGAGCACGATGAGATGCTGTTCCGTATCGGTGGAGACGAGTTTGTGCTCATCTCGCTCTCCGCAAACGAGACTGAACTCGAGCAGCGCTTGGAGCAGGTACGTGCCGGGCTGATCGAGGCGAGCTCAGGTGGCAAGGCGTCCATGATCGCCAGCTTTAGCTTTGGCTGCTCGCGCGTCGATCCACTTGCCGGTGACACGCGTCGCCAGATGACGATGGATGCCGATCGCAAGATGTATCGCTATAAGCTTATGCATCGTGTGCGGCAACCGAAAGACAATGGCGCGCCGCAACGCCCAATCGTCGACCAGCTTCCCTGCAACGACCGGGTGTTCCAAGCGATCTCCATGAGCTCCGAGACGCGCTATCCGTTTATCCTCAATCTCGATACGGGCGAATCGCAATGGTCGGTCAACGCCGTGCGCGATTTTGACCTGCCTTCCCAGCACCCTTTTAACTCGGTCGATATGTGGCTTGCCCGCGTTCATCCCGAGGACCGCGACAACGTACGCGCCGAGCTCGACATGGTGATACACGGCACATGGCACTTCCACTACATGCAGTATCGCGTAATGGATGCCACCGGGGCATACGCGCTTTGCGACTGCACGGGCTACCGCTTGGACGGCACCGATACCGAGCCTAACATGTACGTGGGCATTATCATCAACCGAAGCTTGGCAGATACGACCGATTCCGTAACCGGCCTGGGCGATATTCACGCCCTGGTCAACGCCATTGGCGAAATGCGTCGCGTGGCGCGCGAGGCAGGCTTTATTGCCATTAAGGTTGACGATATCGCCGAGGTCAATGCCCGCTTTGGATTCGATGCGGGCGACCGTGTGCTCGCCGAAAGCGCCGCCTGTCTCATGGATTGTTCGCGCGGCAAGGGCCGCCTGTTCCGCTCGACGGGGCCGATGTTCGTGGCGCTTTTCGATGAGCTCGGCCCCGAGGCAATCGACGAGCTCGCAAACGAAATCGAACGATTCCTGGGGTCTCCCGTGCTCATCGGCTCGCTTGAATATCAGCCACCCATTCGTGTGGCGACGCTCCATCTGGACAGCGTTGACCGACAGCCCGTTTCCATTTTGAACGAGCTCAAAGCGTTGCTTGGGAAAGCCGTGCAGGTGCCAGGTACCAAACTGGATTAGCGCCGCGCCCGCGCCGCCCCCCATCGTGCGATAATCCTCTGCAGAAGTCACCAAAAGCAGAGGGAGTTTGTGATGAAGGTTCTTTTGGTCAATGGCAGCCCCAAGGCAAACGGCAACACCGCCCGCACACTCGCCGAGGTCGCCGAGCAGCTCAATGCCGAAGGTATTGATACCGAGGTGTTTCAGCTGGGCGCCAAGCCCATTCGCGACTGCATCGGCTGCGGTCAGTGCGGCAAGCTTGGCGGTCGCTGCACCTTTGACGATGACGTGGTGAACGAGCTCATCGCTGCCGCCGAGCAGGCAGACGGCTTTGTCTTTGGCTCGCCCGTCTACTATGCGCATCCCAGCGGACGCATCCTCTCGGCTCTCGACCGCGCATTCTATGCCGGCGGGCATGCCTTTGAGCACAAACCCGGCGCCGCGGTCGCCGTCGCCCGTCGCGGCGGCACGTCGACCACCTTCGATGTGCTCAACAAGTACTTCACCATTAAGCAGATGCCCGTAGTTGCTTCCACCTACTGGAACAACGTGTTTGGCCGCGTGCCCGGCGACGCCGATGGGGATGCCGAGGGCCTTGCCACCATGCGAAACATCGGTAAGAACATGGCCTGGCTCCTGCGCTGCATCGAGGCAGGCCATGCCGCCGGTATCAACGCGCCCGAGGCAGATCGCGCAACGACCAACTTCATTCGATAGAGCGGCGGGGCCATGAATATTCAAATCTTCGGGACTAAGAAGTCGTTCGATACCAAGAAAGCGCAGCGCTTCTTCAAAGAGCGCCGCATTAAGGTGCAGTTTATCGACCTTAAGGAAAAGGAGATGAGCAAGGGCGAGCTTACGAGCGTAATGCAAGCGGTCGGCGGCATCGACAAGCTGCTCAACCCCAAGGCCAAGGACGAGGAGACGCTCGCGCTCATCCAGCACCTCACCCCCAGTCAGCGCTTCGATAAACTGCTCGAGAATCAGCAGGTCTTGGCCGAGCCCATCGTGCGCAACGGCAAAAAGGCCACCGTCGGCTATTGCCCTGATGTATGGGGAGCCTGGGAGTAGCCTGTGTTATTTGCCGGCGCGTGGGTATAAGAGCGAACGTTTGGCATAAGATTTAACTGTAAGCCATGTCTAACAAAGGAGGGCACATGCCCAACAAACCCGTGAAGATCATCATGCTTACCGGATACCTCGGTGCCGGCAAGACCACGCTGCTCAACCACATCCTCGCTAACGACGGCGGCATCCGCGCCGCCGTGATCGTCAACGACATCGGCGAGATCAACGTCGACGCCAGCCTTATCGCCGACGGCGGTCTTTCCGAGACCGACGACCTCATCCCGCTCACCAACGGCTGCATCTGCTGCACGCTTTCGGACGACCTGGCCAACCAGCTGCAGGGCATCGCCGATTCGGGCGACTTCGACTACATCATCATCGAGGCCTCGGGCATTTGCGAGCCCATCCCCATCGCCTACACCATCTCGAGCTTCTGCGACGAGGCCAAGGTGGGCGGTCAGCCCAAGCTTGCGCTCGACAACATCGTGGCTGTGGTCGACTGCGCCCGCATGTACGACGAGTTCAACGGCGGTCGCGACCTGCTGGCCGAGGATATCGACGAGGACGACATCGAAAGCCTGCTCATCCAGCAGATCGAGTTCTGTTCCACGCTGATTCTCAACAAGACCGATACCGTGAGCCCTGAGCAGATCGCCGAGCTCAAGGCCATCGTGCGCAGCCTGCAGAAGGACGCTGTGATTGTCGAGGCTCAAAACGGCGAGGTCCCCATGGAGGAGCTGCTCGATACCGACCGCTTCGACTTTATGCGCGCCTACAACTCCGCCGCCTGGATCGAGGCCATGGAGCATCCCGAGGAGCACGACGACCCCGAAGTGCTCGAGTACGACATCGAGACCTTTGTGTACTCGCGCCGCAAGCCATTTGACCTGCAGAAGTTCACCAATTTTGTTGAGCAGGAGTGGCCCGACGAGGTCATTCGCGTCAAGGGCCCGCTGTGGCAGACCGGCAATCCGGACATGTGCTACATGTTTGAGCAGGCCGGCCACCAGATGCGCCTAATGGAGAACGGTCTGTTCGTTGACTCCGCGCCCGAGGGCGAGAAGCAGAAGATCATCGACGAGAATCCCGAGATCATGCAGATTTGGGACGACGAGACGGGCGACCGTATGACGAGCCTGTGCATCATCGGCCGTCACATGGACAAGGATGCGCTCATCGCCTCCCTCGATGCCTGCCTGACCGACTGGCACCGTGCCTAGGTTTATCCAAGCGGGCATTTTTCCGCCTACATAACCGCCAAACCACCACGAAGGTACCCTTCGTGGTGGTTTTTCGTTCTGAGCCAAGGAGATTCATGTTCAACATCGTGCTGTATGCGCCCGAGATTCCGGCCAATACGGGCAATATCGGCCGCACCTGCGTGGTTGCCGGCGCCCGCCTGCATCTGGTAGAGCCGCTGGGGTTTTCGCTCGATGACAAGACGGTGCGTCGCGCCGGACTGGGCTACTGGCAAAACTTGGACGTGACGACCTATGCCGGCTGGGAGGATTTCCTTGCGCGCAACGGCCTCTCCCCTGCCGACGAACGTCTGCATCTGCTGACCAAAAAGGCACGCCGCACCTATGCGCAGAGTACCTACCGCGATGGCGACTACTTGGTCTTTGGCAGCGAGAGCTCGGGCATTCCCGAGCCACTGCTTGCCGCGGCGCCCGAGCGCTGCGAGCGCATCCCGATGCTGCGCGATTGTGACTCACTCGACAACGCCGAGGCCTGGGAAGCCCACGAGGAATCGCTGGGACATACCGAGGACAGCCACGAGGCCATCCTTCAGCAGGATATCTGCGGCAACTTCGTCAATCCGGACGACTACCGCATCAGTGCACTCAACCTCTCCAACAGCGCCGCCATCGTCCTCTACGAGGCCCTACGCCAAACAGGCTTCGCCAACATGTGACAAAGGGACAGTCCCTTTGTCACATTGCCTATAGGTAGCGACCGGTAATGCTCTTGGAGCAAGCTGCGATATCCGCCGACGTTCCGGCGCAGACGATTTGCCCGCCCGCATCGCCACCGCCCGGGCCCATGTCGATCACGTAATCGGCATTGCGGATAAGGTCGAGATCGTGTTCGATCACGATAACCGTGGCGCCCTTGGCAACGAGACCGTCAAACACGTTCAGCAGCACCTGAACATCGAGCGGATGCAGGCCAATCGTGGGCTCGTCGAACACGAATACGGCATCATCCTGCACGCGGCCCATCTCGCTCGCAAGCTTAAGACGCTGAGCCTCGCCGCCCGAGAGCGCCGGTGTGGGCTCGCCAAGTGTGAGATAACCCAGACCCAGGTCGTGCAAGGTCTGCAAGCGCGTCTGAACCTTCTTGAGTCCCAGTGTGGCGTCGATGGCCTCATCCACACTCATATCCATGAGCTGCGGTAACGTAAGCAGGCTCCCGTCCTTGCCCTCGCGATGGATATGCGAGGCGGCCTCGGCGTAGCGCGAACCACGGCATGCCGGGCAGACGATCTCGACGTCGGGCAAAAACTGCACGTCGAGCGATATCGAGCCCGTGCCGTCGCACGTAGGGCAGCGCAAAGCGCCAGTGTTGTAGCTAAATGCGCCCGCCTTGTAGCCGGCTGCCTTGGCCTCGGGCGTACGGGCAAAGGCACGACGCAGCTCATCATGGATGTCGGCATAGGTTGCCACCGTCGAGCGCACGTTGGCACCGATGGGCGTGGCGTCAATCAGGTTGGCACGGGCAATGCCTTCGGCATCGACCCAACGCACGTGTCTTGGCAGACGCTCGCCAGTTGCCTGAGCCTTGAGTGCCGGAATGAGCGTCTCGAGCACCAACGTCGTCTTGCCCGAACCCGAAACGCCCGTCACCGCGACCAAGCGGCCGCGCGGGATATCGACTTCGAGCGGCTTGACGGTATGGATGGCATCGGTTGCCATGCGGATGTGGCCCTGGTCGAACATCTCCTCGTCAGTCACCTGCGGGCGCAAGCGCTTGGGGTCTGCGCGCAAAAACGGCGCGATGCGACTGCTCTGCGATTGCTCGACCTCGTCTACCGTACCGGCAGCGATCACGTTACCGCCGCCCGCTCCGGCAACGGGGCCCATCTCGACCAGATAATCAGCTTCCGCCAGTACGCGCGTATCGTGGTCGACAACGACCACGGTGTTGCCGTCATCCACCAGATCGCGCATCACGCCTACCAAGCCGTCGACATTGGCAGGATGCAAGCCGATCGAGGGCTCGTCCAGCACATAAAGCACGCCCGTCGATCGATTGCGTACCACGCGGGCGAGCTGCACACGCTGGCGCTCACCCGTGGAAAGCGTGGCACCGGCGCGATCGAGCGAAAGATAATCGAGGCCCAAATCGACCAGGCGACGGGCCGCACCCAAAAACGAATCGCAGATATCCGTCGCCATGGGCCGCATCTCGGGCGGCAAGGATGCGGGCACCCCGCGCACCCACTCAATCGCCTCGCCCAGCGTCATGGCCGCGGCCTGCGCCAGATTGATACCGCGCACTTGGGGCTGGCGCGCAGCCTCGGAAAGACGCGTGCCACCACAGTCGCGGCATGGCCCCTCGCGCAAAAAGCGCGCAACGCGTTTGAGCCCCTTATCGTCCTTAACCTTGGCGAGCGCATTCTCGACGGTATAGACGGCGTTGTAATAGGTAAAGTCGAGCGGCGTGGCGCCCTCGCCGTTTTTGGGAACGTAGAGAATGTGCTTTTTAACCGCCGGACCATGAAACACGATGTCGCGCTCTTGAGGCGTGAGCTGGTTAAACGGCACGTCGGTGCGCACGCCCATCTCGCCAGCCACCTGCTTCATCAGATCCCACATGAGCGTGCCCCAGGGAAGCACTGCGCCCTCGTTGATAGTCTTTGACTCGTCGGGCACCAGGCTCGCTTCGTCCACCTCGCGCATAACGCCGGTGCCGCCGCAGGTAGGACACGCGCCGCCGCTGTTAAAGGCAAGGTCCTCGGCACTCGGCGCGTAGAACGCGCGGCCGCATGTCGGACACGTGAGCGACAGGCCCGCAGCCACGTTAAGGCTCGGCTCCACGCGCGCCCCGCAGTGCGGGCACACGTGATGGGCGCAACGGCTAAAGAGCAGACGCAGGCTGTTGTTGAGCTCGGTCATGGTGCCAAAGGTGGAGCGCACACCCGGCACGCTCGGACGCTGATGCAGCGCGAGCGCCGCCGGCACGTGCAGTACCTCGTCCACCTGGGCGTGTTCGGCCCGCGTCAGGCGACGTCGAGTATAGGTGCTAAGTGCTTCCAAGTAGCGACGCGAGCCCTCGGCATAAAGAACCCCCAGTGCCAGCGAACTCTTGCCCGAACCCGACACGCCGGCAATACCCACGAGCTTTCCCAGCGGGATATCAATATCGATGTCCTTAAGATTATGGACACGCGCGCCACGCACCTCGATAGCCTGCGGGCTCATCTTCTGTTCCGTCACCTATATCACCCTACTCATGCCATAAAACTCGATCGCGAATGTACGCGCCCAGCATGGGCACGGTAAACCGGACGAGGCCGTATCCGGCAGCCTCGATGACGCGCTCGCGAATCAGGCTTACGCGATATTTACTCGCCCAGCTCTGGGTGCGATCGCAGCGCTCAATGATATCCGCCATGCGTGTCGGCTTGCCCTCGTCAGCAGCCATGGCCTCGATAAAGAGGCGTTGTGGACTGCGCAGCCCGTAATACAAGGGAGCGTCCACTGCTTCATAGAACTCGGAGATGGCATCCGCGTGCCCAGCCTCGACATCGCACACTTCAATGACCTGCGAGCCACGCCGGACAGCAGCCCGCCACATGTAATATTCCACCAGCTGAACCATATAGGGATGCCCCATGCTCTTGCGTGCCGCAAGGTCCGCCGTCTCCGCGTCAACGTAAAGACCAGCGTCTTTGACCGTCTGGATATACGAATCGCGCACCTTGGGCAAAGATATCGCCCCCAGCGTACGCTGCTGGGCACGCCGCAAAAACGTCACGCTCGGCTCTTCGAGCAGGTCGTCAACCATACTGGGTAAGCCGGCGAACACCAGCGCAAGACCGCGCTGGTCGCTATCGGGCAAGCCCGTGGCATCCTGGTCTCCGAGCACCTGCTGATAGAGAACGGCAAGAGCCGCCAGTTCCTCGATAGACGCCGATTGCGCCTCGTCAATCGCAAACAGGATGCCCTTGCCTGGACCGAGCTTCTCAAGGCGCTCGTTGACCAGCCCTCGCAACGTCTCGCCCTTTGCCCGCGCCGCCTCGACCGACATCCGACCAAACGACGGACCGAACTCCATTGACGTCACAACGGGTTTATTCGAGCGAAGCGCGTCGGCCAAGCGGTCGCATAAGCCAAGCGAAGCGGAATCGGAGACAACCGCCCATCCGCGCTCGCTGGCCAGACGTTGCAGCTCCCGCAGGAGAACCGTCTTGCCGCAGCCGCGGTTTCCCGTAATGAGCATGAGCCTACCCGGCGCTCCGGCGCCATTATCGAGCCCTTCCTCGAAATCTTCGATGACCGACTCGCGACCGACGAGTATCGGAGGCCGCTTGCCAGCCGTGGGCTTAAAGGGATTTGGATTCATGTCGGCCTCCTCGGATTGGCAAACCCTGGTAATAGTTATACCAACTTATACCGAGTTATACCAACAGCAGGTGACAAAAGGCCGCCCTTCTATCACCTATGGCCGAAAAACTCGGCGTCTGCTGCTCGCCAGGGGCGGAAGGTAGCGGGATCGACCTTTACGTGCGCCGCGGCGGGTACGTCGTACCATTTGACCGTGTAACCGGCGCCGTGAGAGCAAAAGACCGAATCGGGCGTGTTGGGCAGATCGGCCTCTGGCTCATAGGCGGCAGCCTCGATTACGCGCTCGGCATCATGGCAAGCCGCATAGCCGGCGAACTCCAGGTACAGATGTCCGCGACCGCTCGTGTAGGCAGCCACCTCCAGTGCGTAATCCTGCACCTCGGATACCGGTACGCGACCCACAAGCTTCGCCCGGTCGCCCGCCATCGTCGGCGGCTCGTACTCGGCACCCATGCGCGTGGCATCCGAGAGCGCCCGGCCCACGCACTCCCCCGGCACCTCGAGCTCAAAGTGGTACCACGGCTCCAATAGTACCGCCGCGCCGGCCTCACGTGCCTGCATGAGTCCCTGGCGAATCGCACGGTACGTAGCCTGGCGAAAATCGCCGCCCTCGGTGTGTTTGGCATGCGCGCGGCCACCTGTGAGTGTAATGCGCACATCGGTGATGGGCGAGCCGGTCAGCACGCCCAAGTGGTCGCGCTCCATGGCGTTGGTGAGTGCCAGACGCTGCCAGTTAAGATCGAGCTCGTCGGTCGAGGTCACGGTGCCAAACTGCACGCCCGAACCCGCTGGCAACGGCTCCAGGCGCAGATGCACCTCGGCATAGTGGCGCAGCGGCTCAAAGTGGCCCACGCCCTCGACCGGCTGCGAAATAGTCTCCTTATAGAGAATGCCGCCAGACTCAAACGAAACCGAAAGGCCAAAGCGATCTGCCAACACCCGCTGCACGACCTCGAGTTGCACGGCGCCCATCAACTGCAAATGAATCTGCTCAAGATGCGTATTCCAGCTTACGCCGAGCATGGGATCTTCGTCCGCCAGCTCAGTCAGCGCTTTGAACACCGTATGGACGTCATGTTTGTCCGGAAGCACCGTATAGGTGAGGACCGGAGCGATGATGGGCGCATCGCACGCGGACTCCGCGCCCAGGGCGTCCCCTGAGCGAACGTGCGCAAGACCCGTCACGGCACAAATACCGCCAGCAGCAACTTCTTGGGCAAGCTCATACTTTTCGCCGTTATAGATGCGCACCTGATCGGCCTTCTGTTCCCACGCCTCGGCACCGGAACGTCCGTCAATCATCTGCTTGGCATGCAGCGTGCCGCCGGTCACTTTAACCCATGCCAAGCGCTCGCCGCGATCTCCGCGGCTCACGCGGTAGACGCGCGCGGCAAACGCCGGGCGCCATGCCTGTTCGCGCATCAGCGCACATATGCCATCCAGCAGCTCGTCCACGCCTTGGTCCTTGAGCGCCGAGCCGGCAAAACAGGGAAAGAGCTTGCGCTCGGCAACCATGCGTGACAGCGTCGCGACGGAAAGCTCACCCACCTCTAGAAACTCCTCGAGCGCCGCCTCGTCCAACGCAGCAGCGTCCTCCTGAACGGCCCCACCCACCAGCAGTTCGTTGGCATCCAGGCACCCCTCAGAAAGACGCTGCCCAAGTTGTGCCAGCAAAACATCGCGGCCGGGATTCTCCAAATCGATTTTGTTGATATAGATGAACGTCGGAATGTCATAGCGCGCAAGCAGACGCCACAGGGTTTCGGTATGCCCTTGCACGCCGTCGTTGGCGCCCACAACCAAAATCGCGTAGTCGAGTGCGCGCAGCGTGCGCTCCGCCTCGGCAGAAAAATCGACATGCCCCGGCGCATCCACGAGCATGACGCGGGTATCGCCATGCTCGAGCACGGCCTGCGACGAGAAGATCGTGATGCCACGCTCGCGCTCGATCGCGTTCGTGTCCAGATGTGAATCGCCATCGTCCACGCGGCCGCGCTTGCGAATGCGACCCGCGTTGAACAGCATGGCCTCGGCTAGCGTGGTCTTGCCTGCATCGACATGCGCCAAGATTCCAACGACCGCTTGCTTCGACATGGCTCTCCTCTTATTACGAGCCCATCGCACGCGGCAACGGGCGTTCACGCTTCACACTGGATGATATAATGTACGGGCCGGCGGGCGAAGCGGGCCCTATCCCCCGACCGAGCTCATCGCCCTGCGTTGCCGCGCGGCGATTTTCGTAGGTTCGCGCCTTGCGAAAGCCGGCTTGCAAAACAGCGTAGCGAACGAAAATGGCCCCACCCGGGGCCATTTTCGTTCGTGCAAATTGTTGATACGCGTCCCCGCTCTTATGCCTCGCGCAGCCAGTCAAACGCAACACGCGGTGTACCGTCGGACACATACACGATGCCGGCGCGCTCAAACCCCGCCTTGAGGCTCGCGCCCTGCATGGGCAGGTTGTCCTGATGCGTGTCGATGCGCAGGTGATCGGCACGCTCCTTGGCAAAGGCAAACATCGCAGCCGCGATACCGTGCACGGTGCCGTCGGATGCCACACGGTGCAGCACGGCGTACGGAGTGTCGCTACGCCATTGACCGTCCTCAATTACGTCATAGCACTCGTCCGGGCCCGGTAAAAAGGCAAACGTCGCCACCACGCGGCCGTCGACTTCACACACATAGCTGCCACCGGCAGCGATATCGGCAGCCAGCTGCTCGGCAGAAGGCGTGCCCTCGGGCCACTGCGTGGCGTTGCCATGCGCGCGCATAAAGGCGCGGGCCGCGTCATAGACAGCCATGACGGCGGGAATGTCGGTATCGAGGGTTTTTCTGATCATCACGCGGCGGCCTCACGTTTATTGGTATCACTTTGATTGAGCAATGATACCAACGTTTGGAGAGGGGCGCGAAGCAGATGGGGAGCAAAAAGCGAGCCGCTTGGTCAAAAGCCAAAAGCGAGTTTTTAGGCGCTGCCACGGGCGGCGATATGAGTGACCTGTTTGCGCGCGAAGACGAGCGCCGCGACGCCCTGGACGCCGAGCGCGATGAGGCCTGGCGCTACAAGTCGTGCGAGCGCAAAAACCGTTACGACACGCGCGCCGAGGCCGAGGCTGTTATGGCCGAATGTGAAAACCGCGGGCGGCGTGGCTTGGCCTGCTACAAATGCGAATACTGCGGCGGCTGGCATTTGACGTCGCACCCTTGGAAATAGACCCCACATTGGCACGGCACTGACGGAGCGCCAGCCATCGCACACAAGCTACGGGCGCGGCGGCACCAAAACATCGTAGCGAACGGCCTTGCCCGCAAGTTGATAGCTCGGCTTAACGCCGGCAAGCAGCGGGCCCTTTACCGGCCGCTTGATAACGACCTTGCGCGGATGCACAGCAAGCGCCGCCTCGACCAGCGATTCCTCGTCGGCGCATGGCTGCTCCAGATGATGTAGGAGCTGGAACTTCTTTTTGACCGCTGCACTCTTGGTGCGCTCGGGAAACATGGGATCCAGGTACACCACGTCGGGTGCTGCGAGCTCGCCCTGCTCGACCAGCTCGACGGTTTGACGAAGGCCCGCAATGCTGTCCTCGCCCGCATGTAAGCACATGCGTGCCACGGCAGCCGCAAGCGCCGGATCATCCGCCGCGCGCTCCAAAGCATCCTGAAGGAGCGCCGCGATCACGCAGTCCTGCTCATACAGATCGACGGTAAAGCCCGCGGCCGCCAACAGCAGCGAATCCTCGCCAAAGCCTGCCGTAGCGTCAATTGCCCATGGTCGCTCGATGCCCTTTGTGCGCGCAGCCTTTACCAACAGCTCTTGCTGTAGACGGCCCTGCTTGAGTCGCGGCAGCATGCGGCCAAAATCGGCGCGCAGCTCCATCGTGCCGTCGGTGAGCGTGAGGCCCTCGGGCTTCCCGATCAGCTCAAGCCCCGCGGCCCGAGCAACAGATAAGGGATCGACGACGCCCATGGACACTCCTTAACAAGCAAAACGAATACGCAGGGCACCGTTTATGTCGGCACCCAACCGTCCGCTATTGTCCCACATGCGACATGGCCCACAGCATCCCAATGCAAAGCACCGCCATCAATCCCGTGCACACAGCAGCGATCACGGAATCACCCATGCGCCTTCCCAACGACCGCGGCTCACGCACTTGCCCTGCTCCGTACATCATGGCTCCTCCTTGAGACCAGCTCCTTGTTACAGCCTCATCATCTCAGCGCCGCACATGAGCCGCCATCGATTTGGCTTACGTCCAGCTTTCCTTTTTGAAAGGTTGGACCGTACAGGCAAGAGACGCTTTCAAACGCATGCATCGCCCCGTTGAACTACAATGTGCTTCACGATATGTGCCACAACCTGGGTGCGACTGATTCTCCGCGCCCGCATCGAAAGGACCAGCCATGAGCAACGCCTGCAAATTACTCAAAATCCTATCGTTCTTCTTCTTTGTCGTCGGCATTCTAAGCGCAGGCATGGGTGCTACAGCGCTCTTTGCGGGCAGCGCGGCAGGCGATATCACGGGTACCATGATCGTTTCTTGCATCGTCGTCATCGTATTGGGCGTCGTCGAAATTGTGACCGCCGTCTTTGGCATCCGCGCGGCAAATAATCCCGCCAAGGCTGGCGTTGTCTGGATTTGGTCCATCGTCTGCCTAGCATGTTCGGTCATCAGCCTGCTTCTCTCCCTGCCCCTCTTGGGTGGGACCGGCTCAAGCATCCCCGATTTTAGCGGCCTGATTGTCAGCATTATCTACTTTGTAGTCGCCAACCGCGTCAAGAAAGAGGGCATGGACCGTTTGAGCTAAGCCGCATCCGTGTCAATCGCTCAGCGACTCTGGTATATACGCCAATAAAAAGGGCCGATCGCGCATCTCCGCGGTCGGCCCTTTACGTTTGCCCAGACAAAACCTACCAAAACAAACCTGTCCCTTTTTGGCAGGTTGTTAGCTGTGGCGGTACTCGGCGATGATGAAGTCGATGTCGGTTTGAAGGGTATCCAGGTTTGCCAAGCGCTCTTTGTCGGCAGGGCGCGTGCGGTAGTAGTACGGCGTCATCTGGAACACCGCCTCGATGTCGGCCTGGGTCTGGAGCGTAATATTCGCAGATACCCGCTGCGTTCCGACCAACTCGAGCTCGGTAGTCTTCGGCAGCTTCTCGTCGTTAAGGTACGGCGTATCGTAGAGCACTTCCTTAAGCCCAAACAGATGACGGGCACCCGGCACCACGGTGTAGAGCGAGCCCTCCGGCGCCAGCACGCGGGCAAACTCGCGCTCGTTAAAGGGAGCGAAGAGCTCGGTCACCATATCGAAGGCGCCATCGGCCACAGGGATGTCCTTCATGTTGGCTACGAAATAGGTCGCATCGTCGCGCTTGGCGGCAAGGCGCACCATCTCTTTGCCCAGGTCGAAACCGTAAGCATCCACGCCCGGCACCGCGCCCATGGCGCTGGTGTAATAGCCCTCGCCGCAGCAAATATCGAGCAGCGTCATGGGACCGCTCGTAGACGCAGCACGCCCAGACACCTGCTTGCGCACCAGCTCGACCATCGCATCGCGCAACGGCGCGTAGTATCCACGGTTCAGAAAGTCACGACGGCTGCGCGCCTGTGACTTGGGATCGCCCATGGAGTCGCCGCTCTTGGACGAGCGCAATAGATATAGATAGCCCTCGCGCGCACGGTCAAACCGGTGTCCGCCCGCGCATGCAGCACCGCGTTCGTCATCCACCAGCGGCTCATGGCAAACGGGACACAACAACATGGCAACTCCTTAGCGCGAACAACACAACGCCCACCATTGTCGCACGCCTTCCCCGCCTAGTCATTGGGGACGTTCTTGAATGAGTAATCGTTTTAGAACGTCCCCAATGACTAGGCGATTAGGAGTATCATCGTCTGCGCAAATAAGCACAAAAGAGCATGTTAGAGATTGAGAGCGTATGGCTGACACCGTATCTAAGCACATTGACATGACCACCGGATCGCTGTGGCGCAATGTTCCCCTGTTCGCCTTCCCTGTGGCCGCCACGAGCATCTTGGAGCAACTGTCGAACCTCATCGCCACGGTCATCATCGGTAACTTCTCGGGCGACCAGGGAACCCTCGCCATGGCGGCGGTCGGCTCCAATGTTCCGCTTACCATTCTTATGCTCAACCTGTTTATTGGCATGTCGCTTGGCTCCAACGTGGTCATCGCCAACGCTATCGGCCGCAACGATCAGAACATGGTCAAACGCGCCGTCCATACCTCGATTCTTATGGCACTTGTGGGCTTTGTCGTCATCGCACTGGGCGAGATCTTTGCCGAGCCCATGCTCGCCGCGCTCAACGTTCCCGCCGAAACCATGCCGCTCGCTTCGCTCTACCTACGCGTCTTTTTGCTCAGCATGCCCTCGATCTTGCTTTACAACTTTGAGGCCGCGATCTTCCGCTCCGTCGGCATCACCCGCATGCCGCTGCAGGCGCTTGCCGTGTCCACCGTCCTCAACATTGGCCTGGACCTCATCTTTGTCCCCGTACTCCACTGGGGCGTCGCGGGCGTCGCCATCGCCACCGCCATCGCCTACACCGTCAGCGCCGCTACGCTCTTTATCCGCCTGCTCAAGACCGACTCCGTCGTCCGCGTCACCCCGCGCGACCTGGCTATCGACCCCGTCGCCCTCAAGCGCATCGTCAAGATCGGCCTGCCCGCCGGCATCCAGAGCGCCGTCTTTGCCGTCGCCAACATCATCATCCAGTCTGCTATCAACAGCCTGGGCACCGAGGTCATGGCGGCATCGAGCGCCGCTATGAGCTTGGAGTACGTATGCTACAACCTGCTCAACAGCTTTAGCCAGGCTTGCACCACCTTTGTGGGACAAAACCACGGTGCCCGCCAGATCGACCGCTGCACCAAAACGCTCAAGGTCTGCCTGGTCGAAGGCGGTATCGTTGCACTCACCACGATTGTCGTCATTGTCGGCCTGGGGCGCGAGATCTTGTCGCTGTTCAACAGCGATCCCAACATCGTCTCGATCGGCTATATCCGCGTGTGTTCGATCTTCCCGGCGTACGCCTTTAGCATGTTCTACGAAAACATGTCCGGCTACCTACGCGGCTTTGGTATCTCGCTCACGCCCGCCCTCATCACCATGATCTGCGTCTGCGGCATCCGCTTCTATTGGGTGTTCTGCGTGTTCCCGCACTTCCGCACCTTTGCGAACATCATGATGGTCTACCCCATCAGCCTGGGCACCACGGCGTTCTTTATGGTCGTGGCGGTACTACTTTGCCACCCGGCACGCACCTATCGCGCCACCCAAGCCAAAGCGACAGCCCGCTAGACACCGCACTCAACGCCACGCCAGTCATTAATTGACAATATGCGAGCTCATATAGTCGATAAAGCGCCTCGTGGCGATAGGCATGGTATCCCAGCTGCGCCAAGCTGCCACTACGTCGCGCGAGGGAGCATGCACGATGGGTCGCACACGAATATCGGCTCGCATGCCCTCCACAGTACGACGGTAGAGCATGCTCACGCCTAGGCCCTCCTCCACCATCGCCATGATGGTGTAGTCGTCAGTCACCTCACTCGTCACGTGCGGCGACAGCCCATGTGTCGCAAATGCATCGAGCACCAGGCTCTGTTCGCCCTCATCCAGCAGCACAAAGGGCTCGGACGCCAGGTCGGCGAGCGTCACCTTTTCCTTTGCCGCCAGCGGATGCGCAGCCGGCAGCAGCGCCACCAACTCGTCGTGATAGACCACACGCTTCTCGAGGCCTGCGGTAAACCCGCGCGCCGTAAAGCAAAAATCCACCACGCCGTCGTGCACCCACTGAGCGTTGCGCGTGTAATCGCCCTGCTTGAGGGTAAAGCGTACGCCCGGGTGCAGCGTACCAAAGTCGCGGATCACACGCGGCAGCACGGTACGGCTCACGTTGGTAAACGTCGCGATGCGAATATCGGTCGACGAAAGCCCCAGCAGCTCCTGGCGCTTGCCCTCGAGCTCGGCCTCGGCGGTCACAATCTGGCGCAGGTACGGCAGATACTGCTTGCCATCGCGCGTAAGCGAAACGCCCTGCTTTCCGCGCTCGATAAGCGTGGTGCCCAGCTCGCGCTCGAGCGCCTTGACGGCCTGGCTCACCGCACTTTGCGTATAGCCCAACTCGTCCGCCGCGCCCTTAAGACTGCCGCGATCGACCACCATACAAACAATCTGATACCGCGATGCCATCGTGCCTCCACATCAATGCAGCCGTAAAACGTTTTGCCAGCGCTTTTCCTAATGACATTAGCATTTCTTAATCATACTGAAGATACATTCGCTTTACTACATCCACATCTGGGAGCAGAATCCTTTTTACGAAACCGTTCTGTAACAAAAGGAGTCCCATGGATCGCAAAAAAGCAATCGCGCTCTCATTTTCCGTTCCCGTCGCATGGGGCTTTTCGTACCCCCTCATGAAGATCGGCATGGACAGTATGAACGCCACGAGCATCGTTGCGCTGCGCTGCATCATCGCCTTTGTGGCTTGCCTGCTGCTCTTCCACAAGCGCGCTTTCCGCATCAACCGCGACCTTATGGTCCGCGCTGCCATCATCGGCGCCATTATGGCAACCGAACTCACCTGCATGTGCCTGGGCTCCAGCCTCACCTCCGCCTCCACCGCCGGCTTTTTGCAGAGCCTGACGGTCGTGATCGTGCCGTTTGCCAACGCCGCCCTGCTGCGTCGTGCCCCCGAGCGCAAAGTGCTCGTCGGCACCGCCATCGTCACCTGCGGTATGTTGCTGCTCTCGGGCGCCGACTTCACCAGCCTGAACCCGGGCGCGCTCATCATGCTGCTCTCCGCTTTTGTCTATGCCGGCCATATCATTGTGGCGAAGCGCTTTGTCGAAGATGTCGACCCGCTGGCCCTGGGCGTTTGGCAGCTGGGCTTCGGCTGCTTATTCTCGGGTATCGCCGCATTCACCTTTGGCGGTTTCACGCTTCCCGGCACGCCGAGCGAGATTGTCGTTGTCGTCGCGCTCGCACTCATCTGCTCTGCCTATGGCTTTATCACCCAAACGCTCGTGCAGCCCCACGTGCCTGCCGAGACCACCGGCTTCGCTTTCTCGCTCGAGCCGGTCTGCTCTGCCGTCTTTTCGTTCTTCCTGGTCGGCGAGGTCCTGAACCCCATCGCCTTCTTTGGCGCCACCCTCATCCTCACCGGCGTCATGGTGGCAACCGTCGAGCTTCCGCGCCTCCGTGCACATGGACAGGCCCGTATGGCAGGAGCGCCCGAGCGCGTCTCGTAGACCCCGTTCTTCATACAGCCGTGTCATAAAGGCAACCGGTGCGCCTTTACAATAGATGCCAACAGAGCATCTACCATAAAGGAGCCCCATGGACACCGCAACCCGCGACCACAACATAGCAACTTGGTTGGGCGATGCGCCGCAGCCGGTACGTGACACTACGAACCAGCTGCTCGAGCGCATCGCCCTTTTGCGTGCCGAGCAGACTATCTACCCGGCACAAGACGACATCCTCAATGCCCTCGCCTACACGCCGGCCGACCAGGTCAAAGTTGTCATCTTGGGTCAGGACCCTTATCACGGTCCCAATCAGGCCATGGGACTGTCGTTCTCGGTCCCCGCAACGCAAACCAAGTTGCCGCCGAGCCTGCGCAACATCTATAAGGAACTCAAAGCCGATCTGGGTTGCCCCATTCCCGCCACGGGAGACCTAACACCATGGGCACAACAGGGCGTCCTGCTCCTCAACACCACGCTCACCGTGCGCGAGCATGCCGCGAACTCGCACGCCAAACTGGGCTGGAGCACCCTGACCGACTACGTTATCGAACGCTGCTGCCAGCTGCCCCAGCCGGTAGTCTTTTTGGCATGGGGTCGCTTTGCCCAGCAGATGGTCGAAGGCAAGCTCGCCGCAATCGGCGCGGGCAAAGCAACCGGCAAGTTCTGCCTGGCCTCTACGCACCCCTCGCCGCTTTCGGCCAACCGTGCCACGGCAGAACTCCCCGCTTTTATGGGGTCGCGCCCCTTCTCCGCTGCCAATCGGCTACTCGAACAGCACGGCTCGACCCCCGTCAACTGGACTTGCCTCAGCTAAAAATCGATACATCAAAAACGCGCCCGACGGCTTTCCATCGGGCGCGTTTCCTATTCGGGCCAAATAAATTGTGTGCGGCCGGCCTCGCCGCCATCGATCAGCAGGCTCTGCCCGGTCATAAACCGGTTGGTCACGCCCACAAAGTAGATCCACTCGGCGATCTCTTGGGCGGTGGCCCAGCGTTTAAGCGGCGTGAGCTCCATAATCTGGTTCCACAGGTGTTCGTCTTCCATCACGCAACGGTTGAGCGGCGTGATAACGCCGCCCGGGTCCACACTGTTGGCGATGGCCTGCGGTGCCAGGCGGTTTGCAAGGTTCTTGGTGTAGGCGATAACGCCGCCCTTGCTGGCAGCATAGGCAGGAAACTCCGATCCCGTATGTCCGCTCGCCGACCCCACATTGACCACGGATTTGATAGCCAGTGTCGGCTTGGCGGCAAGCCCCTCCCCCACAAAGGCGTAGTGCTCGGTCACGTTGATGGTGCCACGCAGGTTGGCAGCAATATCGTCGGCCGAATCCTGCGTACCAGCAACGTTCACGATTACCTGGGGTTCAAGGTCGCCTGGAAACGAGTCAGGCTCGCGGACATCAACGATCAGATGGCGGTAGCGCTCGTGTTCGATCGCCGCCGGCAGCAGATCAAAGCCCACGACCTCGTGGCCCTCGTCCAAAAAGCGCTGCACGCACGCGGCTCCGATACCGCCCGAAGCGCCCGTGATCAAAACCCGCATACTTGCTCCTTAGGCGGTTGCGTGGCGCTCGAGGTACTCGGAACCCACATTCTCGCGCTCCCAGCCGCGCACGACCTTGTAGCCCACGGGGCTCAGGAAGACCTCGCACAGCAGCTCGGCGACAGCGCCGGTCAGCGAACACATAAGGACCTGCACCCAGGTCCAACCAAAGAACGTGTGGCTCACCACAATGGCAAAGACCAGGTTGTCGATAAACTGGCCAACACCCGTGGACACATAGGAGCGGAAGGCAAAGCTCGCAAAATTATTCTTTTTGAGCATACGGCCGAGCGACTGGTTGAGCGTGGAGTTAACCACGGCAGAAACGAGCATCGCCAGCGAAGAGCCCAGCACCACGTACCAGGTGCCGCCGATGGTGGCGTTGAGAGCAGTGTTGACCTCGATCATGCCCGTGTCGTAGTAAGCGCCCCACATGCCGGGCGTGAGCGAGCACGCCCAAAAGCACAGGCTCACGGCCAGGTTGACCAGCAGTGCGAGGATAGAAATTTTGATGGATGCCTTGGCGCCAAAGCGCTTGCAGATCATGTCCTGGCACAAAAACGAAACCCAGCTCACCACAAAGCCGCAATCGAGTGCCAGATATGGCAGACTGATAAGCTCTTTGTTGGCCAGCAGGTTCATCATGATAACGCTCACGAAAAACAGCGAAACCGTTGCCGCGGGAATGCTCCGCAACAGGACCTTGTAGTCCTCCATGACCTTCTTGATCATTATGTACTCCTTTGGTTTTAGGTTTAACGAGCAGGATATCGGACCCGAACTGCTCGGACGCCCCGGTCTTGAGACGACGGTGGGTATGATAGCCGCTCACACGGCATCAGGCAAGTAAATGGCGCGGCAGCCCCGCAGGGTCACCGCGCCGATGCGTTAAAAGGCCACGTTGCCAAACTCCGACAGGATAAGGTCGGGGTTGTGGTCGGTTGCCCAGTCCACGTTCCACGGGCTCGTGAACAGCAGCAGCTTGCCGCCGCGCATGTCCTCGACGCGCAGCGTGTCGCGCGTGAGCGAAAGGCCCGGGATATCGATGGTGTCGGGGTCGTTCTGGATCCAGCGGATGTCTGTATAGGGCAGCGGCTGGCGACGAACCTCAACACGGTACTCAGCCTTGAGACGGCGCTCAAGCACCTCAAACTGCAGCACGCCGACCACGCCCACGATGACGCTCTCCATACCGGCACCCAGCTCGCGGAAGATCTGGATGGCACCCTCCTGGGCAAGCTCCTCCATGCCCTTGACGAACTGCTTGCGCTTGAGCGTGTCGACCTGCGTAATGCGAGCGAACATCTCGGGGGCAAACGTCGGGATCTGCGGATACTGCACGTGGCGCTTGCCGGAGCACACGGTGTCACCGATGCTAAAGATACCCGGGTCGAACAGGCCCACGATATCGCCCGCGTACGCCTCGTCCACGATGGCACGGTCATCGGCCATCATCGAGGTACCCGTGGCAAGCTTGAGTTTGCGGTTGCCCTGCACGTGGAAGGCATCCATGCCGCGCTCGAACTTGCCCGAGCAAATGCGCACAAAGGCGATGCGGTCGCGGTGGTTCTTGTCCATGTTGGCCTGGATCTTAAACACAAAGCCGCTAAAGTCGTCGCGGCAGGGATCGACCGGCTCGCTGGTGAGCGTATCGGTATAGGCGCGCGGCGTCGGGGCCAGGCGCAGGAACTCCTTGAGGAAGGGCTCCACGCCAAAGTTGGTGAGCGCCGAGCCAAAGAACGCCGGGCTCAGCTTGCCGCAGGCCACGGCATCCAAGTCGAGCTCGTCGCCGGCGCCATCGAGCAGCTCGATATCGTCCATTAGGTTCTTATGGTTCTCCTCGCCGATGAGCTCATCCATGGCGGGGTCGCCCAGCTCGGCCTCGACCTCGGCGACCTTCTTGGTGGCGTTGGCGTGACCATCGCCCTCAAAGGCAATGACGCGACGGGTCTGGCGATCGAACACGCCGCGGAAGTTGCGGCCGCTGCCGATCGGCCAATTCATGGGATACGTATTGATGCCCAGGACGTTCTCGATCTCTTCCATGAGCTCAAACGGGTCGCGGGCCTCGTGGTCGAGCTTGTTCACAAAGGTAAAGATGGGAATGTGGCGCAGCGTGCAGACCTTAAAGAGCTTTTTGGTCTGGGCCTCGACGCCCTTGGCGCCGTCGATGACCATGACCGCGGCGTCGGCGGCCATAAGGGTACGGTAGGTATCCTCCGAGAAGTCCTGGTGGCCGGGGGTATCGAGGATGTTGACGCAGGCGCCGTTGTAGGTGAACTGCAGCACCGAGGAGGTAACGGAAATGCCGCGCTCCTTCTCGATGTCCATCCAGTCCGAAACGGCATGCTTGGCCGAGCTCTTGCCCTTGACCGAGCCGGCGGTCTGGATGCTGCCGGTATAGAGCAGCAGCTTCTCGGTAAGCGTGGTCTTACCGGCGTCCGGGTGGCTGATGATCGCGAATGTGCGGCGCGACGAGATTTCATCCGACAGGCTTGCCATGCGGATCCTTTCTTGCATTGAGTGCATTACGTCGTTGTAACCGCACTATTGTAGCCGCGAAATCCCGCTCTAGGGCACCTATCAGGACAAATTCATCAGTTGGGGCCTAGGCAACCGGCCCAATCCGCATTTGCCTCTTGCAGAACTGTGCATAGTGTATATATACTGTGCTTACCGGTTATATACACGTGTAGCCCAACAGCTAAGGAGCCGCTGTGGACATCATCCTATCCAATTCGAGCGACAAGCCCATCTACGAGCAGATAACCTCGCAAGTCAAAGCTCAGATCTTATCGGGCACGCTCGCTGCGGGCGCCAAACTCCCCAGCATCCGTGCACTCGCGAGCGATCTTGGCGTGAGCGTCATCACCACCAAGCGCGCCTACGCCGACCTGGAGCAGCTCGGGTTTATCTGCACCGTGCAGGGCAAGGGCTGCTTTGTCGCCGAGGGCAACCAGGAGCTTTTGCGCGAAAACCAGCTCTGTCATATCGAAGAGCTGCTTGCGAAAGCGGCAAGCCAAGCCGAAGCCTTGGGCGTCACGCGCGACAAACTGCACGAGATGCTCGACCTGGTAGCCCCCGAAACCATGCAGTAGCCATCTGCAAGAAAGGCTATACCATGCGAAACTTGCTTGAACTCAAAGGCATCTCACGCACTGTAAGCGACCGCTTTTCGTTGCGCGACGTCACGCTTGCCGTGGAGCCTGGCCAGATCGTCGGCTTTGTTGGTGCCAACGGTGCTGGCAAAACAACGACGATTCGAGCTGCTCTCGGGCTTATAAAGCTCGATGCCGGCGAGGTGCACCTGTTTGGGCAGCGCTGTGGCACCGACGCGCCCGATGAGTCGCAACGCCACCTGCGCTCTCGCATCGGCCTCGTGCTGGACACATGCCCCTTCCCCTCCACGCTCAAGGTGACCGAAGTTGAGGCACTCGTAAGCCCGGCGTACCCCACCTGGAGCCACGACACCTTCGCCAGCCTCATCGACCGATTTGGCCTCGATCCCAAGACAAAGGTCAAGGACCTCTCCCGCGGTATGGGCATGAAGCTGCAACTTGCCTGCGCACTCAGTCACAAGGCCGAACTACTCGTTTTGGACGAAGCCACCGCGGGCCTCGATCCCATGGCACGCGAGGAACTGCTTGATGAGCTGCTTGCCTTTGTTTCCGACGGTCAGCGCAGCGTGCTGCTCTCGAGCCACATTACGTCCGACCTCGATCGCGCCGCCGACCGCGTCATCTGCATCGATAATGGCTCGATTGTGTTTGACCTGCCGCGCGAGGACATTACCGACCGCGCTGGCATCGCCCACTGCACCCAAGTGCAGGCCGCCGAGCTTATGGCTTGCGTCGAAGGCGCCCGTGCCGCCCACCACGCCTATAGCGTGGACGTGCTCGTGCCCAACCGTCGCGAAACGCTCGAGGCCTTCCCCGAGATTCCCTGCGATCGGGCAACCATTGACGACTATCTACGCCTCACGCTGAAAGGGGCTTCGAAATGAAACGCGCCTTTATGTCCGAGACCGCCATCGTTCGCACGCTCGCCCCGAGCATCGCGGGCGTCGGCCTGTTCATATTCGTCGTATTGACCCTTGCCAACGCGACAGACGGCGATTCCGGCATGAGCGCCGGCGCCTGTGCGGTCAGCGCAATGTCGCCCATCATAATCATGAACTCGCTAGCTGGCTACGATAACCAAAACGGCTGGGAACGTTATCGAGCAACGTTGCCCTTCTCGCGCAAAGACATTATTTGCGCACGCTACCTGTGCATCGTTGTCTTCTCGATCGTCATGGCATGCGCGGCTACGCTTCTGAACATCCTCGCCCTTCCGCTCTTCGACCCCATGGGCATCCCTTCGACATGCCAGACGATCTTTGAAATCGCAACCGCCTCGGCAGCATCGATGCTCATCTCCCTCATGATGGTGTTCTTGGCACAGCCGCTGTTCTTCCGATTTGGACACATGGAGGCACTGCGCCTATCCGTTGGCCTGTTTGCCCTACTCGGATGCCTTACCATGGCAGCGCTGAGCTCCTCCAACCCCATCAGCAACTGGCTTATGTCGATTGCCGGGGCGAATCCCGATCCTGCCGTCCTTGGCTGTCTGTGTGCAGGAATTGCCGTACTGGCGCTCGCACTATGCGCAATCAGCTGCACCGTCAGCACCAAGGTTTATCGAGTACGCGATCTGTAGCCACACGAGTCTCAATCCGCGAAGGACGCGATCGCCGCCCCTCCCCGCAAATCCGTGGCAAAGGGCATGTCCCCGGCGTGCGCCACTGTACTACTTGCGCAGCGGCTTGGGCAGTGGAATACCGGCAGCGATGACGGCGGCGATGATCATACAGACGATGCCTTTGAGCGGGAAGCACATGAGCAACAAGCCCACGACCATAACGGGTTGGCGCATGACGGCGCCCATCGTCGATGCCGTGCAGACGGCGACGCAAAAGACCGGATCTGCGCCGGTGAGGATGGCAAGGCCATAGCCCAGGCTTACGCCCGAGAAGATAACCGGGAAGAAGTGACCGCCGCGCCAACCAAGGTTGATGAGGGCGGGCGTCAGCATGGCCTTGACCAGACCGGTCAAAATAAGCACGCCGGCGGGGATGGTCAGATAGGTTTCCATGAGCACGTCGGCCTGGGTCTCGCCGGCAAACATGGTATAGGGCAGGACCGTGCCACAGATGGCGAGTGCCAGACCGGCCAGCATGGCCTTGACGACAGGACGCTCCCCTATTGCATGGGACAGTGCCTCGCTTGCATGCTCAGAGACAAAGTACAGCCAGCCGCAGACGGTGCCGATCAACGACAGAGGGACGAGCCAGGTAAGCTCTAGGTTGCCCACCTCGGCGGACTCGAACCTGGGCATGCCCATGCCGCCGCCCACAAGCTGTCCAAGCAGCAGGTAGGTGCCCAGACCGCCGGCAATCGCAATACCGTAGACCACCGTCTTTTGCGTCTTGGGCAGCTTGATGGTGATCTCGCCGGACGCGGACTCATCGTCGGCGTCTTCACCCTGGCCGTCGGTGCTACCGGCAAGCGGCGCCACAAAGCCAAAGACGGGCGCGGTAAAGAGCGCCGTCAGGGCAGCCTGGGTGCCCAGCAACGTGAGCTCCCTAAACTCGGCGCCAAAGCGACGCATGCGGTCGCCGACCCAGCTGCACAGACCGGCGATAACGCCGGTCAGGCCGGCCTCCGGTCCAATGCTTCCGCCAAACAGCAGCGGCAGCAATGCCGCGAGCGAAAGCTTGCCCAGGTTGTCGTACGGGTAGCGCCCGTCTTGCTTAACCTTAGCCATCACCTGGTTGAGGTCATCGGTCTTGGTGCCTGTCATCTTTTCGTACAGACCGATTAACAGGCCGCCCAGCAGGCAGACAAAAAACGGGTACGGCAGAAAGCCAAACGGGCCGCTGGCAAGCTCGGGCGAAGCGACGCCCAGCGCGTGCGGAATCTCGGTCCATAGATAGTCGATACCGTGCTCCATCGCAAAAAAGAACAGCCAGACTGCGGCACCCGCGAGTGCACCGGTCACGGCGACGCTGACCAAAAACAGCGCTCGGTTCGTGGGTTTGGCAAGGTTATCCATCGGGTCCTCCCGCGGTCAAAGTCGACATAGATACGTTTTATTGTAGAGCGAGCGTTGCCCGAACGAGCCAACCGTCTGCGCCGCGAACGGCACCATTGGGAGCCATAGTGGGGCAAGCTCAAGACTCATCCGTTGATAATCGAGGCAATCTCGCGCAAATCGTCGGCAAAGTAGATGCCGTGCTGGCGCCTCGGGCTCGAAAGCCCCTTATCAATCATGTGCCCGAGCAACGCCTTGAGGTCGTTGTAGTAACCGTCCAGGTTATACAGGATGCACGGAGAGCTCAGGTGCCCCAACGACACCGCGGACATAACCTCGGCAATCTCCTCGAGCGTGCCCGTGCCGCCCGGAAATGCGATGAACGCATCGCCGAGCTCGATCATCTTGGCTTTGCGCTCGGCCATGTCGCTCGTCACGATAAGGTCGTCGATTCCGTCGTGTTGAAACTCTGCCTCGATAAAAAAGCTCGGCTCCACACCCGTCACATGTCCGCCTGCCTCGAGTACGCTATCGGCGAGCGCGCCCATCAGTCCCGATTTGGACCCGCCGTATACGAGCGCGTGTCCGTTGGCGCCAATCCAGTTGCCCAGCTCCTGCACCGCGGGCAGAAACGCCGGGTCATTGCCGGCGCTGGCACCCAGATACACGGTGATATTCATATTCAGTCCCCCTCATCGTGACGCGCGGCGCCCGTTCTAGCGCTGGCGTCGACGATACTCGCGCACGCGACGCGAAAGATCGGCAAGCTGATCGCGATCGAGCTCTTCCAAATGCTCCAGATCATCCATAAAACGCGCCATGGTGTCCTTTTGACGCATCTTGATGAGCGTATTGCAGTAGTTCACCGCCACGCCCGTGAGCATGGCGATGTAGAAAATGCTGATAACGCTCAAGACGACGGTAATAGCGCGGGCAACCGGTGTTTCGGCCGGAATGTCGCCAAAGCCGATGGTCGAGACCGTCTCAAAGCTAAACCAAAGTCCATCGCCAAAGGTGAGGGTCGTGGGCTCGGACAGCCAGACAGCCGTCGAGCACAGCAGATAGAAGACGAGGAACAGCTCCGTAATGCGCACGAAGCCCGCCTGGCGCAACACGTCAGCAAGCGTCCTGAGCTTTTTCATCGCGACCCCTTCCACGGACAACCAATCACGTTCGCTCGGTATTGTCCCACGCCTCCCCAGCAAACGGAACTAGTCATTGGGGACGTTCTTAAATGACCAGTCAAACAAGAACGTCCCCAATGACTAGTCGTTTAAGAACGTCCCCGATGACTGCCGGGCGGGAGCGTTTAGCGGTACAGCTGCCGACTGGGCAGGCTGAGCTGGTATCCTTATGCGGTATTGTCTCGATTCGTTAGGATTGCATGTGAGAGCTGCCACTGTCCTTCGTTCAGTTATATGTCGCGCCCTGGCCATTGTGCTTGCCGCGCTTGCCGCACTGAGTTCCATCGCGCCTGTCCAGGCTTTTGCCGATGACTCTAGTCAGCCAGTCAAGACGGTCCGCGTCGGCTGGCTCGTCAACAACGAGGGCTTCCAGAACGGCACCCCCGGCGAGCGTCTCTCGGGATGGGGTTACGAGTACCTCCAGACCCTCTCGTACTACACACCCGGCTGGCAGTACGAATACGTCTCCGGCACCTTCGCCGAGCTTATGGACATGCTCGAGGCGGGCGAGATCGACCTCATGCCCAACATCTCCTACTCCGAGGAACGCGCCCAAAAGCTGCTCTTTTCTTCGAACCCCGAGGGCACCGAGCGCTACTACATCTATGCCAGGCCCGATCGCGACGATCTGGCCAAGGGTGACCCCCAAGCGCTCCAGGGCCTTACCATCGGCTACAACCCCGGCGTTATGCAAACCTTCGTTGGCCAGCAGTGGCTCACCAACGAAGGAATCGCCTGCACATACAGGGAGTATGACGGAGACTCCGTTCTCTTTGACGCGCTCGCAAACAACGAGGTCGATGCCGTCATCATGAATGACACGATCTCGTCGCCCAGTGCCTCCCCCATGTTCTACATTGGTTCGAGCGACTACTACTTTGCCGTTCCCAAAAGCCGCCCCGACCTGATGAACGACATCAATGCTGCCATGACGGCAATCGCCCGCGTCAACCCACGCTATATCGACGAAGTCAAATCTAACTACTCGGCCCAAAACAGCGGTTCATCATCGCTCAACGGCCCCGAACGTTCCTGGCTCGAAGCAAATGACAACACCATCACGCTCGGCTACATTACGGGCAAACTCCCCTACTGCAACGAAGACGAAGACGGCAAAATGGAAGGTTCGCTCGCATCGCTTGCGACGACGTTGCACGATAAATTTGGCATTACGGTCAAAACCGTCGCCTTTGATAACTACAAGATGATGTCAAAGGCCCTGTCAAAGGGAAGCATCGACGTTGCGCTGCCGGTATACCGAGATTACTGGTTTGCCGAGCAATCAGGCGTTGTGCAGTCGATATCGTTGGGGACCACATCCCTCACCGCCATCCACACCGGAAGCAACCTGAACAAAGACCTTCAGAACATCGCCTGTACCAAATCATCGTTTATCAACCGAAATGTACTCGAAAGTCTGTTCCCCACAGCGACCGTGACCGAATGCCAATCCGACGATGAAGCGTTCGACGCCCTCAGGAAGGGAACGGTGCACTGCATCCTCGCCCCCAGTTCACGCGTAAAAACCATCGGCGACCGTTATGATCTCGAGAACTGCGAGACGGCCGAGCTCCCTGACACCTGCGAGCTCTCGTGCTGGATTTCGCGCGGAAGGCCCGAGCTGCTGGGAATCATCAACAAGGGCATCATCAATGCCGGAGAATCGCTCTCCGCAAGCAATTACTCCTCCACGTCGTACACGGCCCAGGAATCCAACACGCTTCAATTCCTTTATCGCAACCGTGCCGCCGTTGCAGCTGCCCTCATCGGTATGTTGTCGGTCGGCATCGTCCTGCTCATCTGGGCACTCGTGCGCGCTCGAACCGAGCGCAAAAAAGCCGATGCCGCCAACGCCGCCAAGACGGCATTCCTCACGCGCATGAGCCACGACATCCGTACGCCGCTCAACGGTATCCTGGGCCTTATCGAGATCGAGGAATTGAAGGAAGGCGATATCCAGGTCGCCCGCGAGAGCCGTGCCAAGGCGCGCGTTGCCGCCAATCACCTGCTCTCGCTAATCAACGACATCCTCGAGATGGGCAAAATCGAAGACCGCAAGCTAACACTGGAGCATACGCCTTTTAACCTCAAAGAGCTCTGTGACGATACACTGGTGCTGTGCAAGCTCCGCGCGTCCAGTAACGGCATCACAATGCAGGACAATAGTCTGCCGTACGCCACGGGGCCATACATGATCGGCAGTCCCACCCATATCCGACAGATCATGATCAACCTGTTAGACAACAGCATTAAGTACAACAAGCACGGCGGCTCCGTCACCTTTAGTTCAAAGACCAAGCCACTCGATAACGGGCGCGCGCTCTTTTGCTTTAGCGTTTCGGATACCGGCATTGGCATGGCTCCCGAGTTTTTAAAGCATATCTATGAGCCGTTTGCCCAAGAAGGTGACGATGCGCGCAGCAAGTTCCAAGGAACCGGCATGGGCATGCCAATCGTCAAGTCGCTTATTGAACTGATGGGCGGTACGATTGAGATTTCGAGTGAGGTTGGCGTGGGGAGTACGTTCAACGTCCAGATTCCGCTCGATATCGACAAAGACCCTCAGGCAAGAGAACGCGCGGACGAGCAAACAGACAGCTGCTCGCTTGCCGGCATGAACGTTCTTTTGGCAGAAGATAACGAGCTCAATGCCGAGATTGCCCAGGCGCTGCTCGAAAGCGAAGGCATTGTCGTAACTCGCGCCGCCGATGGCAACGAAGTGGTCGACCTATACGTTGGCCGTCCCGCCGGCAGCTTCGATGCCATTCTGATGGACATTATGATGCCGGACATGGACGGCTACGAGGCAACCCGCGCGATTCGTCTGAGCGAGAAGGTCGATGCAGCCGATATCCCCATCATCGCGCTCACCGCCAATGCCTTTGCCGAGGACGCCAAGGCGGCACACGACGCCGGCATGAACGCCCATCTGTCCAAACCGCTCGACTTTAACAAGCTCAAAAACATACTCGCCCGCATCAAGAAAAACGGATCCGTTTCGCTATAGTTTGTGCTCAACCACCACGCACGACCAGAAAGGAAGCCAACGATGTTTAGGCCCTTACGTCGAAAGAAACGCGCCATCACTGACGAGGAAGCGCGCGAACTGCTCGCCACCTGCAAGCGCGGCGTCTTTGCCGTCAACGGCGACGATGGCTACCCGTACGCCATTCCCGTCAACTACTTCTTTGACACCGAACACGACAAGATTTATTTCCATGGCGCCAAGGCTGGCCACAAGGTCGACGCACTCAAGCGCGATGACAAGGTCTGCTTTACCGTTTACGGCAACGAGTGGTACAAGGACGGTAACTGGGCTCCCTACGTTATGAGTACCGTCGTCTTTGGCCGTTGTCGCCTGGCGAATGACACCCCCGCGTTTATCGAGGATAAAGTCCGCCAGCTCGCCCTTAAGTACTACCCTTCTGCCAAAGAAGTCGAAGAGGAAATCGCCAAGGACATTAAGGGCGTCCAGCTCTACGAGATTACGATTGAGCATCTTTGCGGCAAGCAGATTCAGGAAAAGTAAGTCTCAAAAGCAAAACTCACAAATAGCAATATGGCCCGGTTCCGACCCACCTTGGAACCGGGCCATATGCTTATGAAGCGTCGGCGGCTATGTGCGCCAGCGCCTCAACGAGCTCCTGCGAGCTCACGGGTTTACTTAGGTGCGCGTCCATGCCTGCCTCACGCGAAAGCCTGCGGTCGTCGGCAAAGGCGTTGGCGCTCACGGCGATAATCAGCGTGGTCGCGGCATCCTCGCGATCGAGTGCTCGAATTCGACGCGTGGCCTCAAGACCATCGATACCGGGCATCATGATGTCCATCAACACCACGTCGTACTCGTGCGGTGCGCTCGCGGCAAACGCCTCAACGGCAGACTCGCCATCCTTAGCATGCGTCACGACGGCACCGGCACGGCTGAGCGTAAACTGCGCGATCTCGGCATTCAGATCGTTATCCTCTACGAGCAAAACGCGCAGGCCCTGGAACGCATCGCCGTCGCCCGCATCTACGCGAACTGCCTGAGGAATCTCGGAGCGGTCGCACTTCTCGAACGGCAGGCGGATGGTAAACGTCGTCCCCTGCCCCAAGACGCTCGTAAAGCTCATGGTTCCGCCCATAAGCTCGACCAACTGTTTTGCGATAGGCGCGCCCAGGCCAGTTCCCGATGAAGCGCCTTCCACCTGTTGCTCCTCACGGCAAAACGGCTCGTAGAGGCGCTGTTGGAACTCCTCGCTCATGCCAATACCGTTGTCGGCGATCGTGTATTCATAGACGGGGACGCCATCCGCTGGCTCCACCTCGCGGCACACCAGGCGAACATAGCCGCCCTGGCGGTTGTACTTGACGGCATTGCCGGCAATATTGAGCAACAAGCGCTTGAGGTGCGTCACGCTCACCCGCACATAGGGATGATCAAGCGTCTGCTGGTCGCAGATAATTGTCACCAGACGCTCCTCGGTCTGGCGCTCCAGAATAACGCGCACCTCGTGGTTGAGGGTCACCAAGTTTGTGGGAACAAGCTCCAGATCGACCTGCCCGCTCTCCAGGCGACTCATATCCAGGGCCTCGTTGGCAAGGTCGAGCAGCAGTCCCGATGCCGTCCAGATCTTTGAGCGGCACTCGGTCTGCTTTTGAAGATCGTCCGCATTGGCATCGCCGACCTCAACCATACCGCGAATGCCGTTGATGGGCGTGCGCAAATCGTGGCTCATGCGACGCAAAAACTCCGTCTTTGCCGAGTTGGCAGACGAGGCCTCACGCGCTGCCTTTGCCAGCTTGTCGCCATAGTCGCGCTCCTGCTGCAGCAAGTCCGTCAAACGTCGACGATCAGCGCGGCGACGCACCATCACAACAACGGCTATAACACCGCTGTAGAGCACCAGCACGCCGGCAGCAACAGCCGCGACGACCTCAAAGTAGCGCCGCGCCGAGGCATAGGTGTACACGTAGAACCCGCGCGCTTTTCCAAATGTGCCCAAATACCACTCGCCGCTGGCGTTGACCAGTCGGACTTTGCCGGGCAGGCATCGATCCTTAATACCGTCGACAATAAAGACATCCGTTGCAGGCAGATTGAATACGCCCAATATGGTGGGTTCAACGGCATTGGTCGCAACGACTTTGCCATCGCTTTCGATCACGATATTGCCACTGTCGATGGTCTCATAACCACCGAGCAGGCTCTGCAGTTTGAGCGTATTGCTTGCAACTGCCTTCGCGCTCTGATGCCTGACCGCGATAACGATGCCCTCGCCATCTTGCCGGGTCACGCAACCAATGTCTGCAACCGAATCATCCGAAAGCGTAATGCGGGCGGTATAGGACTTAAGCGGATGGGCTGCCACCTCCAGCACGGGTGCTTCCTTGAGATACGTAGCGAGCGACTCGTAGCCCACGCCATCCGTCGAGGATTCGGACACCAAATTGCCCGATGCGTCCGTCACGATCAGTGCGCTCACGTTGAACTGGTCGGCATATTGCTCCAGCATGGCGTTATCCACCGAACCGTCGCGCTCAATATCGCGCGCTGTCTCTCCGGCGATCTCCATAACGCGAATCAGGTTTTTGGTCGTATAGGCGCTATTGAATGCATCGTAGGAAAGGCTCTGCGTCGCCACGTAATCGACAACGTCGGCAAAGCGCTGCTCGGCTTGGGCCGTCGTGTAGCCGTAGCTCATCATGCCGGCAACAACCGAGAGCGCTATCCCCAGCAGGGCGACAAGGAGCCATACCCCTGTCGAACGATTGCCCCGCCCCTGAGCGGCGTGGTCGGGCGCATCGATCATGACAGGCCCTCCATATTCAAAAATGGCGAAGGGTCATCAAAGTACTTTGACACCAGACGTTCCATGGTGCCATCGACAAGCATTTCTTGGTAGGCATGAGTGAGCTTAACGTCGATGCATCGCGTATCGTTGATATCGAAAGCGGTGCCCAAACCAACCTCTAGCAGCGGCTCATCCAAAATGCGATACGTTACGCCATAGTCTTTTTCGTAGGTGAGCAGCGAGGACTCATGCGCGGCGATGGCGTCGACCAGACCCTCGACGAGCGCCGGGTTCAGATACGAACGGTCCGAAAAGCAGTAGAGCTCTTTGATCTGCGGAACGTTTTCATTTGTATGATTGAGCAAAATGTCCTCGGGCTTGGTGGTGGACTGGACCGCCACGACCTTATCCTCAAGATCGGCAAGCGTGTAGATATCGCTCTGGGGATCGACCGCGACCACCTGGCGGCTCGCAAGGTACGGGCCGGCCCAACGATACTCGTTTTCGCGACCCGTCATGCTAAAGCTGCCCATGACGCAATCGAGCTCGCCGCTCGCCAGCAGCTCCTTCTTCTTTTCCCAATCGATCAGCTGGTACTTTGGCTTGTAACCAATGCGGGCCAAAGCCTCGGTCAATATCTCGACATCCAGGCCAACGATATCGCCGTACTCGTCGGTATACACAAACGGTGGATAGAGGTCGCTGCCGACGTTGAGCGTCTTAAGGTTGTCGTCTTTGGCCTGCGAGGCGTCCAGGCCTTCTAATGCAAACGTCGAGACCCTGCCATTCGACCCGGAACAGCCGGCTATCGCTACGACAAAGGCACACGCTCCCGCAAGCGCAACAAACAACGATATGGCAACCGAGCGACGGGGTCTTTTCATCGAGCTCCAGACGATCCTGTTTACAGACTGAAATGGTTAAAGATAATAGCAAACGAAACCACGCGAGTGCCCAATGGTTACAGACGTTCTACCATGCGGGGCCTTCCAGCCGACTTGGCAGAAGGTCCCGCATGCAGCGCACGCCTACCGTGCATTAAAAACGTAGCGGTCCAGGCGGTCGCACGCTTCCCTCACGCGCGAAAGCGGCAGCGCCAGATTCACGCGAATGTGGCAGGGCCCGTGGAACGGACGGCCATCCTGGTAGCCAACGCCCACGCGCGCCCCCTCGTCGAGCAACCACTGAATATCGCGGCCATGCTCGCGGCACCACTCGGTGCAGTCCAGAAACACCATGTACGTGCCCTGCGGACGCGAATAGGACACGCCCTCAAAATGCTCGTCCACGTAATTGCAGAAGTACTCGATATTGCCGGCAAGCACCTGATTGAGCTCGTCCACCCACTCATAGCCCTGCGGCTGGTAGGCACCGATAAGCGCATGCATGGAGAGGACATTCATCTCGTTGTAGTGGGTCTTGTTGGACACGGCGCACACGCGGTCGCGCAGCGTCCCGTTGTAGACAATGTGGTAGCTGCCGACCAGGCCCGCCAGGTTAAACGTCTTGCTCGGCGCATAGAGGGCGACCGTGCGCATGCGGGCATCCTCGCTCACCGACTGCGTCGGGATATGCTTGTGCCCCGGCAGGATGATATCGGACCAAATCTCGTCCGATATCACCACGCAATCGTGCTGGCGATAGATGTCCATGGCGCGCTCGATCTCGTCGCGCTCCCATACACGGCCGCAGGGATTGTGCGGCGAGCAGAACACCGCAGCATGGATGTGGTTTTGGGCGAGCTTGTGCTCCATGTCCTCAAAGTCCATACGCCACACGCCCTGATCGTCGAGCTTAAGCGGGCTGTGGACAATGTGATAGCCCGCGGCCTCAATGGACTTGGTAAAGCCGATGTAGGTAGGGCTGTGGACCAGCACCGCATCGCCCGGCTGAACATACGCACGCAGCGTCGACACGACACCGCCCAGCACGCCGTTTTCGTAGCCGATATGCTCCGGCGCCAAGCCCTCAACGCCGTTGCGACGGCTCTGCCATTCGATGATGCGGTCGAAGTACTCGGGGCGCGGATTGAAATAGCCAAACATGGGGTGCTGGGCACGCTGAATGATGTACTCCTGGACCGTGGGCACCGTGGCGAAGTTCATGTCCGCCACCCACATGGGAATGCGATCGAAGCCCTCGTCGGGTGCGTTTGGAGCCATGCCGGGGATCTCACCCCAAGAATCAACGGCGATGGAGTCCATGCCGTGGCGGTCGATAAGCGAGCTAAAGTCGTATTTCATGCTGAGCTCCCGTGCGAAGTGATTGTTTTGGTAGGCGTTATTGTCCACCAGCGTGGGCGGTTTTGGCATGGGGTTTGCTGTTGATTTTGACGGATACGGACGGATGGCGGGTTAGTCCCGCGCGTCGTTGATGGCGGTTACCGTCAACCTGGCTCCGTCGACCGTAAACGATATGTCGAGCCCGGCGTAAGCCAAGTGGTAAACGCGGTTTGGCTCGTGCTTGCTGCCCGCGCGGCGCGGATCTTGGCGAAGGACCTCGACCAAGCCGGGGAGCTTTGCGGGCGGGACCATATCTTGCAGCGCTCGCGGAAACTCGACGTCGAGCTCTTGCCACGGAGCATCCTCAATCCAGCCGCCGGTCGCATCCGGGTGGCAGTCCGCAAACGGAATGTAGGGCTTAATGTCGTAGATGGGCGTGCCGTCGCGCAGATCGGCCCCCAGCACATGGATGATGGGACCATTGCCGGTGAGCTCGACGCGATCGAGCTTGACGCAGGTAAGCCCAATGGAATTAGGGCGAAACGGACTGCGCGTGGCAAAGACACCCACGCGCTCGGCTCCGCCCAGACGCGGCGGGCGCACGGTCTTCGACCACTTGACGTTGGTGCCGGACCTGTCCTGCGACTTGGCATCGGCAGCTATGTCCTTAGCCGTGCCGCCGGGCGTTCCGTTTTCGAAGCGCCACAGCAGCCACAGGTGAGAGAAGGAGTCCAGACCCTCAACCGCTGCATTGGAGGCAAATTCCGGCTCGAAAACGATGCGTCCCTGCAGATGAGGCGCCAAAAAGCTGTTGCGCGGAATGCCGAACTTCTGCGGCAGGTCGGTATGTATGTGTGCGATAGGTTCCATGCCGGTCATTGTACGGCATGGGGGCATGGGGCGTTACGCGCAATTCTTCGCCGCGGTCCCCCGTCGTGCAACCAACGGTTGCTTGGAAGGGCGCCTGTCACCGCGTATGCTTAAGCCATCAACCAGCAGAAAGGAGCCGCTATGGCCTTTGCAGAAAAGCTCATCGCTGTCCGCCGCGCCCATCACCTTACCCAAGAGCAGCTCGCCGCCAAGCTCTTCGTCACACGCCAGGCCATCAGCCGTTGGGAGCGCGGCGAGGTCACACCGGGCATCGACATGATGAAGCTCATTGCCGCCGTAACCGGCGAGCCCCTGTCTCACCTGCTCGAAATGCCCGAGCACTATTGTCAGAGCTGCGGCATGATACTCACGCCCGACGACTGCGGCACCGATGCCACGGGCGCCACGACCGACCATTACTGCAAGTGGTGCTACGACCACGGCAAGTACACCTACGCCACCACCATGGAGGCGATGATCGAGGACTGTGCCCCGCGCCTGGCGCAAAACACCGGCATGTCGCTTGACGAAGCCGTCTCGCTCATGGGCGCCGTCCTGCCGCAACTGGAGCGCTGGCGCACCGTGCAGGAAAACGAGGAATGCTACGGCGCCGAGGCTCGAGCTCGCTATGGCAATGAGGCTATCGATGCAGCAAACGAAACGTTACTGGATATGGATCCTCAGACATGGAACGACATGAAGGAACTTGAACGCGCCATTTTGGGCCAGCTCTCGATTGCCATGGGCATTGGCGACCCAGAGAGCAACGAAGCCCAAAAACTGGTTACAATGCACCGTCGATGGATTGCTCTCAACTGGGGATGCGAGCCCCAAGACGAGGCGTACCTGGGCCTCGCCCACGGCTATCTTGCCGACCAGCGCTTTGTTGACTACTACGACAAGCCCTGCGGCACCGGAGCCACGGCGTTTCTGGTACAGGCCATCGAGTCGTCACTGACCCGCGCATAGACCGCGGCGGCTTTGGGTATTTCAATCAAAACTGCAACCGATTGGAGACCTATGGCTACTAATCATGAGCTCGCGCTATTCGTTATGACCGGCTGCCCGTATTGCATAAAGGTCAAGCGCTTTTTGGCCGATAACGGCGTGACCATTCCCGAGCGCAATATCTCGACCGACCCCGATGCCGAGCAGGCACTCATCGCCGTCGGCGGAAAGCGCCAGGTTCCCTGCCTGTTCATCGACGGCAAGCCACTCTACGAGTCGAGCGACATCATCGCATGGGTACAGGAGAACCTACTCTAACACTCGCGTTGCGACCGGCTCGCCCCAACCTATACGACCCAAACATGTACGCCAGCATCCAAAGTCGACCATTTCCGACATCTTTGGATGCTGGCGTACAGCTTTTGGGTAGCCATGGACGCTCTTAGCCGGTTAATTGTTTGAGGCGACCTTTGGATTATGGCTGTTTGACGCCTCTGGAAAGGTTTCCGAGAGGGCTGTGGTCAAAAAAGGGCAAATATGAGTACTGCTACCTGTTTAGTAGCAGCGATTTTGATCACTTCAGGAACTATTCAACGTTCCACTCGTCCGCAGACGACGTTATTTCTCCTCATATGTTCAATAAAAGTAGCTCCTAATGGGAACAAATCTCATCAGGAGCTGCTATTTATAGCAAAATAAATGCAACCATAATGGCAACAGTACTCATATTTGCCCTTTTTTGCCCACGACCCTCCAGAATAGTCGCTGAGAACGACACTAAATGACAAAATCCGGCACTTGGACGTTCTTATATGATTAGCCATTGAAGGACACCTAACGACTACTCCCATTCGCGACACACTGTGTCGCGAATTAAGCTGGTCCCATTATCGAAGACCAGTGAGAGCTCCTGCCCAGAATCTCGATAGCTTAATAAAGCGCTCCCCTCCGGAAGTTCAATGGGCATCCAAATTCCAAGCTGAAAAGCAAAGGAGTATCGAAGCCGTCAATGCTCATTTCCTATCGAACACGCGGGTCAAAACAAGCTAATTAGCCTGATAAACTGTTTATATTTTTGTCTACAAAACTGTATACAAAAAGAGTATCCGTTGACCTGTGCTCGACATTATGCCGATCGATAGGAGGCGCTATGGACGCTAAGCAGCTCGAAAAGATGATGGGGTTTGCTCCCGGAGAGTTGGAGAAAGCCGCGAAGGCATACGAAAAAGATGAATGGCCGAAGGGTCGCACCATCAAGCTGGGAAGGCCGTCGATCTCCGATGAGCCAAGCGTCGTTATATCAGCACGTGTGGGCGAATCGATTCTTGAGGCGTTTGACGAAAAAGCCAAACGCCATGGGCAAACACGCACGGAGCGGCTCAGAGAGCTCATTACACTTGATGCACTGATTGCCTAGGCCCGCTCCCCCGTCGGACCCAAACATGTACGCCAGCATCCAAAGTCGACATTTTTCGACATCTTTGGATGCTGGTGTACAGCTTTTTGCTACATAGTCGTTGGGGACGTCCTTAAATGACCAGTCGTTAAAGAACGCCCCCGATGACTAGTTAGCCGTGGAAGCGAGCTGTGGGTGCAAGCGGCTGTTCGCGAAAGACGCGCTCGACGGCAGCGCGGTATTCGTCGACCTTTTTGGTCTTGCGTACGATCTTGTGGACGGTAGCGGGATCAGCGAAAACGCACTTGGCGTAGAACCACCACTCCTTCATGCGGAAGACCGCATTGCCGCCAATCTCTTCTGCATATGCCGCAAACAGCGTGTCGTGGAAGCGCTGCAGCTCAGCAGCCGTTGCAGCAGGGCCGCCCTTGACCATGCGAGCCAGAGCGGGGTTCGCGAGCAGGCCACGCCCCAACATCACATGGCGCGTGCCGGGATAGGCCTCCACCAGCGCATCCATATCCTCAAGATCAAAAATATCGCCGTTATAGGCAACCGGGAACGGCGCACGCTCCAGCGTCTCGCCATAAAACTCTTTGCGCGGCGAGCCCGCATAACGGTCCTTCTGCACGCGCGGATGCACGATCAGCTCTGCCAGCGGCATGCGGCAATATAGATCGAGTACGCGCTCGTATTCGTCGTCGCTCTCCAACCCCAACCTGGTCTTGACCGATACCGGCAGCGGAGAGCGCTCACACACGTCACTCAAGAACACCTCAAGTTCGTCGAGATTACGCAAGAAACCCGAGCCCTTGCCCTTGGCGACAACCGTCCCCGAGGGGCAACCCAAGTTGAGATTGACCTCGCGATAGCCCATGTCGGCGAGCACCTGTGCCGCCCACACAAACTCGTCCGCGTTCTTGGACATCAGCTGAGGCACCACGTTGAGCCCCTGGTTATTGGCAGGATCGATCTCCTTAAACGCCTTGCCGCCAAAGCGGTTTCCCACCCGCGGCGGCGGCAAAAACGGCGTGTAATAGCAATCGAGCGCACCGAAGCACTCCGCATGCACGCGACGGAACACATGCCCGGTAATCCCCTCCATAGGGGCCAGCGAAAGGATCATCTACTCTTCTCTCATATCAACGCAACAAAGGGGCCGTCCCTTTGTCACATGCATTATGCCTTGCGCTTCAGGCGATTCACAAGGAAGAGGTAGCTACTGAACGATGACCACCCTCCAGCCGCACCCCATACAACGAGGTCTAATACTTTTCCCGAGAAGTGAACGAGTGAAAACGGGCCCCGAAGCATCTGCACTTTCGAGATGCAATTTCCTGCGGTTTTGCCAGCCAAATCCTGCGGGTTTGACGTCTAAAAATGTCGATGCTTCGGAGGCCCAAGTATGGCCGTTCACTTCTCGGAAAAGTATTAGACCTCGATTTACATGCCACTCAATGTGACAAAGTGGCTGCTCCTTTGTCACATTCGATGAAAAAGGGCACCGATGTTAGTCGATGCCCCAAAGCGGCTGCAGGTTAAGCCCTACAGCGTATGTCTAAGACGAATCGAACTATTCGTCCCAGGAGAGGTTCTTACCAGTCTTTTTTGCCAGCAGCAAGAACAGGCCGATAATAACGTTGCATGCGATGCAGAAGATGAAGACGCCCTGGAAGGAGCCGACAAGCTCATAAACCTTCATCATAACGGGCATGCCAAAGGCGCCGACGATATAGCCCACGGAGCAGATCAGCGCGAAGATGCGACCGAAATCGCGGGAGCCAAAGACATCCATAACCAAAACGGTCAGGGCAGTGCCAGCGATGACGTACATTACGTCGTTCACGCCTGCTGCGAGGATGCTGAGCGTCGAGTTGCCGCTGCTCATCATGAGCATGACAAAGGAGAGGATGGAGACAGCGAGCCAGCCCAGAATGGCCTTCGTGCTGCCGAACCTATCGCAAGTGGTGCCGACGATCGGATTGAGGAACAGATCGAAGAGCGATGCAGCGGATACCATGAAGCCGCCCACCATGGGGCTAAAACCAACCTCGGAAGCATACGTCGGGAAGAGCTGGTTCATGCAGCAAGTGAGCTGAACGAGACAGAGGAAGCCGATGCAGAAGAAGAAGGCAGGCGACTTAATGGCGCGCGCATAGCTAACGCCACGCGTGCTATCCTCGGTCGTCTCCTCGGTCTCGGTGACCGTCTCGCCCTCGACGTAGCCATAGGGCAGCATGCCCTTGTCCTGAGGCTTGTAGCGGATGATCAGAATGGAAGCTGGGAGAATGAGCACTGCGGAAACACCGGCGAGCACCAGATAACCAGTTCTCCAGCCAGCGGCCTCGATGACAGAGGTGATGACGGGACTCATGATGAGCATGTAAATCGAGTTCACTGCCCAAGCGAGACCGATTGCCAGGCCACCAGATTTTTTGAACCACTGGTCAATAACGTCGGACATAGCGACGCCGGTGGTGAAGGCGAAGCAAACGCCAATCAGGGCGCCAGCGGCGATGAACATCCAGACTTCGGTGTAGAAGGCCATGCCTGCGCCGGCAGCGAGCAAAATAAGCTCGACAACGGGGAGCCAAACCTTGCCAACGACCTTGGGAATGAGTTTTCCGACAAACGGAAGGGCTGCCGCAAGACCAATGAGCGTTGCGGTGAAGTAATACGAGAAGATGGAATAGTCAAACCCGAACTCCTCGCACACGGGCGCGACGAAGGAGCCCGCGATGACGCTATAGGATCCGGTCGTGCCGGCAGACATAAGGCCGAGCGCGATTACGAGAACCCATGCGTAAACCTTGCTGCTCTTTAACTTTGCATTTTCCATTGACGCAGCTCCTAGAGACCCAGAAGGGCACACATAACGGCCTTGATGGTGTGCTGACGGTTCTCTGCCTCACGGAAGATGACCGAAGCGTTGGCCTCAAAGCACTCGTCGGCAATCTCGAAACCCTCTGTGATGATCTCGCGATGAAGGTCGTTCTTGCACTGGTCGAGGAGCATCTTGCCAACACGGTGATCCGCGTTGTGGACAGAGGGAAGCTCATGCATGCAGAAGATGTCGGGATTGTTGGTGCGCTTGCACAGCTCGCTGGTGACGCGATAGGGGTACAGAGACTCGGCATCGCCCAACCAGGAGTTGTAGTCGTCGGGATCCAGAACCTCTTCTCCGCACTCGGGGTTGATGTAGCGCCACTCCTCGGTAACGATAACGTCAACGCCATCCAGGGCATCGAGGTCAGAGGTGATGGTAAAGGTCCTATTGGGAGCGTACTTGGCGTAGCAGGCCTCCACCTCTTCGATCATTTCCTTGCACATCTGATGACGGAGGTCGTCGGGGCCGATGGCGAGGAAGTCCATGTCGAGCATAGCGCACAGACGGCCATACCACACTGGGGCGCCGGCGCAGTTGCCAACGAAAGCCATCTTCTTGCCGCGGCTCGTACGCAGACCGCCCCATTGCTCTTCCATCGTAAGAGCGTCAGCGAGCATCTGAGTCGGGTGATCGCCGAGAGTAAGGGCATTGATGACCGGGATGTCAACCAGGTCGGCGACGTCATAGAGGAACTGCTCGTCCTTCTGTGCGCGGTAGACGATGAGATCGTACATGCCGTTAAAGACGCGCATGGCATCCTTGACGGTCTCGCAGTCACCCATGTGGGAGTTGGTCAGATAAGTGAAGCCCATGCCCAAATCATTGCAGGAGGTCTCGAATGCGCAACGAGTACGGGTCGAGCCCCACTCAAAGTTGGCGAGGACGTTTTTGCCGGGGAAGTAGCGCTGGTCGACACCAGACTTCTTCTGAGCCTTAAGGTTCCAGGCAAGATCGATGAGATAGCGGAAATCCTCGGAGGAGAGATCATGGATGTTGATGTAGTCGCGACCGCGGAGGCTGTTGTTCATGCCTATTTCCTTTCGAATTATTATCAAAATTATTGTTGAATGTGTCCCCGAGGAAAACACGGATATCCCTCGGGGAGCGGTACATGTGGCGCCTAAGCCAAAGAGCGCAGGCTCTAAGGCTCACTAACGACTGGCCGCCACGTCCTTAGTCCAGCAGTGCACGCCGCCGCCGGACAGGTTAAGCGCGAGGGAATCAATCATGATGACTTTGCGATCGGGGAAGCAGCTCTCAAGAACTGCCTTGGCCTGCTCATCCTTCTCTTTCACGACCTCGCTCATGCCCTCGTGGTAATAACGCTGGCCAAGAACGACGCCGTTGCAAATCAGGAAGTTGCAGTAGCTCGCTGCGGCGTAGAAGTGGACGGGGCCCTCGGGCCAGGGGGTGCCATCCATAAACTTGCCGCCCATTTCGTCGATGAAGCCCTTATAGAGCTCGTAATCTTCATCGCCAGGGGCGATAACGACTTCAATAGGCTCGGCGGTGGGCATACGAACGATCTCGAAGGGCTTGCCCTCCCAGTCCGTTTCGTTGCTCAGGATCTCGTAGGCTGCCTCAATGCGGCGACGAGACTCTGCTCCAGCCTTGCTCGAGGCTGCCTCTTCATCGGACACCTCGGCAAGAAGAATCTTGTTCGGAGTGATAAAGCGACACATCTCATCAATGTGAGCTGCAAAGCTCATGCCAAAGACGGGAGTTCCGTCTTCCTTCTCGTCGAGGATGCCCAGTCGATAGTCGTCGTCCTCGAGCATAGGCTGCGGAAGCCAGACAACCTTGTTGAGGTTGTAGATGCGCTTATACTCGGCCTCTACTTCCTCTTTCGTGAACTCGGGATTACGCTTGCGGCATTCCGTGTCCTCGATGGCGATCAGAGTGCCGTGACCGTCAAACTCGCGGTCGCCGCCCTCCGAAACCATTTCGGAATTGACGATATCGAAGCAACCGAGCGCAACCGCCATGTGAACGGCTGCCTTACGTGCGGACTGGCACTCCGGGGAGTTCTTGTCCCACACGCCGTAATAGGTCCAAGCGGGGTTGACCATATAAGAATGGCCCTTGTCGTCGACCATGATGCTGGGACCGTTGTCGCGGACATAGAAGTTGGAGTCTTCGAACTGCGTGATCTCGATGCGATCGAGATCAACCCCCTCCTCCTTCAGGCGCGAGCAAGCCTCCTCATAGGAGCCGGGGGTGCCGCAATTGAGGTTGACCGTAACGTCGCCATACTCGAGCAGAGCCTTGATCACGTCAACGCAGGGCTGGCGGTTATCGTAGCCCTCTGCACGGATGTAATCGGGAAGCCATGTCACATAGACGTTGGAGCGCTTCTCGAACTCGCCCGGCATACGATAGTTCTCGTACATGGTTGGTCCTTCCGTCGGGTTTCCCGCAATGCTGTCCGGCCGCGACAATAGCGGGGTTTCACCTGCTATAGTACTACTATACCTACCGTTCGGTAGATAATTTTGAATAATTGCCGCTCGCCTACTGATACATACCGTTCGCCGTATATAGTGGTCATGTTTGGACACGAATTGATGTCCCGTTGCCATCCTTAATAATGTTGGTAGTGCGGAAGTGATTTGCAATGGAGAAATGCAGCGTGAGCACAAGAAAAAAAATATTGGACGCAATGTACGATCTTGTGGCAGAAGTCGGTTATGACAAAGCGTCTATCGGAAAGATTTGCGACTTTGTCGGTATATCCAAGCCGTCGGTGTACTACTACTTTCCCTCAAAAGAGGAGATTTTCACTACGCTCTTGGACAGCATGTTTCCGACCATTGACTATCAGCGCGACTACTCGCTAATAGTCGATAGGGACGGGTTCAAGGCCGCGCTTATCGAGCTCGGCAATTCAGTTATAGGTGGCTATCGAAGCGATGAAAAGCGCCGGCGCGTGCTGGCCGAGGTTAGCGTTCAAGCAAATCGAATTCCTGCAGTTCAGGAACGTCAAGCGACGGCGACCAAACGAACCATGGATGCGCTTAAAGACATCCTTCTTCATGGTGTAGAGATTGGCGCGTTTTCCGATAGCGCCGACGTAATGCTCTACGTACAAATTCTTTATACCGTTCTGGAGGGAGCAAGCAATACGGTCGCTCAAGGTGAGGATATTGATGAGAAAGCGGTTTGGGCGGGAATAGTCGAGCTTATGTTCAAATAAACCAGCCAAGCTGAAGCGCATGTTGGCACCCATGGTGCCTGCGGGCAACCTTTAAAACGAAAACAGGGGTCGACTCCAGTCTGGCTTGGAGTCGACCCCTGTTGCATGGCAATCTATGCCGATGCAAATCGGCGCTTATTACTTTTCAGCAGCCTTATTGAGAAAGCCGGAAACGATAGCAAACGCAGCAATCATAAGGTTGCAGGCAATGCAGAAGATAAATACTCCCTGGAATGACCCTGCCATGCCGTAAACCTTCATCATGACCGGCATTCCAAAAGCACCGACGACATAGCCCGCTGAGCAAACGATCGAATAGATCCTTCCAAAATCGCGTGATCCAAAGAGCGAGAGGAGAAGCATCGGCATTGCGGTTCCAACGATGGCGAACATGACATCGTTTACACCAGCTGCAATGATGGAAACGGTCTCATTGCTTCCGCCAATGATAAGAAGCAGGAATGAAAGAATGCTGACACCTGTCCATGCGACCGTTGCTTTAATAGCGCCAAGCTTGTCGCATGTTTTGCCCACGAAGGGATTTAGGAAGATATCGGAGAGTGAAGCTGCCGAGACCATTAAGCTTCCTACGATAGGATTGAAACCGACCTCGCTTGCATAGGTTGGAAACAGCTGGTTCATGCAGCAGGTGAGCTGCGCCACGCAAAGCAAGAGGACACAGAGAATAAAAGACGGCGTTTTCGCGGCATCGCGGAGTGCCATGCCCGAAAGGACATCTTCCTGCTCATCGGCGCTGCAGCTCTCATGGGTTTCGGAGGCGGTCTCTCCGTACGGAAGCATATTGCGATCAGAGGGGTTAAGGCGAATGATAAATGCGCTTGCAGGCAAAATCATAGCTGCAGAAACGGCCGCAAGCACGATGTATCCCGTACGCCAGCCTTGCTGCTCGATGACCAGTGTAATGACAGGACTCAATAACAGCGTGCAGAGAGAATTAACGCCCCAAGCGAGGCCGATGGCGAGACCGGACGATTTGCTGAACCATTGGTCAATGACATCGGACATGCAGACGCCCGTTGTAAACGAAAAGCAGATGCCGATCACTGCGGCGGAGACGGTGAACATCCAGACCTCGGTGTAGAACGCCATTGCGGCGCCGGCGGCAATAAGGACGAGTTCAATGCAAATATGCCATGGTTTGCCGATTACTTTTGGAATGAAGCGACTCAAAAGCGGAAGCCCAAGCGCAAGGCCAAGAAGAATCGCGGTGAAATAGAAAGAAAAAGAAGTGTAGTCAAAGCCCAGATCTTCACATACTGGAGCAACGAATGAGCCGGCAATAATGCTATATGTGCCAGTTGTTCCGGCGGACATTAAGCCGAGCGCAATAACGACGACCCAAGCAAATGCGCCGCTTTCACGGAGACAATCTTTTTTGGCTGGTGTGGTGAGAGTCATGGTTGCTCCATTTCTATCGGCAATACATCCTATATGCCTACCGATAGGTATATAAACCAGAGGACTCTTCGTCAAGCATTAAGCGGGGAGAGGGAGTTCTTAACCTGCCGAACGGTAATTAGACCCCGTTTTCGCAAGGGTCTCAATGTGACAAAGGGACTGCCCCTTTGTCACATTATTCGGAGCGCAGGGCCTCCACGGGATCCTTCCTGGACGCGCTACGGGCCGGCAGCAGGCCAGCGACGACCGTTAGCAGCACCGAAATTGCAATGAGTACCAGCGCATCCTGCACGGGCAGGCTCATCAGGTTGGGAACCTGTTTGACCGCAAGTGCCCAGGCATTGACCGGGAAACTCACGAGCACCACGACGACAATGGCAAAGACGCCGGCAATGAGGCCCTCGATAAAGGTCTCGGCGTTGAACACGTTTGCCACGTTACGCTTCGACGCGCCGATCGCGCGCAGAATGCCAATCTCCTTTTTGCGCTCCAGCACGCTGATGTAGGTGATGATGCCGATCATGATGGAGCTCACCACCAGGCTGATACTCACGAATGCGATGAGCACCAAGCTGATGGTGTTCACGATGTCGGTCACCGAACCCATGATGATGCCCATGTAGTCGGTGTACGAGATTGCCTGCTCGTCGTGGCCGGCGGCTTTGACCTGCCTGTTGTACGCATCGATATGGTCGAGTACGCGCTCCTTGGCCTCAAAGTCGCGCGGGAAAATCTTGACCGAGATGGGGTCTGCCTCATCCGCATAGCCCAGCGTGGTCAGATTGTTGTCGTAGGTGAGCTGCGACGCCTTGGCATAACTCATCATGAGCGAACTCAGGTCCTCGGCGTCCATGTTGAAATGGATGGCGCGGGCAAAGGCGCTCGCATCCACACGCATAGCGCTCGCTAGGTTGGCAAAACTCGAAGACATCTGCGTCGCCATCTGGTCCATAAGCCCAGCCGTGTCTGCCTTGAGCTGAGCTGACACCGTCGCCGCAATCTGGTCGCTGATCGACTTCATCACCTGATCCATAGCCTGCTGCAGATACGGAGCCAGCTGCTTTTGCACATAGTCGGTCATCGCCTGTTGCAGGCGCTCGGCCAGGGCATCGCCACCGAGTGCCTTGAGCTGAGCCAGGCATTGTTGGGCTGCGGCATCATTCTCAAGATATGTCGAGAATGCGGCAGAGAGCTTTGACGCGTCCTTAAGATCATCGGGTGTCAGCGCCTTAAACTGATCAGACTGCAAAAAGCCCTCAAACAGCTGGTTGGCAAGCGTTCCCACCTGCTGCATTTGCTCGGGCGTGAGTTCCAGACCGTCAAAGATACCCGAGAAATCTGGGGTTGGCGCCTTGGCCATGATGTCACTGATGTCGACGTCCTTGCCAACGTCCGAAAGGTCAATGTCCAGCCCGGACAAGTCAAGACCCGACAGGTCCATACCGCCGGCCGCACCCGAGAGCGCAGATGTATCGAACGAAAACGCGCTCTTGAGCGCTGCCTCGTCCACACTGAACATGCTGCCCAGATCCACGCCTTGCTTGGCCTCGCCTTGCAGTTCGTCGAAGGTTTTGCCCGTAAAGACATCCGTCTCGGGGTGGTCGAGTTGCTCCTGCACAATCTGCGAATCGGCGGCGCGCTCCATAAGCTGGCGAGTCAGCGCATGCGTATAGGCAATGCCCGGAGACAACGCACTCGCATTGGCCGTCTCGTTAGGTCGCACCACGCCCACAATGTGCACGTCAATACCGTCGGCAACCTTGGCGGTCATAAAGTCGGCGTCGTCAGACATGTCGGTCCACATGCCGGTCTCTTCGTTTTTGCGATAGGCATCGGCCGGCGACAGCACCTTAAGCGTCGTGGACAGCGCATCGTCGTAGGTAAAGTCGGCGCCGGTCTCGGGCGTTTCGATCTTACCGTCAGCCGTCATGGCGCTGTTAACCAGGTCGTTGAGCTCGTTGATATCCAGCGCGCCGATGCTGTAGAGCGTGTAGTCGCCCACCGTTCCACGGCTCGAAAGCACCATTACGGCTTCGTTAGCAGACGTGGGCCAATGACCGGCGACGACATCGTACTGGCTGTCGAGCAGGCTCTGGTCGTCAATCATCTCGTTAAAGACCGAGGTTCCCATGGATTCCATGCCCACCGTTGCCGCCGAGCTCGCGCCTCCGCTCATGGCCTCGGTCATGGCGTTGGGCACCAGCCGGACAGGCTTCTCATCGCCCTTGCCGGCACGATAGACAACCGGCGATACACCGTAACCGTACTGAATGGCGTTAACCTCTTTATCGATGCCATCGCCACCGGCATCGAGCCATGCCTTAAAGCTCGTCATGTCGTTGGACTTAACGCTCGCAAACATATCCTTTACGGCCGTGACCACGGGAATCTTATCGGTTCCCTTAGCCTTGCCGCCGGCACTGTCGTCGGACGAATCAACATTTTCAGGCGAGTCATCATCCGCAGTTCCCTGCCCGCCCATCATGGACGACAGGTCGTAATCCTGCTTGGAAATGGTGAGCGGGTAGCTCGAGAGCGTATCCTCCTCGACCTTTTTGATGTAGCCGTTTACGCCATTGGACAGCGCCAGAATCGCCGCGATACCGATAATGCCAATCGAGCCCGCAAAGGCAGTCATGGCCGTGCGGCCCTTCTTGGTCATAAGGTTTCGGGCAGAAAGCCCCAGCGCCGTCACAAAGCTCATCGAGGTTTTGCGCGTAGGCTTAGCCTCGTGGCGCGTGGCGTCAGCGACATCGAAAGGATCGGAATCGTCGGTGATCTTGCCGTCCGCCAGGTTGACGATGCGCGTGGCGTATTGGTATGCCAGGTCGGGATTGTGCGTGACCATGATGACCAGACGGTCGCGCGCAACGTCTTTGAGCAAATCCATAACCTGCACGGATGTCGTTGAATCCAAAGCGCCAGTCGGCTCGTCGGCAAGGACGATCTCAGGGTCATTGATCAGGGCGCGGGCAATGGCCACGCGCTGCATCTGTCCGCCCGATAGCTGGCTCGGGCGTTTGCTAACGTGCTCGCCCAGACCGACTTTCTCCAACGCCTCGCGCGCACGCTGGCGGCGCTCGGCATGCCCCACGCCCGTGAGCGTCAGCGCCAGCTCAACGTTTTCCAAAATGGTCTGATGCGGAATGAGGTTATAGCTCTGGAACACAAAGCCGATGCGGTTGTTGCGGTAGGCATCCCAATCGCGATCGTGAAAGTCCTTGGTCGAAATACCGTCGATCAGCAGGTCGCCCGAGTCAAAGTGGTCGAGTCCGCCGATAACGTTGAGCATCGTAGTTTTGCCCGAGCCTGAGGGACCCAGAATGGCCACGAACTCGTTATCACGAAAAGACAGGCTTACGTTGTTGAGCGCCACCTGCGTAAACGACTGCGTAACGTACCTTTTGCAAATTCCTTTGAGCTCCAGCATGGACGGCAACCTCTCCTGCGCAGGCACCCTGCCCGCTCTCCTCCGCCGTTCGTATTCGACGCGTTTGTCCTACTCTATCCCCATTTTTTGCCGGCGCCAGTGAGGAATGTAACGAACCGCGCCAAAAAACGAGCAGGACGGTGCCCAAAAGAAGAGGTCCCGAGCGGGACCTCTATATGCTGGAGCTTATCTTGAAAGGTAGCGGACTACTTCGCACAGCGACACACGATCCTCGCCATGCTTTACGCGTCTTCTACTGCTCGCTATTCGCAATCGCCTGGTCGATAAGTTTGTTGAGTGCTGCACGCTGCTCGGCGGAGCTGATGGCTCCCACGATGGGCTCCCCTACGATGTTGCCATTCTGATCGATGACATACGTTGTCGGGAACGAGAACAAATTTGACGTGAACTTACCGGCCTCGCTATCCGACTTGAACCAGATGTTCTTATATGTCACGCCCTTCTTACTCAGCACGTCCTTGGCATCTGCAATCTCGCCCTTGTTACCATCGAGTGTAAAGGAATTGACACCCACGACCTGGCCGCCCTTCTTGGCAAGCTCCTGATTCAGTTTCTCAAGATCGCCCAGCTCGCCCACGCACGGCTTGCAAGTGGTGAACCAGAAGTTCATGACGGTGACCTTGTTCTTAGCGAACAGCTCGTCGCTGCTCACGTCGTTGCCATCCAGATCCTTGCCCGTAAAGCTGGGGAACTTCGTCGCCTCGCTCGAAGCGTTGGCACCAGCCGTCATGCCAGCGGTCGAAGCGTCGACGCTCTCGCCTGAGCTCGGCGTGCTTCCACAGCCGGGGAACTCCTTCTCCAAGCTCTCGAGCTTGTCCTCGATCTCCTTGATCTGCTGTGCACCGGCCTTGAGCGTCTTAAGCTCATCCGCCGTGAACTCATCCTTGGCGCCGTCGATGGTCTTGAGCAAGAAATCGCCGTAATTGCTGCCGTTCTCAATCATTGCCGAGTCTTTATTTGCCGCATTGAATACCTTTTCCCACAGCGCGTTATCACTCGAAAAGATATCGTTCTCCTTCTGCATGAGTTTTGTATACAGCTCGGCGGCCTCATCGGCATTGGTCGGCTTCTGCGCAGTGAGTTCTGCGATCTTAGGATCGGAGCTCGCAGATTCGCTCGCATTGCCACTGGGCGCCGAACACGCCACAAGGCACAAGGCCAATACTGGCACCATAAACAGGGCCGCAATCTTAGAAGGCTTCATGGTCATTCCTCCGTTTTGTCGAAGCTTGTTTACTTTTTATCGGCGGTCAAGGGAAGCTTTTCCGCCGACACATCCAGGCCATAGCGATAGCTGATGGCATCGACAGGGCAGGCCCCAATGCACTTTCCACACCGGATGCATTCGGCATGATTGGGCGCGCGGACCACATCAACGTCCATCTGACAAACCTTTGAGCACTTGCCGCACGAGACGCATTTGCACGCGTCAACCCGAATCCCCAGTAGGGACACCCTATTCATGAGCGCATAGAATGCGCCGAGCGGGCAAATCCATTTGCAGAAGGGGCGGTAGAACAAAACGCTCAGCACTACCAAGGCAATGAGAACGGCAAGTTTCCGAGTAAAGAGCTGCCCCAGCGCAGATCGAATGCCGGCGTTGGCAATGGCCAGCGGAATGGCACCCTCGAGCACGCCCTGCGGACAGACGTACTTGCAAAAGAATGGATCCCCCATCCCCAGGTCGTTGACCACCAGCACAGGCAGCAATACCACAGCAAACAGCAGCACAACGTATTTGATATACGTAAGCGCCTTGAGCCTTTTTGTCGAAAGCTTTTTGCCGGGGATCTTGTGCAGCAGCTCCTGCAGCCAGCCAAACGGGCACAGAAAGCCGCATACAAAGCGTCCCAGCAGCACGCCGAGCAAAATGAGCGTACCGGTAACGTAGTAAGAAAAGTTGAACTTGGATGAACCTACCACGGACTGGAACGACCCGATGGGGCACGCACCCGATGCCGCGGGGCACGAATAGCAATTAAGTCCAGGTACGCAGACTGTTTTTCCCGCGCCCTGATAGATGCCGCCTTTGGCAAAGTTTGGCAGGTGAATGTTGGTGACGAGCGTCGCCGCCGCCTGAATGAATCCGCGAAATCGAGCCAAAACATGCGACGCAGTGTTTTCTCTTTTATCCAATTCCGATACACTCCAAGCACAGCCTAATCGCTTTGGCCAGCACGGCATCCGCCTCGCCACGCATAACGCCAAAGCACACCATGGCAATTCCGACGATCAACAAAGCGACCTGTACCACGGGTTTTACCGCTTTGAACAACCTGACCACTCCTTTCGTTACGCGACCATTGGACCATACCGACTATAAAATCCGTGTTAAGCGCGATTTGGAATGTGCAAGGAGACTGTTATGCGAATTTTGATCGTCGAAGACGAACGAGCACTGTGCGATGCAATCGCGCGCAGCTTGCGGAACTTGGCGTACAGTGTCGACTGCTGTCACGACGGACAGGAGGCGCTCGACCTACTGGACGTTGAGGCCTTCGACCTCGTGGTACTCGACCTCAACCTTCCCCGCATCGACGGCATGACCGTACTCAGGGAACTTAGGAAAACTGACTGCGAGACTAAGGTACTGATTCTGTCCGCACGTGGCGAAGTATCAGATAAAGTCGCCGGACTCGATGCCGGCGCCAACGATTACCTCACCAAGCCGTTTCATCTGGACGAGCTTGCGGCAAGGATTCGCAGCCTTACCCTAAGACGCTTTACACAAAGCGACGTAGTTTTAACCTGCGGAAAGCTCAGCTTTGACACCAAGGCGCGCATCGCTTCCGTGGACAGCGAGGCTTTATCTCTTACGCGCAAGGAAACGGGAATCTTGGAATACCTGATGCTTAATCAGGGGCGACCGGTAAGCCAAGAGGAGCTTATCGAGCACGTTTGGGATAGCAGCGTGAACAACTTTAGCAACGCAACCCGCGTTCATATTTCGTCGCTCCGAAAAAAGTTGCGCAGCGCTTTGGGATACGACCCGATTCGCAATCGGATTGGAGAGGGCTACGTTATGGAGGATAACGAATGAAAAGGCTTTCGCTGCAATGGCGCATAACGATTATGACGGCACTGCTCACGTGTGCGGCGTGCGTGCTGACGAACTGCCTGGTCGGCTATACGGGCATGCGCTACATGGATGCCATCGGCAGTAACATCTCGGCCTTTAACGCAACCGGCGAAGATTCGCCCCAGGCGTTCGACCCGACGAAAGCGGTCCCCGATGACAGGGTCACGATCGTCGTAAACGACGCACAGGAGTCTTTTGGCACGACAGCCTGGTACATCACGGCTGGAGTCACACTCCTTGGCGGCGCGCTGGCATACTTTGTGAGCGGCCGTGCACTCAAACCGCTACGGGCTTTTGCAGCCCAGGTTGAGCGTGTGCAGCCTGACAACCTAAGCGAAATCAGACTCAATGAAGATGTGCCCACCGAGCTACAACGATGCAGCGCCTCTTTCAACGACATGATCACTCGTCTTGGCGAAGGATTCTCTGCACAGCGTCAGTTTACCGGCAACGCCGCACACGAGCTGCGCACCCCGCTCGCCCTTATGCAAGCACAGATTGAACTATTCATCTCCGAGCACTCCGGTTTGCAACCCGAAACAGCCGAGCTGCTCGGCCTGCTACAAGAACAAACCGAGCGCATGTCTCGAATGGCCAAGGTATTGCTTGAGATGAGTGAGCTCCGCAGCGTCCCTTGCGAGGACGATGTGGAACTTGGTCCTTTGTCCGAAGAGGTCCTCACCGACCTTGCGCCACTTGCCGAAAATAAGGGCATAGCCCTCAATTGTGCTGGAGACGCTTTAGTAATCGGGAGCGACACGCTCCTCTATCGGCTGGTGTTTAACCTGGTCGAAAATGCCATCCGTTACAGCCGCACCGGCTCGACTGTCAACGTCTCCATCTGCGACAACGACAGCCATGTGTTCCTGCGAGTCGAGGACCAGGGCCCGGGAATACCCAAGCAGTACCGTGAGAGCATCTTCCAGCCGTTCTTTCGTCTAGACAAATCCCGCAGCAGGGCATACGGCGGTGCAGGACTCGGACTAGCGCTCGTTTGGGAGATTGCAACGCTTCACGGTGGCACGGTAGAGGTCGAAGCAAGTTCTGAGAACGGGACCACCATGCTCGTAAGCCTTCCAAAACGATCCGCAGCGTTAACCGAACAGTAAAACGAAAGGGGTCCCGAGCAACAGGAGTACAATTGCTGCATTGTTGCCAGCTGTTGGGAGATGGAAGATGGACTGCGATGGCTACCCATGCGTTCCCATGCCGTTGATGTGCACCGCCTTTGTGCCGGGGCAGATTGACGCTGCGGTTGCAGGCATTTCCGACCCCGATTCACGCACCATCGCCACGGCAGAAGCGCTGTACTTTCGCGGACAGGCCGCCCTCGCTGCCAAGACGGCGCGCCCCTATCTTGACGCCACCGATCCCGCGCTGTGCTATTCCGCATGCTTTATCTGCGGATACGCCAGCCTGTCGCTCAACCGTATCGCCGACGCCCGCCGGTGCCTTGCTGGCATCCTCGATACGCCGGCTGACGAGGAGTCGCCCGCCGTCCACGCCACGCATATCCTGTTCGCCTCGGCCGCGAGTGTCCTGCTGCACTTGCCTTCCCCGTATTCCGCCGAAGAGTTTTATCCGCTTGCGGCGCATCTGCCCGAAGGCCTGCGCCTGTTCGCCAGCTACGTGATGGCGCATGCCCTGTACCTGCGCGGCGAATATGGCCGCAGCCTGGGCATGGCGGAAAACGCCCTGATCATGAAACAGGGAAGTTATCCCATCTCGGAGCTGTTCCTGCACTTGGCAGCTTCCATGGCATGCATGAGCCTCAAGGACATCGACGCCGCAAAAACGCACTTCGGAGTTGCTTGGAACATTGCGCGTCCCGACGGCCTTATTGAGCTCATTGGCGAGCATCACGGCCTTTTACAGGGGCTTATCGAGGCATGCCTAAAAACGCAATACCCTGACGACTTCGCGCGCATCATCGAGATCACGTACCGCTTCAGCTACGGCTGGCGGCGCATCCACAACCCCGATTCGGGCGAGGACGTTGCCGACGATCTAACGACCACGGAATTCACCATGGCCATGCTCGCCTGTCGTGGGTGGACCAACGCCGAAATCGCACGCCATATGGGAGTATCGCCGGGCACCGTCAAAAACCGCCTATCCGGCGTATACGCAAAGCTTGGCATCGGCACACGCGCCGAGCTGGTCGCGCATATGTTACGTTAGCGACCGGACTACCAAGCGCATCGAACGCGTTCCGGAACCCGGCGCTTCGCTCGATCAATTTGGACATTTTGACCCTTGAACGGCACTACCGCCACGGGGCGCCTTCTCGCAAAATTGGATTATTTCCACCGATACTTGCGGGATGGGAGCCCAAGATGCTTGATCGCCGTTCGTTACTTGTCGCCGGAGCGTCCTCGTTAGCGAGCATTATGATGCCGCGCGTGCCGGGAAGCGCAAACGCCTTCATATTGCCGTTCGCACCCACCGAGGCATACGCCGACGAAGATGATCCCTTCAAGGTCTTGGTGCTCTCGCGCACCATGTTTGGTGTGGTCGTGGTCGACGTCGCCAACAAGAATACGCCCATTACGGGTGCCCAGGTCACGCTCATATCGCGCTATGCCGCAGGCAAGCAGCTCACCGCCACGACCGATGACGAAGGCACGGCCATCTTTGAGGTCGCCCCTCTTTCAGAAGGCTACGTGGACGAGGCAACGCTTCTCGACGCGTACGACTTTAACGGCGGCATCTCCATTAGCATGGCAGGCTACCGCGATGTCGAGATTCCCCTTGCGCGTATCCAGGGCGGCACCGCTATTACCGCACCCACACGTCCGCTCTCCGATGGCGAGCCGTACTTTCGACAGCTCACGTTCGACGAATGGGACATCCAGTACGCCGACGCCACGTTTATGGCAATGCCAGCGGACGAAGCAGCAAACGACCAGCCCGACACGCACGCTTTTACCGTGCAGGCTCATCTGCCGCAGGGCGGGCAGGCAACGTTGCATATCAATAAAGTGATGCCCTCTGCGGGCAGCTCAACCGAAACCGTCACGCAGATCGGCCAGATCAAGGCCAGCGCATCGGGCGCGGATAATCTGGCGACGTTCACGCTCGAAGACACGTTCCTCGATGCAGCTTCGGGCCTTCTGGAGGAAGGGTGCAAGCTGCGCTTTATGCTCGACTACCAGGGCAAAACCTACACGCTCTCATCCCCTATGGTCGTTGTCACCGCGCCGGCCGCAAAGGCGGAATCGGGCTCGACCACCATCATTCCCACCACCATGGACCAAGAGATCACTCCGTTTGATTTCCCCGCGGCGTTTCCCGGTATCGGCGGCAATAAGTTCACGTGCTGGATGCCCACATTTCCCATTCTGTTCGATTTCTCGTTTGCTGGATACGTGCTGTTTGGCGGAGGGTACAAACCAGCTAGCTATATGAACGATTCGGGCAACCCTGATCCGGAATACTGGAAGAAATCGCCGCGCGAGTCGGGCGCCAAGCAGGCAAACCGCTACCTCGACGAGATGGAGGGGAAGTGGAATCAGTACAAGAGGATGAGTGCCGGTTCGGGCACCGATCCAAGAAACACCAAGCTCCTTCGCCACCATTGCACGCCGCTGTTCACGATGGATATCGCCACACAGCTGTACGGCTCGCTCGCCTACGATTGGGTGGGCAAAACCTGGGGCAACAACAACGACCCCGCATACGGCAATATTAAGGCACTCTTCCAAGTAAGAACCGACCTCAATTGGACCGAGCAGTTCACCTTGGGACCGGTGCCGTTTTTCCTAAACGTCAACCCCTGGGTGCTGGCAAAACTGGCGCTCGCCGTGGGTGCCCACACGCACGGCAGCGGCGCGGCGTTTTTTAAAAACATTTCGCTCGACTATTCAAACACCTCGGGCTCGTTCACCATCCAGATCGGGCTTGCTGTCACCTTTGGAGCCGGCATTGCAGGCGTCGCTTCGTCTGCCGTGCGCGGCGCTGCATCCCTCACGCTGTTCATTGGGTACGAGAAGGCAGATGGACACCAGCTTCCGCGACTGCGCGTAGGTGCAGACGTCGATGTCGATGTGATACTCCAGTTCGTAATGTTCAAGTGGACCACCAAGGCTTGGTCGGGGTCGTGGCCCACACTCCTCGATTCGTGGAATATGTCGGTGAACAATGGCAACCAGTATGTGCTCCAGCGCTCTGAGCTCGCATTGGGTGGAGATACGCCTTACACGTTGGATGCCCGCTTCGGCACGCCCAGCAACATCGAGGCGGGCGGCGTGCCGCAATTTATCGCATCGGCCACCATCGTCACCAACGCCGAGCTGCTCGCACGCGCCGAGGTTAAGGCCGCTGTCGTAAACGTCGCGCCCGTCGTGCGCGATTGGGATCAAGCGGTCACGCGCATTGAGCTCGAGGCAGATGCAGAAAGCGACGACACGGGGCAGATCGAGCATTTCGTCCACGCACTGATAGAGAACGGCGAAAACGCCGCGCCGATGTATAAGTACACCTATATCGGGCAGGCGAGGGACGCCGCTGCGGACCCCAACGCCAATTCTGCTGGTGTATCGGAGGACGAGCGTGGCGGCATCAAGCCCTCGAGCGACAACGTGCTGTTTGCTGGCGTGCTCAGCGAAGCCCACATGAAGCTGGCGATGATCGCCGGCGTGGAGTGCTTGTTCCGTATCGCCTCGGTGCGCTACGGCGAGAATGGTCGCTCGCGCCTGGTGGTGCATACAAAAACGAACGGCACGTGGTCCGCTCCCACGCCCGTGGACTTCCCCCTTGGGTTTGGCGAGGGCGACGTGGAGCGCAGCGGCATATTCGATTACGACTTCGACGTTGTGGAATATACAGACGGGAGGGGAAACCAAGACGCCTACGTGCTGCTGGTCTCGGGCGAGCGCCCCGCCGGCGACAACACCCTTTTCGATACGGCGAGCACATCCGGCATACTGTCCGTTGTGCGCCTGCGTATAAGTAATGACGAGATCCGCGTGGTGTCGCATACGTCATGGCGCAGCATCTCGCGCGGCCGTCTGCAAGAGGATGGCTACCATTGCCTGCAGTGCCCGCGTATCACGGTGGGCAAGACGCTGGTCGACGGGCGTCTGTCGGGTGCCTACCTCCACCGCCGTGGAGCCACCGCAGAGAAGGCGCTCGGCAGCGAGGCTGAGGTTGCGCTGGAGTGCTTTACCCTGTGGTCGGACGTTTCGGGCGACAGCCTGACGTTCCGTCAAGTTCTCCGCTTTCCGCAAGCACCGTCGAGCATCGAGCTGGGTGCGCCCGAGAATATCAACGGCAAAATGGTGGTGCCCGTTGCATACGAGACCACAGACGGTTGTGGCTGCGCGTCGTACGCCGTGATCGGCCAGTCCATCGCGGGTTGGGGCGTTATGTCGCCAGATGCCACAGTACCCCACGCGGTGCCGTGGCCGCAGCACACGGGCTTTTTGGCAACCGTCAACGAGCAACTGCAGCATATTACTTGGACGCGAGGCGCATCGGCATTTGCAACGCAGCCCGTGGGCGCCGCAGGCTGTGGCCCGGCATCGTTTAGCGTAAGCAACAACGGCAGGTGCGTGCTATACGTCGAGAACACCGACGGCAAAGTGGGGCAAACCTACGACGAAGAAGGCGAGCCGGTAGCGGTAATGGGTAAGCATTTCCGCATCTTCGCCAGCGCCCTGATCGACGACCTGTTCACGGAGCCATTCGTGCTCTGTGAGTTGGAGCACCCCATCGATCAGATAACGACGTTTTTGACCTCGGGCGGCATGCTCTCAGCGCTTGCCACGCACATCGTGAGCGCCGAGCAGAGCAAGGCGGAACTGCACGGCATCGAAGTACCCTTGGCGGCCTGTGCCACACCACTGGGTGCGATAGCCAACCTGGGCGCCGTGGTGCCCGGGGCGGCAAGCGAGTCGTGTACGGTAACGGTGCGAAACGACGGCAACACGTTGCTGACCGCAGGAACAGTCGATCTGTACCGAGAGGGCTCCAACCAACCGTTCTCCAGCGCATCCATCGGATTCGGCGCGAACGCACGCATGGCATCGATCTACGACCCGGAGCTTGCCGAGGACACATCGGCCAACGACATAGCACATGTGAAGTACACACTCGAGGCACTGGGCGAGCGCTTTGCCACGCACCCGCTGGTAGCCGACAACGGCAACGCCGTGCTGGCACCGGGTTGCACGGCACAGTTCCGCATGGGCTTCGCTATCCCGGAGAGCTGGAGCGACGAGGTGGGCAAACGCGTCACGCTCTACGCAAAGGCGTGTGACCTGGTGGCGCTCGACCCCGTAACGCTCGAAGAGATTCGACCGGGCGCAAACTCCGCGTTGGGCGCCGTGCTGCACGAACTCCACATTCCCGACGCGGCATGTGAGCGCTCAAAAGTTCAGGTCGGTGTATGCGACAGCGCGGATACGACAGGACTTCACGACGCCCCGATGACGGTCGACGGCGATAGCGGCACGAGTGGAGGTGGCTCCGGCGGAAGCAGCTCCGGTGGCGGCAGTGGATCTGGCAGCGGCAAGGATCACGGCAATAACAAGAGCTCCGGAAAAGCGGGCGCGCTTGCAGACACGGGCGATGTCAACGCTCCCCTTACGGCAGCCGCTGCAGCACTCGCCGCGGCAGGCGCCGGCCTCGTCGCCTACAGCGCCCGCCGCACGGCGCTCGAAAAAGATACCGCCAATGAGGACAATTCGGATAGGCCTCGCTAGCTCCTAGTTACCTTTGTGAGAGACGCCAACTCGGCTCATCGAACACCAAAAGGGGCTGGTTCTGGATACCCAGAGCCAGCCCATTTCGCATTAGATATCATCAGGGGAGTCGAGTTCTGCCTCGAGCTTGGCACGGCGTCTTTTCGCCAACAATCCGCACGACATGTCTTCGACAGCGTATCCAACCGCAAACGCAGCAAGACACATTCGGCCGTCTTCAAACTTACTCGGACAGAGCCGACTCGGTTTTGTCCGAGTAAACGAATCTCCATCGAACTCCGAACGATTGTTCGATGGATTTCGTGTTGGTTGGAATCGTCTGTGGGCTGGGCTATGCTACCTTGACTATCTATATGACTTAAACGCAGCAAGGGAGCACCGAGAGAGCGAGTATGGCAAAAAACACCGCAAACTATGGTAACGACAGTATCCGCCAGCTCAAGGACGAGGAGCGCGTACGCCTGCGCCCTGCCGTTATCTTTGGCTCGGACGGACTCGATGGCTGTGCACACGCTGCCTTCGAGATCCTGTCCAACGCCGTTGACGAGGCGCGCCAGGGCTACGGCAAGCTCATCACCCTTACCGCCTTTCGCGATGGTTCCATTCAGGTAGAGGACAACGGCCGTGGCTGCCCGCTCGACTGGAACCCTTCCGAGAAGCGCTTTAACTGGGAGCTCGTCTTTTGCGAGCTCTACGCCGGCGGCAAGTATAACAACAACCAGGGCGGCGACTACGACTTCTCGCTCGGTACCAACGGCTTGGGCTCGTGCGCGACCCAGTACGCATCCGAGTACATGGACGTCACGGTTTGGCGCGACGGCAACAAGTACTCCCTGCACTTTAAGAAGGGCAAGGTCGTCGGTGCCAAAAAGAAGGCACTCGAGATTGAGCCCAGCGGCGAGGATCGCACCGGCACCACCATTAAGTGGCGTCCCGATCTTGAGGTCTTTACCTCCATCAGCATCCCCCACGATTGGTATCGCGAGACAATGCGCCGCCAGGCCGTGGTCAACGCCAACGTGACCTTCCGCCTGCGTATCGAGGGCGACGATGGCGAGTTTTCCGAAGAGGATTTTTGCTATCCCAAGGGCATCGAGGACTACGTGCTCGAGAAGGTCGGTACCGACTACCTCACCGAGCCCTTCTTTATCGAGGCCGACCGTCGCGGTCGCGATCGCGAGGACCTGCCCGACTACAATGTAAAGATCACCGCGTGCATGTGCTTCTCGCGCACCTTCATGATGCAGGAGTACTACCACAACTCATCGTGGCTCGAGAATGGCGGCTCGCCCGAGAAGGCCGCCCGCAGCGCTCTGACCAGTGCCATCGATGCTTACATTAAGCAACAGGGCAAGTACAACAAAAACGAGAGCGGCATTAAGTGGCAGGACGTCCAGGACTGTCTGGTGCTGGTGACCAACTGCTTCTCCACCCAGACGTCCTATGAAAACCAGACTAAGAAGGCCATCAACAACCGCTTTATCCAGCAGGCTATGACGGCCTTCTTTAAGGAGCGGCTCTCGACCTACCTAATCGAGAACAAAGACGCTGCCAACAAGATCATGGAGCAGGTGCTCATCAACAAGCGTTCGCGCGAGAACGCCGAGAAGACGCGTCAGAGCATCAAGACCAACCTACAGCAGAAGACCGACATGGCCAACCGCGTGCAGAAGTTCATCGACTGCCGCTCCAAGGACAAGAGCCGCCGCGAGATCTACATCGTAGAGGGCGACTCGGCAGCAGGCGCCATTCGCACCTCGCGCGATGCCGAGTTCCAAGGCGTTATGCCCGTCCGCGGTAAGATCCTCAACTGCCTGAAGGAAGACTATCCGCGCATCTTTAAGTCCGACATCATCATGGACCTCATGCGCGTGCTGGGCTGCGGCGTGGAGATCAAGGACAAGCGCATCAAAAACCTTGGTGCCTTTGACCTGGACAACCTCAACTGGAACAAGGTCATCATCTGTACGGACGCCGACGTCGACGGTTATCACATCCGTACGCTCGTGCTCACCATGCTCTACCGCCTGGTGCCCACGCTTATCGACGAGGGTTACGTGTATATCGCCGAATCGCCGCTCTACGAGATCAACTGCAAAGAGAAGACCTACTTTGCCTACACCGAGCTCGAGAAGAACGGCATCCTCAAGGAGATTGGCGACCAAAAGTGCTCCATCAACCGCTCCAAGGGTCTTGGTGAGAACGACCCGGACATGATGTGGCTCACCACCATGAACCCCGAGACGCGTCGCCTGATCAAGGTGGAGCCCGAGGACGTCACCAAGATGGAGACCATGTTCAATCTGTTGCTGGGCAACGACGAAGCGGGCCGCAAGCGCCATATCTCCGAGCACGGCAAGGAATATCTGGACCAGCTGGACCTGCAATAGCAGCAAATCGATAACGACGGCCCATAAGAAGTTCAAGAGGAAATCGTGGCAAAGAAGAAGACGAAGAACCAGCCAAAGAAAAAGCAGGTCAACGCCGAGAACGTCATCGGCCTGCACTCCGAGGTCACCGACCAGCCGATCACGCAGACGCTCGAGGTCAACTACATGCCCTACGCCATGAGCGTCAACGTCTCGCGAGCATTCCCCGAGATCGACGGCTTTAAGCCCTCGCACCGCAAGCTGCTCTACACCATGTACAAGATGGGTCTGCTCAAGGGCGAGCGCCAGAAGAGCGCCAACATCGTGGGCCAGACCATGAAGCTCAACCCGCACGGCGATGCCGCGATCTACGAGACGATGGTGCGCCTGGCGACGGGCAACGAAGCGCTGCTTGCGCCCTTCGTTGAGTCGAAGGGCAACTTTGGCAAGTACTATTCGGGCGACCTGAGCTACGCCGCCTCGCGTTATACCGAGGCCAAGCTCTCCCCCATCAGCGCCGAGATCTTCAAGGACATCGACAAGGACCCGGTCGACTTCGTCGACAGCTACGACGGTGCCATGAAGGAGCCGCGCCTGCTGCCCACCACGTTCCCCAACATCCTTGTCTCGGCCAACAAGGGCATCGGCGTCGCCATGGCGTCCGACATCTGCGGCTTCAACCTCAACGAGGTCTGCACCGCCACGATGCACTACCTGCAGGATCCCGATTGCGACCTGCTCGAGTACATGCCCATGCCCGACTTCTCGACCGGCGGCGAAATTATCTACCGCCGCGAGGAGATGGAGAAGATCGTCGAGACCGGCCTTGGCAGCTTCCAGATCCGCTCCCGCTGGCGCTGGATTCCCGAAGAGCGCATCATCGAGGTCTACGAGATCCCCTACACCACCAAGACCGATGTCATCATCGAGCGCATCGTCAAGCTCTCTAAGGAGGGCAAGGTCAAGGAGATCGCTGACATCCGCGACGAAACCGACCTCTCGGGCTTGCGCATCGCCATCGACCTTAAGCGCGGCGTCGACCCCGACAAGCTCATGGCCAAGCTCTATCGCTCGACCACGCTGCAGGATTCGTTCTCGTGCAACTTCAACGTGCTGGTCGATGGTTACCCTCGCGTTATGGGCGTGCGCCAGATCCTGCACGAGTGGGTCAAGTGGCGTATTGAGTCCACGCGTCGCCGCATTAACTTTGACCTGGGCAAAAAGTCCGAGCGCCTGCACCTGCTGCACGGCCTCGAGGCGATTTTGCTCGACATCGACAAGGCCATCGCCATCATCCGCGGCACCAAGCTCGAAGCCGAGGTCGTGCCCAACCTTATGAAGGGTTTCGACATCGACGAGACCCAGGCCGAGTTTGTTGCCGAGCTTAAGCTCCGCAACATCAACGAGGAGTACATCCTCAACCGCACCAAGGACATTGCCAAGCTCGAGGGCGAGATTGCGGAGCTTGAGGAGATTCTCTCGAGCGAAGACAACATCAAGAAGGTCATCAGCGACGAGCTGGCCGCGGTCAACAAGAAGTATGTGATGCCGCGCCGCACGGGCAGGATCGAGCCCCACGAGGTCATCGAAGTAAGCTTGGAGCCCGAGGTCGAGGAGTACCCGGTCACCATCATGCTCTCGCGCGATGGCTACCTTAAGAAGATGACAGACCGCGTACTCAAGAAGGCGACCACGCTCAAGTACAAGGACGGCGACAAACCCTTTATCGAATTCGCGTCCTCCAACACCCACGAGCTGCTGGTCTTTACCAACAAGAGCCAGGTGTACAAGTGCAAGGTTGCGGCGTTTGAGGATACCAAGTCGGCACAGCTGGGCTCGTACCTGCCGACCGATCTTGAGATGGAACCCGACGAGAGCGTCATCTGGGCCATCGACCCCGAGGACTACAAGGCCGACGTGCTGTTCGTCTTTGAGAACGGCCGCGTGGTGCGCGTCGCGCTTTCCGGATACGTCACCAAGACCAACCGCAAACGCCTCAAGAACGCCATCTACGGCGGCAGCAAGCTGCTGTATGCCCAGGTGCTCAACACAGATCGTGACCTCGCGCTGGTCTCGAGCGACTATCGTTTGATGAACTTCAACACGTCGTTGCTCAAGACCAAGACGACTACCAACACGCAGGGCGTCCAGGCCTTTACGGCCAAGAAGGGCCGCTCGGTCACCACCGTCGGCACGACCGAGGAGATTCTTGGCGCCGGCGTCTCGGCCGAGAAGTTCACCGCGCAGAGCCTCCCCTCAGCCGGTGCCCTCATGAAGGAAAACGACATGCCGAGCCTGTTTGACTAGGTACCACGGCAACGAGACCGTTAGATACTTTGCAAAGCGACGAGGCCCGGAGCGCAACGGCATTGCGCCCGGGACTCGTCGCTTTTCTTCTCAACTATTTCTTAACGCAGATTAATTGATTTCTGCTTATTTTTCTGCGTTAAAAAATGTCAGCGTCACTGCTTCGATGCCCTTTGGTCGGTCGTTAGCAAAACTTGCAAAAATTAGCAAAACTTGCAAAAATTAGCAAAACTTGCAAAGGAGACACCATGGAGTACAGCAAGAACCCCTTTACCCCGACGTTCGGAAGTATCCCTCCCTTTCTAGCGGGTCGCGAGCATATTCTGCGTGACATCAACCGTGGTTTTATCAACGGCCCGGGAGATCCAAACCTGTCGACTATTTTTACGGGCGCAAGGGGAACGGGCAAGACGGCGCTTCTCTCGCTCCTTTCAGAAACGGCGCTTGAACACGGTTGGATCGCAGCAAATGTCTCCGCCATGCCAGGCATGCTCGAAGATATTATCGAGCGAACCAAAGAAGCCGCAGATAGCTACCTCTCACAGCCTCATGCGCGCATAAACGGCGTTCAAATTGGTCCAGTGGGCATCGATTGGACATATGCTCAAGAGGCTCAGGGCAACTGGCGCACGCGCATGAATGGCATCTTTAAGCAACTCGAAAAACATGACATCGGACTTCTCATCACCATCGATGAAGTCACCGTCGATCTCGAAGAAATGCTTCAATTTGCCTCTGTTTACCAGCACTTTGTACGCGAAGGTAAAAAAGTTGCCCTACTCATGGCAGGACTGCCCTACAAAGTATCGGCGTTGCTGCGTAACGATTCCGTCTCGTTCCTCAGGCGTTCCCAATATCATCAGTTGGGACGAATCACTGACGTTGAAATTGCAAACGCATTCCGCAAAACCGTTGAGGCCGGAGGCCGCTCAATCACGCCAGAAGCGCTCGAGGATGCCGTGAAGGCCGTCGACGGATTTCCCTATATGATGCAGCTCGTCGGATATCGCACTTGGGATGTTTCGGAAAACTCGCCCCAAATCAGTACATCCGATGTCCAGCAGGGTTCCCTGCTTGCACGCATGGAGTTGCGCGATCGAATTCTCGAAACGACCTATCGGGAGCTTTCCGATAAAGACATTGAGTTTTTACTCGCGATGCTGTCCGATTCTGGCCCCAGTAAAGTCTCGGAGATAGCCAAACGCATGGGCGTCGCCAGCAACTACGCAAGCCAATACAAACGCCGCCTCCTGGAGGACGGCGTCATCGGAGAGCGCGGGCGTGGTCTCGTTGGCTTTGACATCCCCGCGTTCAGGGAATTCCTGAGCGAGAAGGCCTCCTAGCGCGTCGAGATTGTCCGCAAGGACTTCAGCGCATGGCAATCAGCATTCCTCTTGGTAAGGACAGCAAGCATTTCCACCAACACCGATTGCCATGCGTTCTTCTTGCCTTTAAGCCAGCTTACGAGCGAGCTCTCGCACCTCTTCCAACTTGGGCGAGGATGCCATGCTGTCGCGCTCGGTCATACCGCTGATGGTGACAATGCCCTGGTCCTCCCACTTGCAGTACGCGCATGTGGCCCTGTACATAGCAATCGCCGCATCATAGACGCCCTCGCTGTGGCTATCAAGCAAAAGGGCCGTCTTGGTGAACGGGAAGCCCGTAGCACCGAAGGCGTACAGGCGGTCGATGGCGGCCTTCTCCTGCGCAGTGATATCAAACCAGTAGATAGGCGAGGCGAAGACGACCATGTCGGCGTCTTTCAGCGACTCGATCACGTTGGCCATGTCGTCCCTCTGCACGCAAGTGCCCTCGTGGGCGAAGCAGTACTGACATCCCAGACAGCCGGCGATCTTCTTGTTGGCAACGCGGACGACCTCGACCGTATTGCCGCCCTCACGCGCGGTCTCGGCAAACGCCTCGACCATGGTGTCGGTATTGGCGCCCTTACGCGGGCTACCGCTCAATACAACGATATGCATAAGAATCTCCCTTCTTCATGCCGCAGGCGCGCGGCATATTTTTTTGTTTTAACCAAAACGTATGGAGTTATTCAATCGCCTCGTTTCAGCTACTCCCACTCTTTAGAAGAATCGTTGCTGGAGGCTTGGCATTAAATCAAGACACACCTTATTTCAGGTATTCCTCAAAGAATGCCTTCAGCTTTCCAAACGGAATGATGTCCATCTGATCGTAAAGGTCGGTGTGGCTGGCACCAGGGATAATGAGCAATTCCTTGTTGTCCCTCGTCAGCTTGCCGTACGCGGTTTCGCTGAAATAGCGGGAGTGCGCCTTCTCGCCATGCACCAGCAACACAGCAGAGCGGATTTCGCTGCTGTATTGCAAAATCGGCATATTCAAAAATGACAGCGAAGACGTCGCATTCCAGCCACCGTTGGAGTTCAGGCTGCGGGGATGATAGCCTCGCGAAGTTTTGTAGTAGGCATAATAGTCCGCTACAAACTGCGGCGCATCCTCCGGTAGTGGATCGACCACGCCGCCCGCCAGCGCATAGCTGCCGTTTTTATAGTCCTCGGTGCGCTGCGCGTTCAGCGCTTTCCGCTTTTCAAAGCGCGCCTGCTTGGAATCCTCGGCGTCAAAATAGCCGTTTGCGGTCACGCGGGTCATATCGTACATGGTCATAGCCGCGGTAGCTTTGATACGGGTGTCGATGGCTGCCGCATTGACTGCCATGCCGCCCCAACCGCAGATACCGATGATACCGACACGCTCCGGGTCAACGCTTTCCTGCACAGAGAGGAAATCCACCGCTGCGCAAAAGTCCTCGGTGTTGATGTCCGGCGATGCTACATAGCGGGGCGTGCCGCCGCTCTCGCCGGTATAGGACGGGTCAAAGGCAATTGCGAAAAATCCCAGCTCCGCCATCTTCTGCGCGTACAGACCGGAGGACTGCTCTTTCACCGCGCCAAACGGGCCGCTGACGGCGATGGCGGGCAGCTTGCCTTCCGCGTTCTTAGGCACGTACACGTCGGCAGCCAGCGTGATGCCGTATCGGTTGTGGAAGGTCGCCTTGCTGTGCTCAACCTTGTCGCTTTTGGGGAATACCTTGTCCCATTCCTGCGTCAGTTTCAACTGCTCCATGCCTAAGCCTTCCCGTCAATCGCTTTAAGGTATTGCTCGTCGTCCACGGCCTCCAACCACTCGTTGGAGGCCTCCTCGCCCGGAACCTCCACCGCGAGATGGGAAAACCAGCTGTCGGGCGCCGCACCGTGCCAGTGCTTTACGCCCGCGGGGATATTTACTACATCGCCAGGGCACAGCTGCTGTGCCGGTTTGCCCCATTCCTGGTAAAGACCTCGACCAGCCACGCAGACGAGGATCTGTCCGCCACCGCTTTTGGCGTGATGGGTGTGCCAGTTGTTGCGGCAGCCGGGCTCAAACGTAACGTTGTAAATGCCGACCTGCTCGGTGGAAAGGGGCGCGAGGTAGCTTTGCCCGATAAAGTACTTCGCGAATGCGTCGTTGGGGGCACCGATGGGAAAGGCCATCTCGTTTTGGTGTCGGGCCTTTGCGTCGGCGCCGTCGTCCTCGTCCGCCCAGACCTCCTTCGCCATGCGAAAGGCCGCCCACGCCTTGGGCCATCCCGCATAAAACGCCGCGTGCGTAAGGATTTCCGCTATCTCCGCCCTGGTCACCCCGTTGTTCTTTGCGGACATCAGATGATATTTAAACGAAGAGTCCGTCAGTCCCTGCGCCATCAGGGCCACAACCGTCACCACGCTGCGGTCTCGAAGGGAGAGCCCGTCTTCTCGACTCCACACCTCGCCGAACAGCACATCCTCATTGAGCTGTGCGAATTTGGGGGCGAAGTCCCCCAGGGCATCTCTACCTGCCGTCTGTTTAATTGCCATGATCGATTTCCTCCTGTCGATGGTTTTGAGTGCAAAACTGCTTCCGCGCAGCTAAGCCGCGCCTAGACTCCCATGCCCATTCGTTGCACCTGCTCCAGAGCAAAATGCCCCGTGCTTTCGCCCACTTCGTTCACGCCGCCGGCAAATACCGTTCCGACAAGCGTGCGCCTTTGGCGAAAATCCCTTGCGCTCCCGATTTGTATTGACGAGAATGAAGGTAATGCCTAAACCTAACTTTAGGTCAAGGAGTAAATTCAGAATTTGTCCGGAGGGACCATGTACACAATCGGACAGGTAGCGGAGATGTTCGGTCTGCCCGTTTCCACACTGCGGTATTACGACAAGCAGGGGCTGTTCCCAGGATTGGAGCGGACGTCCGGCATTCGCCGATTCGGCGATACAGAACTCGAGGCGCTTCGGGTCATCGAATGCTTAAAGAAGGCTGGGATGGAGATTAAGGACATCCGACTGTTCATGGAATGGTGTGCGGAGGGCCCATCGACATATCCCAAGCGCAAGGCCATGTTCGAGGAGCGGAAGGCCCACATGGAGTCGGAGATCGCGAAGATGAACCGCGCGCTGGACATGTTGAAGTTCAAATGCTGGTACTACGAGCAGGCGATCCGAGATGGAAACGAGGATAGAGTGAAAGCGCTGATTCCCGACGATTTGCCGGAAGAAATCAAGGATACCTACGATAACGCCCACGCTCAATAATGCCGCCCGACGCTCAAGGGGCTTTGGCAAGGGGCTCTTTCCGAGCAGAACGAAAAAGAAAGCCTCCGAACCAGAGGGTCCGGAGGCTGTTATTCCCGTTATTCCCATAGGCATAAGCGCATCTGGTCGCGATTGCCTATCGATGCTTTGCCTCGAGCACGGCAGACACCGCATCGAGGAACTCCCGCACATGGTCTGCGGGCTGCAGCGAATGAAGCAGTCCGTAAGACACGAGACAGTCCCAATCGGTAGGGACGGTTTTGAGCATGGGGTGGACGTTGGCCCACAACGGCAGCGTCGCAAGCGCGAGGTCCTCGTTCGCGCCGCGATTGAACACCTCCGCCCGATATTGCGGGAAGTCTACGAGCGCGATTTGAGGATGATGCAAGAGTATCTCGTCGCGCACGCGGTCGATTTCGGCGTTCCAGCCCCGGCGTATAAGCATAAGACTGTGATTGTGGAGGTCGTCGAATGTGACGATGTCGCGTTTGGCGAGTTCGCTGTCGACGGGAACGGCGCACCAGAGCGGCTCGCGCGAAAGCTCGAGGCCCAAGCACCCGCGCTCTTTAAGAAAGGCATCGTCGAAAATCCCCACCACGATATCCATGTCTTGCCCGAGGTTCGCCAAACCGCGCGCCGCCGAGGGTGTGTTATCAAACGTGACCACCTGAAGGCTCATGCCAGGGCAACGTTCCTTCACCTTCGGCCACAGCTTCGTGAGCGGCGTGCTGGGCGTCATGAGCGACACTCCCACGCGGATGATGCGCTTCTCTCCGCGCTCGGCGACGCGGGCGCGTGCGATTGATTCTTGAGAGTACTGCACGATATGGCGGGCGTCGGCGAGCAGCGACCTACCTGCTCGCGTAAGCGAAAGCCCCTGATGCGATCGGTGAAACAGCGTAAGGCCTAGCCGCGACTCCAACAGGTTCATCTGCTTGATGACGGCCGTGGGCGTGATGAAGGACTCTTGTGCCGCCTTGGAGAAGCTGCCCGCCTCCGCCACGCGGATGAAAGTGTCAAGCTGTGGGTTGTACATCGATCCTCCTGTCACGCATTATGTGCCGTATATACCCCATGGTTATATCCATCATTCCAACGTGAACTTCTCGCACGTCAGTAAACGCCGTAGCCTTGTATTCGAAAAGTCACCATTAAGGAGGAGACCATGGAGTATCTGAAGCTCAACAACGACGTAGAGATGCCCATCGAGGGTTTGGGCACCTTCCTCATGGCCCCGGCCGAGGCCGAGGCGGCCGCAACCGCCGCGCTCGCGGCTGGCTACGAGCACATCGACACCGCCAACGCCTACATGAACGAGCGCGCCGTGGGCCGTGCCATCGCCAAGAGCGGCATCGCGCGCGGCCAGATCTTCGTCTCCACCAAGCTCTGGCCGAGCGTCTACGACGCGGGCATGCCCGCGGTGGACGCCACGCTCCAGCGCCTGGGGCTCGACTACGTCGACATGCTCATCCTGCACCAGCCGGTAGGCGACTACCCGGCCGCGTGGCGCACGATGGAGGAGGCGTGCCGCGCGGGCAAGGTGCGCGCCCTCGGCCTCTCCAACTTCCCGCAAGACAAGATCGCCGAGGTCATCGAGGTCGCCGACATCAAGCCGCAGCTCATGACCGTTGAGTGCCACCCCTACCACGCCCAGCGCGACCTGCGTGCCTACCTCGCGCCGTGCGGCACGGTGATCGAGGCGTGGTACCCGCTCGGCCACGGCGACAAAGGTCTTCTGGAGGAGCCCGTCTTCGTCACTCTCGCCGAGAAGTACGGCAAGACCCCGGCCCAGGTGATCCTGCGCTGGCACGTGCAGATGGGCACCTCCATCATCCCCGGCTCCAAGAACCCCGCCCACATCGCCGACAACGCGAACATCTTCGACTTCTCCCTCACCGAAGATGAGATGGCCGAGATTGCCAAGCTCGACGGGACCATGACCTACTACACCGCCACTGAGGAAGCACTCGCGGGCTACCTGGCCATACGCCCCGATTTCGACGCGCAGGAGTAGCGCTCAGACAATAACGGACCAACCAAGCCGCCGCCGAGGACCAGTCGACTGTCGAGGACGAGCCCGCCGCAGTGCCCGCTGCAGACGGCAACGTCCTCGTGGCCTACTACTCGGCACAGGGCCACACCGCTGTCGTAGCTCAGGCCATCGCCGACGAGCTCGGCGCCGATCTCTTTGAGGTGACGCCTAGAACCCGCGGGTTATAACACCGTGCGCACCCCAGCGTTATAGAACCCTCACCAACGGAAACTTCCGCTGGCGCGGCACCCCTCGTATGGTGGATACGTCAAGTTGCGAGAAAGGAAGGCACCATGGACTACATCACCTTGAACAACGGCGTCAGGATGCCGCAGCTCGGCTTCGGCGTGTACCAGATCCCGGACGCCGCGGAATGCCAGCGCGCCGTGGAGGACGCGCTCTCGGTCGGCTACCGGCTGCTCGACACGGCCGCGAGCTACGGCAACGAGGAGGCGGTCGGGGCCGCCATTCGCGCAAGCGGCCTGCCGCGCGACGAGGTGTTTGTGACGACCAAGCTGTGGATGTCGGATGCGAGCTACGAGGGGGCCAAGCGCGGCTTCGACGCGTCGCTCAAGCGGCTGGGGCTCGACTACGTCGACCTCTACCTCATCCACCAGCCGTTCGGCGACGTCTTCGGCGCGTGGCGCGCCATGGAGGAGCTCTACGAGCAGGGCGTTATCCGCGCCATAGGCACAGCTAACTTCTACCCCGATCATCTCGCAAACCTCATCTCGTTCAACCGCATCGCCCCCGCCGTGAACCAAGTCGAGTGCAACGTGTTCTTCCAGCAGCGCGAGGCGCAGGGGTACATGGCCGGCGAGGAGGTAGCCATGGAGGGCTGGGCGCCCTTTGCGGAGGGCAGAAACAACCTCTTCCGCAACGAGGTCCTCGCTCGCATCGGCGAGGCGCACGGCAAGACGGTCGCCCAGGTCGTGTTGCGCTGGCTGCTGCAGCGCGGTGTGGTCTGTATCCCTAAGAGCACGCACCGCGATCGCATGGAGCAAAACTTCGACGTCTTCGACTTCGCGCTGGGCGACGACGAGATGGTCGCCATCGCCGCGCTCGACACCGGGCGCAGCGCGTTCTTCGACCACCACGACCCCGCCACCATCGAATGGATGTCCGGGCTCGTGCGCAACGTGTAGACGAGCGGTCAGACCGCACTGATAACTTACTAGGAGGAATTGCCATGAACTCATTCACGTACGACTACCCGGTCAGGAACTACTTCGGCGAGGGGGCCATGGACCAGGCACTCGACGCCGAGATGGGTGCCATGGGCAAGACAGTGATGCTCGCCTACGGCGGAGGTTCGGTCAAGCGAACCGGCGTCTACGGCCACGTGGTCGATAAGCTCACGAGCGCGGGCAAGCGCGTGGTGGACTTCGGCGGCATCATGCCCAATCCGACCTACGAGAAGTGCCAGGAAGGCGCCGCGCTCGCACGCGAGGAGCAGGTCGACTTCATTCTCTCCGTCGGCGGCGGGTCGGTCTTCGACTGCTGCAAGGTGGTCTCCGCGCAGGCGATGCTTGACGAGGACATCGAGACGTTCGAGCACGCCGACGGCAAGATGCCGAGTTCGTTCATCCCCATGGGCTGCATCGTTACGCTCTCCGGCACGGGTGCCGAGCAGAACAACGGCGCCGTCATCACCAACGAGGAGACACACGTGAAGGGCGCCTATCTGGGGGCGATGCCCATGTGGGCGGCGCTCGACCCGGCGCTCACGCTCACCGTACCGCACGCGCAGTTCATGAGCGGCGCGTTCGACACGCTCTCGCACTGCATGGAGAGCTATTTCGGAAGCCCGCGCGGGCGCAATGTCACCGACGACATCAACCTCGCCATCCAGCGTAACGTCATCCGCAACATGCGGATCATCGCGGACGACGACCAGAACCTCGATGCCAGAAGCGAGCTCGTATACGACTCCGCCATGGCCGAGAACGGCGTGCTCAAGATCGGCAAGTCAACGGACTTCCAGGCGCACATGATCCAGCACCAGTACGGCGCGTACACCCACACCAACCACGGAATGGGCCTCGCGGTCATCCACCCTGCGCTCTACCGCCACCTGGCCCCCGAGGCGCCCGCGCAGTTCGCCCGCTGGGCGCGCGAGGTGTGGGGCGTCGACGCCAAGGGCAAAGACGACCTTACGGTGGCGCTCGAAGGCATCGACCGCCTGCAGACGTTCATCGGCGAGATGGGGCTTCCCACGAGCTTCGCCGAGATGGGCTCCGACGCGTCCGACGAGACGCTGCACAAGGTTGCGGACACCTGCGTGCTCACCGGCGGCTGCGCCAAGAAACTGGAGCGCAGCGAGGTGTTCCAGATTCTGACCGAGTGCCTCTAGATCGGCGCTCGGTCCCGATCCGCCCGCGCCGAAGGAAACCGTCGAAGTCGTCGTCGACGGCCCCCTGCCCGCCGAAGTAGGAGCGGTATTCGCCGAAGCCGAAGGGGAGAATGTGGACCTCCCTGTGGCGCCCCGTGAACAGGGTCGCCAGGTCCGAGCTCAGGAGGAACGCGTTCGATCCCGTGAGACAGACATCCCATCCGCCACGTGCGTGAATGCCGTTGATCGCCTTCTCGAAGCCCTCGCACAGCTGCACCTCGTCGATGAAGAGACAGTTGCGGGCGCCCTCTTTGTGCCACTCCATGATTTCGCGATGCAGCGCTGGTACTCGAGCAGCAGCTCGTTGTCAAGGTACAGAAGGTCGATGTAGACGTTGTTGGAGGATGGGTCCTTCCGAGCAACGGAGGCGGAGAACGCCTTCATGAGCTCAGACTTGCCGGAGCGGTGCACCCCCGCGACCACCTTGATGTCCCGGACGCCCTCGAGCGCCCAAAGCCGCTCCATGTACGTATTGCGGTCGACCCAATCCATCATCAGCTCCTTCTCGGTTTCGAAGCTCGAATTTTTTTAAAGTTTCGAAACCGAGAAGGAAATACGCACAAGGGTGCATCGAGGAGCGAATCCCAGTTGCGCCATGTCAGCAGCGATGCCGGGCGCATTCGCTCATGCTACAATCCAACCACCAGAGATGAAAACACAGTCCCCGTCGGGTAGTCGTGGGCGTGCGGGAGTCCGCATCAGTAACCTGCCTCCTTGGTTGTCCCTTCTCTGCATGGTCATCTACATAAAGGAGGAACCAACCATGCAGATCAGCGTGTCGTCCACCCTGACCGTATATCACAACGGCCAATTCTGGGTCGGGCTGGCGGAGCATGTCGAGGACGGAAGGTGCGGCGTCGCCCGCATCGTCTTCGGCGCGGAGCCGTCCGATGAGGAGATTCTGCAGTTCGTTGTCGACAAATGGGAGAAGCTCTCGTTCTTCGGCGACAAGGCCACTGAAACAAGCAAGCCCGCGAAGAACCCCAAGCGGCGCGCTCGCGAGGCGGCGAAAACCCTCAAGCGGCCAGCGATGAGCACCAAGGCGCAGCAGGCGCTCGCGGCACAGAGAGAAGCGATGAAGCGGGAGTCGGCTCAAGCAAGAAGCCAGCGTCGCGCGGATGAGGCGGAGGCGCGCTACGAGCAGAGAAAACTGAAGCGCAAACAGAAGCATCGTGGGCATTGATCGCCATTCGCAGCAAGGCAAACCATATACAGCAGCGGCGTCAGTTCCACTTGAAGCCGACGCCGCGTAGCCGCTGATGGAGATGGCTGCGCGCGGGCACGGGCGCGCCACCGCACTTCACAGCTTGTTTCTCAAGTATTTGGGACGCACACGCGGCGTTCAAAAATGCGGAGCGACTCCACATGGCTCGAGACTGAGCCGAGGTGCCCTACTTCTCGCCCTCCAGCAGCCCCACGATGCGGTCGATGTCGACGGCAAAGCGAGGCCTTCCCTCGCGCTCGTAGCGGTCGAGGTACGCCTGGCACTCGGAGACAATACGCTTGGTGTTGCCATCGATGATGCGCTGGAGCGTCTCGTAGTAGGCCGAGCCCTCGGTCCTGAAGCGGCGCTGGTAGGCCTTGGTTATGGGGAACATCTTGATGTAGTGGATGCCGTGGCGGCAGCCGGGGCGCGTCGTGGGGCGGGGTGGCAACGCAAAGTACTGGTCTTTGGGCACGTTAGGGGCGATGTTGGAGCGCAGCGGCACGGCGAAGTCCCTGCGCTTCCCGCGGAAACGCAGCCTCACCACCACGATGCAGGGGCGATTGTGCTTAAGCATGAGCTCGCGGTCGCCCTCGACGAGGTCGAAGAAGTCCTGGGAGATGGATACGATCTTCATCGGTTACGCCCCCTTCATACGAGGCGGGGCCCGCATCGCTGCAGGCCCCTACAGGTGGGCGATATTCTACGCCTTGCGGCACCCCGTCGCCCACGGAGGTTAAACGTACACGTAAGCCGTACTCTGAAAGCCGCGGCTTCCGGCAAGTAGTTTATACCACGAAAGATCGCTTTCGATGCGCATAGCTCGCAAAATAACACTCGCTGGGCCGTCGCCCCTGATCTTCTCGACCGTCTCCTCCAGGTACTTATTGCGTGCCACGGGCACCTCCATCCTTGTTATCGCGTAAACATACCATGAGTGGCGTACGGGTCGAGAAGGGCTGGCGTCAAAAGAGCCCAACGGCCGTTACGGCTTCGTTAGAAACGCGTCCCACCATGGATGGTGAACCCGAAAGGTAAGGCGCGCGGGCACGGCGACTCGGCCCGCGCGCCCGGAAGAGAAAGGACGAACCCATGGGTTACATGCTCGAGACGCGCGGGCTCACCAAGCGCTTCGGCCGCGGCGACCAGGCGCAGGATGCCGTGGCCGACGTGAGCCTTCATATCCGCGAGGGCGAGGTGTACGGGCTGCTCGGCCCCAACGGCGCCGGCAAGTCGACAACGCTCAAGATGATCTGCGGGATGCTGCGGCCGACGGCCGGGGAGATCCTCTTTGCCGGGCACGCCTGGCGCCGCGAGGACCTCTACGCAATCGGCAGCCTCATCGAGGAGGCGCCGCTCTACCCCAACCTCACCGCGCGCGAGAACCTGCGCGTGCGCACCACGCTGTTGGGCCTTCCCGAGAGCCGTGTAGATGAGGTGCTCGCCGCCGTGGACCTCGCGGATACCGGGAAGAAGCGCGCCGGGCGCTTCTCGATGGGCATGCGGCAGCGCCTGGGGCTCGCGCTGGCGCTGATCGCCCGGCCACGCCTGCTCGTGCTCGACGAGCCCACCAACGGCCTCGACCCCATCGGCATCGAGGAGCTGCGCGACCAGATCCGCGGCTTCGCGGCGGCGGGCACGACGGTGATCGTCTCGAGTCACATCCTCTCAGAGGTGCAGCAGATGGCGGACACCATCGGCATCATCTACGGGGGGCGCCTCGCCTACGAGGATGCGCTTCGACCCGGGCAGGACCTCGAGGAACTCTTCATGAGCGTCTGCCGGGAGGGGCGACGAGCGCGCAGGGAGGTGGCGGCATGACGGGCGAGAAAGGCGGCCTGCTCGCGGGCCTGCGCGCTGAGGCCCTGAAGTCGTGCCACGCGGCACCGGTTCGCCTGGCCGTGCTCATGGCGCTGCCGATGCCGCTGCTCGGCGCGATGCCCTACCGGGGCGTGCAGATCTTCAGCGCGTGGAACTACTGGTACGCGCTCTTCCTGCCCGTGGCTCTCTCGCTCGTGGTGGCTTGCGTCGCGCGGGCGGACGCGCGCACGCGGATGCGGGGGCTTCTAGGCCTGGGCTTCCCACTCGGGCGCGCCTGGTGGGCCAAGGCGCTCTGGTGCCTCGCGCTCTGCACGCTCTCGAACCTCGTGGTCTTCGGCATCTACCTCGCGGGCTCGGCGTTCTCCTCGCAGGGCCTCACGGCCGCGGGCACGCTCACGATGCTCCTCTGCGCGCTCGCCAACACGGTGACCGCGGCGTGGATGATCCCCGCAGGGCTCTTCCTCACGACGCGGCTCGGCATGCTCGCGGGCATCTTCTGCCCGCTCGCCGCGCAGCTCGTGGGTGGGTTCGCCTGGTCGCTGGTGCCGCTGCCGCAGCTCTTTCCGCCGTCGGCGAGCATGGTCATCCCCACGAACTTCATCCCCGTGCTGCCGAGCGGCGAGCCACTCGCGGCGGACATGGCGCTCGGCGGGGCGCTCACGGCGAACGGCATGCTCACACTGGCGGGCCTTGCGGTCTGCGCGCTCGCGTTCGCCGCGCTCACGGCGGCGGGCGCGGCCTGGTTCGCACGCTCCGAGGAGAGGTGATGGCCATGACACGACTCTCCGACCCGACGCCGCGCATGACTCTCCCGCGGGCCCTGCTCTCCGAGGCTCTGCGCCTGGCGCGCTCCCCGCTCACGGCAGTGCACCTCGTCTGCGGCCTGGCAGCCGGTCTTGCCTGCGGCGAGTACTTCTCCATAGCCCGATGGGACCCGGCGCTGGGCGCAGACGCCTACGCCCAGTTCCTCGGCGCCCTCATGCCGCTCATGTCCGCCATCGTCTGCGGGCTCGCCGTGGACGAGGAGCGCGCTGCCGGGCGCCTCGCCAACCTCACGGCAGTCCCCTCGCGCGGGCGCGCCGTCGCGGCGAAGCTGCTCGCCCTTGCGGCGCTCGGCGCGGGCGCGCTGGCCGTGGCGCTCGGCGTGTTCGGGGCCGTGCTCGCCGTTGCCGGGCGCCTGCCGCTCGGGCCCGCTCCACTTGCGGCCACTTGGGCGGGCATCGTGCTGGGCAGCCTGCCCCTCTACGCGCTGGGGCTCGGCGTGGCTCTGCGCTTCGGCCGCAACGCCACCATCGGCGCCGGCGCGGCGGGGGTGCTCCTCGCGTTCTTCTCAGTGGGCGGACTTGCACACGGCCTCATGACCGGCGAGCTCACCGGTGCCCTGGCGACGCCCCTGAGCTGGGTGCCGCTCGCCTGGCCCGCGCGCCTGGGGTCGCTCGGGGTAGAGGCCTTCATCGACGCCGCACGCGCGGCGGGCCCTCTCCTCACGACTGCGCTCGCTGGCCTCGTGCTCACCCTGGCAACCGCCGCCGTCCTTATCGCCTGGTTCTGCCGCTTCGAGGACGGGAGGGCAGATGCGTAGGAAGCCGCTCGCCGCCGTGCTCGCCCTCCTCTCCGCAGCGCTCGTCCTGGGCGGGAATGCCCTGCTCGTCGCCGGCTGGGGGTCGGCGCTGCGCTCGATCGCCGACCGCGTGCTGCCCAACCCTGAGATCGCCATGTGGGCGCCCGCGCCCGCGGCTGCGCGCGGGGCTCTGGACCGCTGAGCGCGGCGCAAGTACAATGCCGACGGGAGTTTCAGGAGGTCGAACATGGCGAGGATACTGGCAGTGGATGATGAACGGGCGATCCTCGACGCGCTCGCGCGCGTCCTCGGCCGCGACGGCCATGAGGTCGTCAAGGCAGCGGACCCGACGGCGGTCCTGGAGATGGACCTCTCGCGCTTCGACCTCGTGCTCTGCGACGTCATGATGCCGGGGCTCGACGGCTTCGAGCTCGTGCGGCAGATCCGCCCGGACTTCGACGGGCCCATCATCTTCCTGACCGCGCGCGTGGCCGAGGAGGACGCCGTGGCCGGCTACGGCCTGGGCGCCGACGACTACGTCCGCAAGCCCTTCGGGGCCGCGGAGCTGCGCGCCAAGGTCGCGGCCCATCTACGCCGTGAGCGCCGGCCGCGCTCGCACGCCCTCTCCTTCGGGGAGGTGCGGATCGACCTCGGGGCGCGCGGCCTCGCCGTGGGCGACGAGGCCGTGCCGCTCACGCCCACCGAGTACGCCATCTGCGAGTACCTCGCCCGCCACCCCGGGCAGGTCATGAGCCGCGCACAGATACGCGAGGCGGTGCTCGGCTGGGAGAGCGACGCCGACGACGCGGCCATATCCATGCAGGTCAGCCGCGCCCGGAGGAAACTCTCCGAGGCCGGCGCCGATCCGATCGCGACCGTCTGGGGGATGGGGTACAAGTGGCAGCTCTGAGGACCGGAGCGCGAGGTCGCGGGGGCATGCCGCTCTCCTTCGTCATCGCGCGCTACTTCGCCTACGCGTTCGCGGCGGTCGCCACGGCGTGGCTCGCCGCGTTCATGGCGCTCTCCGCGGCGATCAACGCGGGCTTCGTCTACGAGGCAAGCTGGGGGCCGGCCAATGCGCGCGAGGTCGCGGAGGGCCTGGCACGCGACGGCGTCTGCGGGCAGCAGGACGTGCCGACGGCGTACCGCTACCTCATCCTGAACAAGGACGGATACGTGCTGATGACAGACCTCGAGGGCACGCGGCTCGAGGACGCGACGGAAATGGCCCGTGCGGCACTCGCCGCGGATCCGGGCACAGTGGAGATCGAGGGCGGGGGCTCGGGCCTCACCTACGCCGCGTTCCCGCTCAAGGGCGGCGGGGCCTGCGCACTCGTCAGCGAGTACCTGCCGCAGTGGGTCTCGCGCGACCTCGCCGGCCTGCTTCCCAACCCGCAGAACCTCATGCTCGTCGGCGCCGCTGCGGGAAGCGCGTTCGCGCTCGCGCTCGTGGCGCGCCGTGCGAGCCGCGTGATCTCGCGCAAGATGGCGCCGCTCGCGGAGGCGGCGGGGCGCGTCGGCGCGGGGGATCTCGACTTCGCGGTCGGCAGCACCAACGTGCGCGAGGTGAACGACGTCCTCGCCGCGATGGACGCCATGCGGACCTCCCTCGCCGAGTCGCTCGAGGCCCGCTGGGCCGCGGAGCGGGGGCAGCGCGAGCAGGTGGCGTCGCTCGCCCACGACCTCAAGACGCCGCTCACCGTGCTGCGCGCCAACGCCGACTTCGTGGCGGAGGAGCTGGAAGACGAGAAAGACGCCGACCTCGCGGCCGCCGCGCGCGACATAGCCGGCAGTGTCGAAAGGCTCGACGGCTACGTGCGCCTGCTCATCGAGGCCTCGCGCGGGTCCGGCGGGGCGGAGAGGGCCCCCATGCGGCCGGCCGAGCTCTGCGAGCAGGTCCTCGCCGAGGCCGCCCAGATCACCCGGGCGCGAGGCGTGACGCTCGACGCGACCACGGGCCCCGCTGTCGCGGGCGCGCCCGAGGCCCCGCTCGACCGAACCGCCCTGGCGCGAGCCGCCGCGAACCTCGTGGCCAACGCCGCCGAGCACGCGCGCTCGCGCGTGGCGGTCTCCTGCGACGTCGAGGGCGGCCACCTCGTCATCGAGGTGGCCGACGACGGACCGGGCTTCTCTCCCGCCGCCCTCGAACGCGGCTGCGAGCGCCTCTTCACAGACGACTCCTCCCGCTCCTCGCGCGACGGAGGCCGCCACTACGGGCTCGGCCTCCACGCCGCCTCCGAGGCCGCGAGCGCCCACGGGGGCTCCGTCTCGCTCGCCAACAGCCCCTCGGGCGGCGCGGTGGC